>NZ_JBEOPS010000015.1:0-179899 GCF_040310305.1 Pseudomonas sp. HY13-MNA-CIBAN-0226
CGGCCTTCCTGGCGGGCTGCCACAGGGGATTTGTGTGCGTCACAGATCCAGTGTGGGAGCCAGCCTGCTGGCGATGACGGCCTTCCTGGCGAGCTGCCACAGGGGATTTGTGTGCGCCACAGATCCAGTGTGGGAGCCAGCCTGCTGGCGATGACGGCCTTCCTGGCGGGCTGCCACAGGGGATTTGTGTGCGTCACAGATCCAGTGTGGGAGCCAGCCTGCTGGCGATGAAGGCCTTCCTGGCGACACAACTTTCGGATTTTGCTAAACCCATGAAACAGAGAAAAGCCCAATGGCCCTGGCACGTTTTAACCGTGCTGGTGCTGATCGGCCTGGCCGGCGCCTTGTACTACGCCACCTCGCTGATGTCCTACGAATGGCGCTGGAACCGTGTGCCGCAGTACTTCGCCTACCACGCCGAAGAGTCCCAGCGTGCTGCTGACATTTCCACCGTCAGCGAGCTGGTACGCAAGGGTGACAAGGCTGAAGTCACCCTGCGCAACGACGCTGGCGACGAGCAGCACCTGATCGTCGATGACAACAGCCTGCAAGTCGCCCAGGGCGATGACGTGGCAGAAGGCGATGTCGTGGGCGTGACTCGCCATTGGGCGGCAGGACCGCTGTTGTGGGGCTTGTGGACGACGTTGTGGCTGTCGGTGGTCTCGGGTGTGCTCGGCCTGCTGATTGGCCTGGCAACCGGCCTGTGCCGGCTGTCCAGCAACCCGACCTTGCGCGATCTCTCGACCATTTATGTCGAGTTGGTGCGCGGCACGCCGCTGCTGGTGCAGATCTTCATCTTCTACTTCTTCATCGGCACCGTGATGAACCTGTCCCGGGAATTTGCCGGGATCGCCGCGCTGTCACTGTTCACCGGCGCCTATGTCGCGGAAATCATCCGCTCTGGCGTGCAGTCGATCGCCCGCGGCCAGAACGAAGCCGCGCGATCTCTGGGGCTGAGCGCTGGCCAGTCGATGCGTCATGTGGTCCTGCCGCAGGCATTCAAGCGCGTGCTGCCGCCACTGGCCGGGCAGTTCATCAGCCTGGTCAAGGACACTTCGCTGGTCTCGGTCATCGCGATTACCGAACTGCTCAAAAGCGGCCGGGAAGTCATCACTACCTCGTTCTCGCCGTTCGAAATCCTGTTCTGCGTCGCCGGCCTGTACCTGTTGATCAACCTGCCGCTGTCGAAAATCGCCAGCCGCCTAGAGCGGAGGCTCGCGCAAAGTGATTGAAGTCCGCGATCTGGTAAAAGTCTTCGATACCCGTGGCCAGGTGGTGCGCGCGGTGGATAACGTCACCACGCAAGTGGCCAGGGGTGAAGTGCTGGTGGTGATCGGTCCGTCCGGCTCCGGCAAGTCGACGTTCCTGCGCTGTCTCAACGGCCTGGAAGAATTCGATTCCGGCTCAGTGAGCATCGACGGCCTGGAGCTGGCCGACCCGAAAACCGACGTGAATGCCTACCGCCGTGAAGTCGGCATGGTGTTCCAGCATTTCAACCTGTTCCCGCACATGACCGTACTGGAAAACCTCTGCCTGGCGCAAAAAGTCGTGCGCAAGCGCGGCAAAAAGGAGCGCGAGGCCAAGGCCCTGGCGTTGCTGGAGAAGGTCGGTATCGCGCAGAAAGCCAACGAGTTTCCATCACGCCTGTCCGGCGGTCAGCAACAGCGTGTGGCCATTGCCCGGGCGCTGGCGATGGAGCCGAAGGTGATGCTGTTCGATGAACCGACCTCGGCGCTTGATCCGGAAATGGTCGGTGAAGTGCTGGATGTGATGAAGACCCTGGCCGTGGAAGGCATGACGATGGTCTGCGTTACCCATGAAATGGGCTTTGCGCGGGAAGTGGCGGATCGGGTGTTGTTCTTCGATCACGGCAAGCTGTTGGAAGATGCTTCGCCGGCCGAGTTTTTCGCTGCGCCGAAGGATCCTCGGGCACAGGCGTTCCTGCGCCAGGTTCTCTGATCGCGGCGGCCATCCGGCCGCCATCGCGGGCAAGCCCGCTCCCACAGTATGTTCAGTGTTCATGCAATTTGCGTAACACCGTTGAACCCTGTGGGAGCTTGCCCGCGATAGCATCACCTTGGTCCTGTGTGAACCGAGGCGTTCGCATCAACTCAGACCTTGAACCGTCCCACCAGCGTCTGCAAATGAGTACCAAGCCGTGCCAGTTCGACACTCGACGCCGCCGTCTCTTCACTGGCGGCCGAGGTCTGCTCGGACACATCGCGCACATTCAACACGCTGCGATTGATTTCTTCGGCCACCGCGCTTTGTTGCTCGGCCGCTGCGGCAATCTGCTGGTTCATCGACTGGATCGCTGACACTGTGCGGGTAATGCTTTCCAGCGAACCACCGGCGCGGCGGGTCAGTTCGACGTGCTTTCGGTGAGGCTGCGGCTGTTGTCCATTATTGTCGCCACCTGCTGGGTGCCGGCTTGCAGGCCAACGATCAGCTCTTCGATTTCTTCGGTCGACTTCTGGGTGCGCTGGGCGAGGCTGCGGACTTCGTCGGCAACCACGGCAAAACCGCGGCCTGCTTCACCGGCACGGGCGGCTTCGATGGCGGCGTTTAGCGCCAGCAGGTTGGTTTGCTGGGCTACCGACTTGATCACGTCGAGCACGCTGCCGATCTTGTCGCTCTCGCGCTTGAGATGGCCCATGGCCTCGGTCGAGTGGCCCACTTCGAGCGCCAGGCGCTCGATCTGGGCGATGGCTTCACCCACCACCTTGTCCCCTTCACGGGCCTGCTGGTCGGCGGCCACAGCGGCCTCCGAGGCTTCTTCCGCATTGCGTGCGACTTCTTGCACGGTAGCGGTCATCTCGTTCATGGCGGTTGCCACCTGATCGGTCTCGACCTTCTGGCTGTTGACCCCGGCGCTGGTCTGCTCAGTGACTGCCGATAACTCCTCGGCGGCGCTGGCGATTTGCGTGACGCCATCACTGATGCCGCCAATCAACTCGCGCAAGCCCTGGGTCATGCTCTGGATAGCACGCTGCAACTGGCCCAGTTCGTCCTGGCGGCGAGACACCAGATTGTGGGTCAGGTCGCCGGCTGCAATGCGTTCGGCAACTTTGAGGGTCTGGCTCAGGGGAATGACAATCTGGCGGGTGATGGCCCAAGCCGCCAGCAGACCGAAAGCCAGGGCGAGCAGGGTGGCCAGCAACAGCATGTTCTTGGCGTGCGCGGCATCGGTGTCGCGAACAATGGTCTGCGAGGCCGTCAGCTTCTTGCTGAGGTCGATCAGGATGTCGCCCTGAGCGGTCATGCGCGTGAGCGCCGTAGCGTTTGCGACCTGGGAGTCGCGGAACTGGCTGACAGCCGCGCGGTAAGCCTTCAGCGACCCGGTAGCCTGTTGCAGGTTGGCAAGGTGCTGCTCAGGCAGTTTTGCCGCGAGGCTGTCGAGGCTTTTCAGGGCGGTGTCGATGGCGTCCAGTGCCGGTTGCTGGGCTTCGGCCTTGCCGCTGTAGGTGTAGCCGCGAACCTGGTAGCGCGCTTGCTGGAGCAGCTTGCTCAGTTCGATCACCTGGCTGTAGTCGGCAACGCTTTCGCCTTGCAGCATGGATTTTTCGACCGTGCTGACTTGCGCTACGGCGTTGTCAGCGTTTACCCCCAGTTTGCTCCGGGCGTCTTCACGAGCAGCGGTTGCCTGGGTCATGTCGGCAAAGGCGCGCTTGTATTCAGCGACGGCGACCAGTTGCTGGTCGACCATGGCTGCATCGGCAGGCTGTTCGATCAGGGTGCGTGCGGTTTTCAGGCCGGTATCCAGTTGGCCGAGCAAATCGTTGACTGTCCCGGGACCCTGTTCGCCGCGATGCATGTCGTAGTCTTGGCGGGCGATGCGCAGGTCTTTGCTCAGCTCGATCAGGCCGGAGATGAAACCGAGCTTGTCGCCCCGGCTCATGACGCCGCTGAGGCCCGTCCAGCCAGTGAAGGTGATCAGGCAGGTCAGCAGCAGCACCAATCCGAAACCGACTCCCAGTTTGCGATTGACGCTGACGTTCCCCAGTTTATCAGCTAGCGATTGGTACATGCTGCAACTCCCTCGAACCACACGTAGGTTTTATGGGAGTTGTATCGGCAGCTTCTCCGGAACCTGTAGGAGCTGCCGAAGGCTGCGATCTTTTGATTTTGATCTTGATCTTGAGTTCTGGCGTCCTTACAAACGCCAGGATCAAAAGATCGCAGCCTGCGGCAGCTCCTACCGGGGGGCGTGGTGTTTAGAAGAGTCGGGCCAGCAGGGCGGTGACCGCGGTTTCGACCCGCAGGATGCGCTCGCCCAGTTGTACCGGTTGCAGCCCGGCTTTGGCCAGCAGGTCGATCTCGTAGGGGATCCAGCCGCCTTCCGGACCAATGGCCAGAGTCACCGGCTCGTTCAGGCCGCGAGGGCAGGGTGGGTAGTTGCCGGGATGGCCGACCAGGCCCAGAGTCCCTTCGGTGATCGCGGGAAGCCGGTCTTCGACGAACGGCTTGAAGCGCTTCTCGATAATAATTTCCGGCAACACGCTGTCCCTGGCCTGTTCAAGGCCGAGGATCAATTGTTCGCGAATGGCGTCTGGTTCCAGGAACGGCGTTTGCCAGAAGCTCTTCTCGACGCGATAGCTGTTCACCAGGATGATTCGCGGCACTCCCATGGCCGCAACGGTCTGAAACACCCGGCGCAGCATTTTCGGGCGTGGCAGGGCCAACACCATGGTCAGCGGCAGCTTGCTCGGAGGGGGCTGATCAAGGGTGACGCGCAATTCGGCTTCGGTGGTGTCCAGGTGCAGCAACTCGGCAGACCCCATCAGACCGCCAATCCTGCCGACCCGCAGGCTGTCACCGACTTGCGAACGGTGGACTTCCTGCATGTGGGTCAGGCGGCGATCACGCAGGATCACCCGATCGGCCGCAATGAAATCGGCCTCTTCGAGAAGCAGCAGGTTCACGGCTGGGTCGCTGGCGGCTGGTCGTTGGAGTCGTCAGCCGGCTGGTCGTCCGGGTGCTCGCCACGCTTGCTGATCAGGCTGCCGAACAGGATGCCGATTTCAAACAGCAGCCACATTGGTACGGCCAGCAGGGTCTGCGAGAAAATGTCCGGCGGCGTCAGGATCATGCCGACCACGAAGCAGCCAATGATCACGTACGGGCGGATTTTCCTCAGGTACTTGACGTCGACTACACCGATCCACACCAGCAATACCACGGCTACCGGGATTTCGAACGCCACGCCGAAGGCGAAGAACAGCGTCATGACGAAGTCGAGGTAGCTGGTGATGTCGGTCATCATTTCCACACCGGCCGGCGTAGCGGCAGCGAAGAATTTGAAGATCAACGGGAACACCAGGTAGTAGGCGAACGCCATGCCGGTATAGAACAGCAGGATGCTGGACATCAGCAGTGGCACGGCGATGCGCTTCTCGTGCTTGTACAGGCCTGGTGCGATGAAACCCCAAATCTGATGCAGGATCACCGGAATCGCCAGGAACAGCGAAACCATCATCGTCAGCTTCAGTGGCGTCAGGAAGGGCGACGACACATCGGTAGCGATCATTGTCGCGCCTTCCGGCAAATACTGGCGCAGCGGCGTGGAGACGAAGGTATAGATTTGCTGGGTGAAGGCGAACAACCCGGCGAAGACGATGAAGATCGCCGCTACGCAGCGCAGCAGGCGGGTGCGCAACTCGGTGAGGTGCGAAACCAGCGGCATGTGCTGGTCATTTTCAGGAAGATCGCTCATGGGGCTCGCGGCGGCAGTGTTGGGTCATGAGGGGCAGGCGCAACAGGCGCAGCCGCAGGTGTTGCAGATTCGGCCAGAGGCTGCGCCGCAGGAGCAGCGACAGGCGCAGGTTCAGCGCCGATTGTCGGCTCGATGTTCGGCACCGGGGCATGAATGGTCGGCTCCGCGACAGGCTGCACCGGAGTCGGCTCCTGCTGGGTGGGCGTGAAGATCTTCCGCGCCTCCTGCTCCAGGGACAGGATATGCTCGTTGTGCAGCTGCCGGCGAATTTCGTCGGCGCCGATCTCACGTTCAACTTCCTGTTTGATCGCGTTGAAGCTGCGCTTCAGACGACCGACCCACAGGCCGGCAGTGCGCGCAGCACCCGGCAGGCGTTCGGGGCCCAGCACCAGCAGGGCGACGAGGCCGACGAGCAGCAGTTCAGAGAAGCTGATACCAAACATTAGTCAGTGCTCACACGTCTTTGCGAATCGGCTCTTCGACTTTTTGTGCCTGCACGTCGATGGTGTGCGGCGGGTTGACCGGGGTGGCCTGTGGCTGCACAGGTGGTACCGGTTGCGCCGGGGTCACGCTTGGATCAGCGGGCTTTTCGTCATCGTTCATGGCTTTGCGGAAGCCCTTGATCGATTCGCCGACGTCGGTGCCGAGGTTCTTCAGTTTCTTGGTGCCGAATACCAGCACGACAACGACCAGGATGACGACCCAGTGTTTCCAGTCAAAAATGCCCATGTTGCTGCTCCTCTCTAATAGTTGTTCAGGCGGACGGGCGCGAGGCTTTCTCGGCGTGTCCGGACAGACCGAAGCGACGGTCGAGTTCATCGAGTACAGCCTGTGGATGCTGCCCCAGTTGGGCGAGCATGACCATGCTGTGGAACCACAAGTCGGCAGTCTCGTAGATCACATCGCTGCAGTCGCCGCTGATGGCAGCGTCCTTGGCGGCAATGATGGTTTCGACGGATTCTTCGCCAACTTTTTCCAGAATCTTGTTCAGGCCCTTGTGGTACAGGCTGGCAACATACGAGCTGTCGGCAGCGGCGCCTTTGCGCTCTTCCAGCACTTCGGCCAGGCGGGTCAGGGTGTCACTCATGGGTGTGTCCTGCGGAGTAAATGGCGTGCGGGTCTTTAAGTACCGGGTCGACGGTTTTCCAGTCGCCGTTCTCGAAGACTCGATAGAAGCAGCTCTGGCGGCCGGTATGGCAGGCGATGTCGCCGATCTGCTCGACCATCAGAATGATCACGTCGGCGTCACAGTCAAGGCGCATCTCATGCAGGGTCTGCACATGCCCGGACTCCTCACCCTTGCGCCACAGTTTGCCTCGGGAACGTGACCAGTAGATGGCACGATTCTCCGTGGCAGTCAGTTGCAGCGCTTCACGGTTCATCCAGGCCATCATCAGGACGCGCCCGGTCTTGTGATCCTGGGCAATCGCGGGCACCAGGCCATCGGCGTCCCACTTGATTTCGTCCAGCCAGTTTTTCATCTTCGACTCCGACAGCGGGCTCCGCACTTCATTAGCGGAGTCCAACGTTGAAACAGTGTGCCAGCGGATCACACAACTGGCTATCGGCGAACGACCAGATACAAACCGACCGCCATCATGATTCCGGCTGGCCAATAGGCCAGGTCGTTCAGCGGGCCGCCGATCGCGAGTACTGCGCCGCCCGCCAGGTGAGCGGTGCCGAGCAGGCGCAGGAACCAGTCGTCACGTCGGCGGTGCCAGGGTGGCGGCGGGTCGTAGGCGTGAGGCTGGGACATGCGTTCGAGCAGGTCGCGGGCCATGTTGGCCAGGTGCGGTAGCTGTTCAAACTGGCTCTGCACGTTGCCCAGCAACGCTTTGGGGCTGACGCGCTCGCGCATCCAGCGTTCGAGGAACGGTTGCGCGGTGTTCCACAGATCGAGGTCCGGGTACAGCTGGCGGCCCAGGCCTTCGATGTTCAGCAGGGTTTTTTGCAACAGGACAAGCTGCGGCTGTACTTCCATGTTGAAGCGTCGAGCGGTCTGGAACAGGCGCATCAGCACCTGGCCGAATGAAATATCTTTTAACGGTTTTTCGAAGATCGGTTCGCATACAGTGCGGATCGCCGCTTCGAATTCGTTGAGTTTGGTTTCCGCCGGCACCCAGCCCGAATCGATATGCAGCTGGGCCACTCGCCGATAGTCGCGTTTGAAGAAAGCGAACAGGTTGCGGGCCAGATAGTCCTGGTCTTCCGGGGTCAGGCTGCCAACGATGCCGCAGTCGATCGCAATGTACTGCGGGCTCCACGGGTTGACGGTGCTGACGAAGATGTTGCCCGGGTGCATGTCGGCATGGAAAAAGCTGTCACGGAACACCTGGGTAAAGAAGATTTCGACGCCGCGTTCGGCGAGCATCTTCATGTCGGTGCGCTGGTCGGCCAGGGTCGCGAGGTCGGTCACCTGAACCCCGTAGATGCGCTCCATCACCAGCACTTTGGGCCGGCACCAATCCCAATAGACTTGCGGCACGTAGAGCAGTGGCGAGCCTTCGAAGTTGCGCTTGAGCTGGCTGGCGTTGGCGGCTTCGCGCAGCAGGTCGAGTTCGTCGTAGATGGTTTTCTCGTAGTCCTGGACCACGTCCACCGGATGCAGCAGGCGCGCATCGGCCGAGAGTTTTTCTGCCGCGCGAGCCAGGATGAACAGCCATGCCAGGTCCTGGGCGATGATCGGCTTGAGGCCGGGGCGGATCACCTTGACCACGACTTCTTCACCGGTCTTGAGCTGCGCGGCATGCACCTGCGCTACCGAAGCCGAAGCGAGCGGTTGGACGTCGAATCGGCTGAACACTTCGCTGATCTTCTTGCCCAGCTGCTCTTCGATGAGTTTGATCGACACTTGCGAATCGAACGGCGGGACACGGTCCTGCAGCAGCATCAATTCATCGGCGATGTCTTCCGGCAGCAGGTCGCGGCGGGTGGACAGGATCTGCCCGAACTTGATGAAGATTGGTCCCAGGTCCTGCAGGGCCAGGCGCAGTCGGGCGCCGCGGCTCAGCTCAAGCGTTTTGCGCGGGAACCAGCGCCACGGCAATGCATACCGCAGCGCCAGCAGGAACCAGGGCAGCGGCAGGGCGAACAGCAGGTCATCGAGACGGTAGCGAATCACAACGCGCTGGATGCGCAACAAACGGCGGACGGCAAGCAGCTTCATGCGTTATCGCTTGGGTCGAGAGATCGGGAAAGGCGCTCGAAACGCGCCTCAAGACGTTCCAGATCAAGTTTGATCTGGTCCAGTTCACTGAAACGGGCTTCGGCTTCGCGCTGACCGACGAGGGTGCGCGATTCTTCGGCCAGGTATTCGCCCAGGTTTTGGCCGAGGCTGACAAATCCTTGCTGGTACCAGCGCGCGCGACTGCGCAAATGACCGCCGACCAGTTGTGTTGCCACAGGGCCCAGCCAGCGCGAGAGTTCGTACTCCCAGTCCAGCTCGAGGTCCTGGAGGATCGCCGCCAGTTCCAGCAGCACGCCGCTGTCGCCGTCGAGCTCGACTTCCGGGCCGTGCAGCACGGCAGTCTTGTCCTTGCTCATGGCCAGTTTCAGCAGGCTTGAGGCCGGGGCACGCAAGGTGCAGTCGGCGCCGGCCTCCCACTGGGAGGCGAGCATCAGGCCTTCGTCGCTGGGCAGAATGAACAGCTGGAATGCCGGGTTGCGGCAATCGACGGCGATCACCCTGCCACTCAAATGCGCCAGGCGCGGCAAGGCCGTGCTGTCGAGGCGCAGCACCCGGTTAAGACCGAGCTCAACGCTGGCGAGCAGGCCGGCCAGCAACATCAGGGTTTGATGCCGCGGTGCAGGGCAACGATACCTGCGGTCATGTTGTGATAGGTCACGCGGTCGAAACCGGCCTCGACCATCATCGACTTCAGGGTTTCCTGGTTCGGGTGCATGCGGATCGATTCGGCCAGGTAGCGATAGCTTTCCGAGTCGTTGGTGATCAGCTTGCCCATCAACGGCATGAAGGCGAACGAGTAGGCGTCGTAGGCTTTGGACATCAGTGCGTTGGTCGGTTTGGAGAATTCCAGCACCAGCAGGCGACCACCCGGCTTGAGTACGCGCAGCATCGAACGCAGGGCGTCTTCCTTGTGCGTCACGTTGCGCAGGCCGAAGGCGATGGTCACGCAATCAAAATGGTTGTCCGGGAAGGGCAGCTTTTCCGCATCGGCCTGGACGAATTCGACGTTGCCGGCAACACCGAGGTCCAGCAGGCGGTCACGACCGACCTTGAGCATGGATTCGTTGATGTCGGCCAACACGACCTGGCCAGTAGGGCCTACCAGGTGCGAGAATTTTTTCGTCAGGTCGCCGGTGCCGCCAGCGATGTCCAGCACCCGGTTACCGGTGCGAACACCCGACAGTTCGATCGCAAAACGCTTCCACAAACGGTGCATGCCGCCCGACAGGAGGTCGTTCATCAGGTCGTACTTGGCGGCTACCGAGTGGAAGACCTCAGCGACTTTCTCCGCTTTTTGGCTTTCCGGAACGTTTTTGAAACCGAAGTGAGTGGTGGGTTCGGCATCGCTGCCTTTGCGCTGATCAGTCATATCGCTGTCACCAGAAGAGAATGCGGGACATTCTAATCCCGGTGGCCTGCTTTGTCTTGGAGTGGCTAAAGGTAAGATAGGCAATCACCGGGACGTTTTGCCGCAGCGGCGGTCAAGATGCTTCAGGAAGCATTCATAAAGCAGGAGTCATTTGATGGCCCGTATTAGTTTTGAACGTGCCCACGCGCTGGGCAAGGAAGCGGCTCGCGAGAAGGCCGACCAGCTGGCGCAGAAACTGTCCGATCAGTACGGCCTGGAGCCGCAGTGGGCGGGCGATACCCTGAATCTCAAGCGCTCGGGGGTGAAGGGCGCGGTGCATGTGGCCGAGGATTCTATCAAGGTCGACGTGGAGTTGGGCCTGATGATGTCGGCCATGAGCGGTATGATCAAAGCCGAGATTGAAAAGGCGCTGGACAAGGCCCTGGCCTGAAGATCAAAAGATCGCAGCCTTCGGCAGCTCCTACAGAGTCCACATTCCTCTGTAGGAACTGCCGAAGGCTGCGATCTTTTCATTCAGGCACCACCGTTTCATGTCAGTTGTTAGGGTGCCGTTTCTAATTATTCTCACTACTTTGTGCCTGAGCCCGACTCTTTCGCGGGCAGTTCCTCAAACCTTCTGCGCGTGAGGTGCACCATGGCCAAAGTTATTTTGAAGAAAAAAATCGACGCTTCGACATCTGCTCTGGGCGACGTCAAATCTTATGCCCGCAAGATCTGGCTGGCAGGCCTGGGGGCCTACACCAAGGTCGGCCAAGAAGGCAGCGAATACTTTCAGGAGTTGATCAAGGAAGGTCAAACTGTTGAAAAAAAAGGCAAAAAGGTAGTTGCGGAAAAACTTGAAGCCGCCAACTCCGAGATCGATGAAGCAAAGAGTGAAGTCAGTAGTTTTAAAGGCAAAGTCGAACTGCAACTCGACAAGGTCGAGAAGGCTTTTGACTCGCGCGTTGCAAGTGCCTTGAATCGTATCGGCATTCCGTCTAAACATGACGTTGAGACACTCTCTGCTAAGCTCGATGAGCTGACGGCATTGCTCGAACGCGTCGCGCGTAAATCTTAAGGAGAACGGGATGGCTGGTAAAAAGAACACCGAAAAAGAAGGCAGCTCGTGGATCGGGAAAGTTGAAGACTACTCCCGCAAAATCTGGCTGGCCGGTTTAGGCGTGTACTCGAAGATCGACACTGACGGCAGCAAGCTCTTCGATACCTTGGTAAAAGACGGCGAGAAAGCCGAGAAGCTCGCCAAGAATGCAGTCGGCGATAAAGTCGATGCGGCAAAAGACTCCGCCACTTCGGCCAAGTCGCGCATCAGCGGCGTGAAAGATCGTGCACTGGGCAAGTGGGATGAGCTCGAAGGTGCTTTTGACAAGCGCCTGAACAGCGCTATTTCGCGTCTGGGCGTGCCGAGCCGTAATGAAGTCAAGGCACTGCATAGCAAGGTCGATACCCTGACCAAGCAGATCGAAAAACTCACCGGCGCCAAGGTTGCGCCAGTGGCGACTAAAACCGCAGCGGCCAAACCGGCTGCCAAGCCACTGGCCAAAGCTGTCGCCAAGCCGGTAGCCAAGACTGCAGCGAAAGCCGCGTCTGCCGCCAAGTCGGTGGCCAAGACTGCCGCAGCGAAACCTGCTGCAGCGAAGTCAGCCGTCAAATCTGCTGCTGCAAAAGCCACCGCCAAGCCGGCAGCCAAACCTGCTGCAAAAAGCACAGCGGCCAAACCCGCTGCCAAGCCAGCGGCAAAACCTGCCGCAGCGAAGAAGCCTGCAGTGAAGAAGCCGGCGGCGCCGAAAGCCGCTGCAGCAAAACCAGCCGCAACGGCTGCCGCCAAGCCGACCCCGGCCAGCACGTCGAACTCGGCCGCCGCGCCGACCCCGGCTGCAACCCCGACTGCCGCGCCAGCACCATCGACGCCAACCAGTCAGTCCTGATTCCAGGACTCAATAAAAACGCCCGGCCTGCAAAGGTCGGGCGTTTTTTATGCACAACATGACCTCCTGAATCTACGTAGGAGCTGCCGAAGGCTGCGATCTTTTGATCTTTAAAAATCAAAAGATCGCAGCCTCGTTTCACTCGGCAGCTCCTACGGCAGCTCCTACGGCGTTGTACGGCGTTGTGCGGTGATTTTTTACTGATGTTCTTCCAGGTACTGCATCGCCAGGTGCTCGGTCGCCACCTTGATCGGCGGCAACAAGTGCGGCGCCACCAGCATCATGACCTGGTAAACCACCAACCGGACCTCGCCCTCGCGATCGAGGATCCGCTGGTAGTCCAGTGAAAACAGCAAGGTCATGGTGATCTGCTCTACCAATTGCCCAAGTGCCTGGGTATCGCTGACCAGCTGTCCCTGAGCCTTCAAGCGCGCCAACAGCGAGGCCAGCGTGCGCTTCAACGCGTTGAGCAGGTTGCGGATCCCCTTGGCCAGTTTGGGCAGGCGGCCTGCCAGATTGGACAGGTCCTGAAACAGGAAGCGGTAATGCGCCAGTCGCTCGACAATCAGGTGCAGGAACAGCCAGTAATCTTCCGGTGCCAATTGCGCGTCCGGCGGCGGGTCGAGCAGCGGCGACAGTTCGCTTTGAAAGCGCTCGAACAAACCCAGTATCAGCGGCTCCTTGCCGTGAAAGTGGTAGTAGAGGTTGCCCGGGCTGATGCCCATTTCGTTGGCCACTTCCATGGTCGAAACGTTCGGTTCGCCCTTCTGGTTGAACAACTGCAAGGCACATTCGAGAATCCGGTCGCGGGTCTTCATCCAGTCTTCTTAATGGTTCGTTGAACGTCAGCGCACTCGCACATAGGTGCCGGGTGCAGCCTCCATCGGTGGATAGTTCTGATTGCCGAGGGCCATGTGGGTTTCTTTCTGCGCCCCTGAGCGTGCCTGGACCCAACTCAGCCATTGGGTCCACCAGCTGCCGTCGACCTGCTTGGCGTCATAAAACCAGGCCCGTGGGTCGAGGCTCAGTTTGGCGCCTTCGATGAAATTGGCTTTTGGGTTGCTCGGCGGGTTGAGGATGCTCTGCACGTGGCCGCTGTTGGACAGCACGAAACGCCTGTCGCCGCCAAGCAGCAAGGTGGAGCGGTACACCGCATCCCACGGCGTGATGTGATCGTTTATGCCGGCCACGCTGAAGCTGTCGACCGTGACCTTCTGCAGGTCGATTGGCGTGCCGCACACCTCCAGCCCGCCGGGGTGAGTCAGCGGATTGTGTTTGAAGAAGTCCAGCAGATCGCCATGCAGCGCCGCTGGCAGACGGGTGTTGTCGTTGTTCCAATAGAGAATGTCGAAGGCCGGCGGTTCTTTGCCCAGCAGGTAATTGTTGACGAAGTAACTCCAGATCAGGTCGTTGGGACGCATCCAGGCGAACACCTTGGCCATGTCGCGGCCGTCCAGCACACCTTTCTGGTAAGAGCGACGCTTGGCAGCTTCCAGTGTCTGCTCATCGGCGAACAGGGTGGCGGGGGAGTCCATCTGACTGTCCAGCAGGCTGACCAGGTAGGTAGCGCTGGAGACCCGGCGCAGCTGGCGCTTGGCCTGCAGGTGACCTTGCAGCGCGGCAATGGTCAGGCCCCCGGCGCAGGCGCCCATGAGGTTGACCTCCCGCGCGCCGGTGATCGCCCGGCAAACGTTCATCGCTTCCTCGACAGCTTCAACGTAGGTCGAAAGACCCCATTCACGGTGACGTACATCGGGGTTGCGCCAGCTGATCATGAAGGTCTGCAGGCCGTTTTTCAGGGCGAACTGGACGAAGCTGTTGGCGGGGCTCAGGTCAAAGATGTAGTACTTGTTAATCTGCGGCGGCACCACCAGCAAGGGTTTCGAATACTGTTTCTCGCTCATCGGCCGGTACTGGATCAACTCCAGCAATTCATTGCGAAACACCACGGAGCCTGTGGTTGTCGCGACGGTTTTCCCGACTTCGAAGGCCTGTTTGGTGACTTGCCGGGGCAGGCCGTCGTTGTGCAGCAAGTCATCGACCAGATGGCTGATTCCGCGCACCAGGCTGTTGCCACCCGAGTTGAAGATTTCCTTGATTGCCAGCGGGTTGAGCAAAGAGTTGGAAGGTGCCACGGCGTCGTTGAGCAAGGCGAACGCGAAGTGCGCGCGGGCTCGATCGTCGGGGCTCAAATTGCTCTCGTCGATCCAGCTTTTGACTTGCTTCTGCCAGCTGAGATAGGCCTGCAGGCTGCGGCGGTAAAATGGATTGAGACTCCAAGCGGGGTCGGCAAACCGATTGTCCTGCGGGTTGGTCGGGTGCAGGGTTTCGCCCAACAGCACGCGACCCAACTGGCCGCCGAACTTCAACGCGTGCCGGGCACTGTGCAGCGGATTGCGCAAGCCGTGAGCGGCCACACTGCGCAAGGTCGACAGCATATCGCGGCCACGCAAGCCGGTAATCGCACTTTGTGCGTTGATGAACGCGGCGGGAGTGGGCAGGGAATCCCGCACTGGTTTTTCGCGCATGACTCAACACTCCTTCGTCTTCAGGCCAAAAACAAACTCACTGGACCAGAACACCATAGCCGCACTAACGGGTTGTTGCGCGGTACGGCGTCCTGCCGATTCCTTTTTGTGACCAAACGTCGGTGCCGGTTAACCGCCCAATGGCGCCGGATGCGGGTGCATCACTGCGCGCTGGCGTTCCTCTTCGAGGAATTTCATGATGATCGGCGCCACCGCTTCGGCCCTGGTGATCAGGAACAAATGACCGTCATCGATGATGTGCAGCTGAGCGTTGGGAATCCGCCAGGCCAGCAGGCGCATGTTGACCAGGGGGATCAATGGGTCGTCATCACCTGCCAGAACCAGGGTCGGCTGGTGAATTTTGTGCAGCCAGTGAATGCTGGTCCAGCCAAGGCCGGCGAACAGCTGCCAGTAATAGCCAAGCTTGCCCGCTGAACGGACTTTCGCCGCGTGGCTGGCCGCCAGGGTCGAATCGCGGCGGAACGAGCCGCCGTAAATCATCGGTGCGATACGGATCACATGGGACGGCTGGATGTAGCGCCTGGGGCTGGCCATCATCCACAGCACTTTGGGTTTACCCGGGACCATCACCGCACCGGCCGCAGTCGCAGCCAGGACGAGTTTCTTGCAGCGTTCGGGGTAGTCGTAGGCAAACTGTTGGGCCAGGGCGCCGCCCCAGGACACGCCGATCACGTTGACCCGGCCGTAGTCGAGGTAGTCGAGCATGCGTGCCGTGAGTTTCGCCAGGCCCGGAAAGCGGTAGGGCCGACTTGGCGTCGACGAGCCACCCACTCCCGGAACATCGAAGGCGATGACTTCCAGGTCCGGGTCCAGCGCCGCGACAAACGGAAATACCAGCTCCAGGTTGGCGCCGATGCCGTTGAAAATAAGCAAGGGCGTCAAATGAGGCTTGCCGGGGCGTACGGCGGTCCGGAGGGTCTGGCCATCCAGGTCGACGGTACGAAAAATGAACGGTTGCGGCATGCGTCAGGCCCTGTGGGTGAATTCATCCCCGAACCCCGTAGGAGCTGCCGAAGGCTGCGATCTTTGATCTTGATTTTGAAAACCAGGATCAAAAGATCGCAGCCTGCGGCAGCTCCTGCAGACCGAGGTGTATCGGTTACCGCTCGTGTACGTAAGTCCCCGGTGCAGCTTCGCCGGCGGTGAAGGTCTTGTTGCCCAGGCTGGTCGGCGATTTCTTCAGCTTGCCTGAACGCTCCGCCTGCCAGGCCTGCCAGTGCAGCCACCAGGAGTCAGTGTGCTTGGTGGAATTCTCCTGCCACTGCTCGGCGTTCACCGCCATTTCGCTGCTGGTCATGTAACGTGACTTTGGATTGCCAGGCGGGTTCAGAATGCTTTGGATGTGGCCGCTGCTCGACAGCACGAACTCGACGTTACCGCCGAACAGTTGCGCCGACTTGTAGCAGGACTTCCACGGCGTGATGTGGTCGTTGGTGCCGGCCAGGGAAAAGATGTCGGCCGTGACCTGCTTCAGATCGATGGCGGTGCCGCACACTTCCAGTGCATTCGGGCGGATCAGTGGGTTGTTTTTGAACATCTCGATCAGGTCGCCGTGGAAGGCGGCGGGCAATCTCGTGGTGTCGTTGTTCCAGAACAGGATGTCGAACACCGGCGGCTCGTTGCCCAGCAGGTAGTTATTGACCCAGTAGTTCCAGATCAGGTCGTTGGGGCGCATCCAGGCGAAGACTTTCGCCATGTCGCGGCCTTCCAGTACACCGGCCTGATAGGAGTGGCGCTTGGCGGCTTCGAGGGTTTGCTCGTCGACGAACAGCGCCACGTCGCTGTCCAGCGTCGTGTCCAGGACGCTGACCAGGAGCGTCAGGGCATTGACCTTCTTCTCGCCGATCGCGGCATAGTGGCCCAGCAGCGCAGTGCAGGTGATCCCGCCGGAGCAGGCGCCGAGCATGTTCACGTCCTTGCTGCCGGTGATAGCGGTGACGACGTCGACTGCTTCCTTGAGCGCTTCGATATAGGTCGACAGGCCCCACTCGCGCTGCTCCTTGGTCGGGTTGCGCCAGCTGACAATGAAGGTCTGCACGTTGTTGCGCAGGCAGAACCGCGCCAGGCTCTTGTCCGGACTGAGGTCGAATACATAGAACTTGTTGATTTGCGGTGGCACTACCAGCAGCGGGCGCTCGTGCACCTGCTCGGTGATAGGCCGGTACTGGATCAGCTCCAGTACGTCGTTGCGAAACACTACCGCGCCTTCGGTCACGCCCAGGCTCTTGCCCACTTCGAACGCACCCATGTTGACCTGGCTGGGCATGCCGCCGTTGTGTACCAGGTCCTTGGCCAGATGCGAGAGGCCGTCGAGCAGGCTTTTGCCCCCGGTTTCGAAAAAGCGTTTGACCGCCGCCGGGTTGGCTGCACTGTTGGTCGGGGCCATTGCCTCGGTCATGAGGTTGATGACGAAGTGCCCGCGGGCGACATCCTTGGGCGAAAGGCTGCTGTCGTCGATCCAGTCGTGGAGTTCCTTGCGCCACGCCAGGTAGGTTTGCAGATAACGTTTGTAGAGCGGGTTCTGGCTCCAGGCCGGGTCGGCGAAGCGGCGATCATCACCGGCAGGCTGGAGTTCGGATTTACCGAACAGGACATTCTTGAGTTCGAGGCCGAAATGGGCAACGTGCTTGACGCTGTGAATCGGTTGTTTGATGGCTTGGGTCAGCACCATTCGAGCTGAGCCCAGAAGATCCTTTCTACGCAGTCCAACGACAGGATTCAGCCCCAAGGTATTTTCCGAGGCCTGAGATTTCAGGTCATCGTTATTCTTGTTACTCATCTACGACGCTCCATTGTCCTGAGACGAGTACCTGAGTCCAGCTGTGTAGTCACACAGCAAATGCCAGGTACTACTACTCGGGTGACCGATAGTTCTGCACCACTGCTTTTATGCAGAGAGCACTGCAGGGAACTTGCCAGCTCCATTGGTTACCCGAGTTTAATTTTTTTCGCAAGCGGGCTAATCGTCGGCCCTGGAGCGGAGCATTCAAACAGATGAAATTAGAAAATGCCTTCTAATGAGCAAGAGGTGCGGACTAGAGCATCAGCCTGACGACGGATTGGTTCGGGTCGCGGGTTTTTCCGGCAGCCTTGAGCTCTGCAAGATAATCGTTCCAGAGGTCTTCCTGGCGCACGCCCAGCTGATACAGATATTCCCAGGTGAACAGGCCGCTGTCGTGGCCGTCATCGAAGGTCAATTTCAGTGCGTACTGACCGGCCGGTTCGACCTTGCTCAGGCCGACGCCGATCTTGCCAAATTGCAGGATGGGTTTGCCGTGGCCCTGGACCTCGGCGGAAGGGGAGTGCACGCGCAGGAATTCCGCGGGCAGGTGATGTTCCTCGCCGGACGCGTATTTCAGCGACAGGGTTTTCGAGGCTTTGTGCAGCTTGATGTCGGTGGGGAGTTGGGTCATGAAAGGTCGTCCGTCGGGTGACGCACCCTGTAGGAGCTGCCGCAGGCTGCGATCTTTTGATTTTTGACTCTACCAAAATCAAGATCAAAAGATCGCAGCCTGCGGCAGCTCCTACGGGGCGGCAGGTGACCTACAGGATATAACGGGACAGGTCTTCGTTCTGCGCCAATTCGCCCAGGTGGCTGTTGACGTATTCGGCGTCAATCATGATCACCTTGTCGTCGTGGGCGCTGGCGAGGTCGCCGGCACTGAACGACACTTCTTCAAGCAGGCGCTCCAGTAGCGTGTGCAAGCGACGGGCCCCGATGTTCTCGGTCTTTTCATTCACCTGCCAGGCGATCTCGGCGATGCGCTTGATCCCGTCCGGCTGGAACTCGATACCCAGGCCTTCGGTTTTCAACAGTGCGCAATATTGCTCGGTCAGGGACGCATGTGGCTCGCTGAGGATGCGCTCGAAGTCTTCTGGCGTCAGTGCCTTGAGCTCAACGCGGATCGGCAGGCGACCTTGCAGTTCCGGCACCAGGTCGCTCGGCTTGCTCAGGTGGAACGCACCCGAGGCGATGAACAGGATGTGATCGGTCTTGACCATGCCCAGCTTGGTATTGACGGTGCAGCCTTCGATCAGCGGCAGCAAGTCGCGCTGCACGCCTTCGCGAGAGACATCGACGCCGCCGGAGTTGCCGCGTTTGGCGACCTTGTCGATTTCGTCGATGAACACGATACCGTGCTGCTCAACCGCTTCCAGGGCCTTGGCCTTGAGCTCTTCGTCGTTGACCAGGCGCCCGGCCTCTTCGTCGCGCACCAGTTTCAGCGCTTCCTTGACCTTGAGCTTGCGCGCTTTTTTCTTGCCCTTGCCCATGTTGGCAAACAGGCTCTGCAGCTGGTTGGTCATCTCTTCCATGCCCGGCGGCGCGGAGATATCGACGCCGGCCGTTTCGGCGACTTCGATTTCAATCTCCTTGTCATCCAGCTGGCCTTCACGCAGGCGCTTGCGGAACAGCTGGCGGGTATTGGAGTCGGCAGGCGGAGCCGCTTCGTCACTGTTGAAGCCCGCGCGTGCCGGTGGCAGCAGGGCGTCAAGAATGCGCTCTTCGGCGGCGTCTTCGGCGCGGTGGCGAACCTTGGTCATTTCCTGTTCGCGCAGCAGTTTCATCGCGGCGTCAGCCAGGTCACGAATGATCGATTCGACATCGCGACCGACATAACCGACTTCGGTGAACTTGGTCGCTTCAACCTTGATGAACGGCGCGTTGGCGAGCTTGGCCAGGCGACGGGCGATTTCGGTCTTGCCGACACCGGTCGGGCCGATCATCAAAATGTTCTTGGGGGTTACTTCAACGCGCAGCTCTTCGGGCAGCTGCATCCGGCGCCAGCGATTACGCAGGGCGATGGCGACGGCGCGTTTGGCATCGTCCTGGCCGATGATATGGCGATTGAGTTCGTGGACGATTTCACGGGGAGTCATGGACATAATAATTGGCGGACCTCAAGCAAGAATGAGCCGTGGCACAAAGGCCGAAACAGGCTTATTCGGCGCAGTCCTGCTCCTCAATGGTCTGGGTGTGGTTGGTGAATACGCAGATGTCGCCAGCGATGCCGAGTGCGGTTTCGACGATTTCCCGGGCAGACAGGTCGGTCTTCTTCAGCAGCGCGCTTGCGGCGGCCTGGGCGTAACCGCCACCGGAACCCATGGCGATCAGGCCTTCTTCAGGCTCGACCACGTCGCCGTTGCCGGTGATGATCAGCGAAGCATCTTTGTTGGCCACTGCCAGCATGGCTTCGAGACGACTCAGAGTACGGTCGGTACGCCATTCTTTGGCGAGTTCGACAGCAGCGCGAACCAGGTGACCCTGATGTTTCTCAAGCTGACCTTCAAATCGCTCGAAAAGGGTGAAGGCGTCAGCCGTAGCCCCGGCAAAACCGGCGATAACCTGGCCGTGGTACAGGCGACGAACTTTCTTCGCGTTGCCTTTCATCACGGTATTGCCGAGAGAAACCTGGCCGTCGCCGCCCATGACGACTTTGCCGTGGCGGCGAACTGAAACGATGGTGGTCAAGGGAGAGTCTCCACGCAGCGGGGCGAAAATGCCTTATGGAAACTCATATGGGGGTGGTGACGGGTTTTTCAACTGCGGGGAGGGAGAGAGGACGAGCGGTGGACGATTCGCGTGTGGTGATGACGGTACAAATGTCACTGCGGGCAAGCCTTGCTCCCACAGGTTTGTGCGTTCCTGCGCGAGCTCGGCAGTGTGGGTAACCTTGCCACCACAGGTTGGGAGCAAGGCTTGCCCGCGATAAACGATAACGCAGTGTGGCTGACGAACTCAGCGGCTTTGGCGTTGTTGTAACAACAGGTTGCTGAAGCCGCTGCCCGCCAGTTGTTTCTGCGCGGTGGTCAGTTGTTCGCGATTGCTGAACGGCCCGACCAGCACCCGGTACCAGGTCTCGTCCTTCACGGTGCCGGACTCAACCGCCACGGCCTGGCCCAGCAGGATGATCTGCGCCCGAACCTTGTCTGCGTCAGCCTCCTTGCGGAACGAACCGGCCTGCAGGAAGAACTTGGTCACCGGTGCGGCCTTGCTTACCGGCGGCGCTGGTGGCGGGGTAATCCCGGCCAGTGCTGCCTGCGCCCGCGCAGTGTCGATCTTGGCGGCTTGCTCCGGCGTCACCGGAGTGGTCGGAGTCGCGGGCACCTGGGGTGTCGGCAAGGTTTTTTCCGGCACGGCATCAGCAGGCACTATGACTTCCGATTCCGGCAGCAACGTGTAGAAGTCGTACTTTGGCTTCACCGGTTGCGTCGGGCTCGGGGGGGTCTTGTTGGCCTCGGCGATCCGGGTGGCTTTCTGTTGCTCAATCTTCTCGCGCTTGACGCTCTCGCTGCCTTTGCCAGGCTCCAGTTTCATCAGGAATACAATGAACGCACCGACCGTCAGGCCGATGGCCATCCACAGCCATCCCGGGATCGGTTGCTTGGCAGGTGCCTGGTAACGGCTGGCGCCACGCTTGGGTGCAGGTTTTTTCTTGGCAGCCAACTTACATACGCTCCAGAGTTTCCAGACCCAAGAGTTCCAGGCCTTGCTTGAGAGTGCGACCGGTCAGCGCGGCGAGGCGCAGGCGGCTCTGCATTTGCGCCGGGGTTTCGGCGCTGAGAATCGGGCAGTTCTCGTAGAAGCTGGAGAACAGGCCCGCGACATCGTACAGGTAGGTGCACAGAATGTGCGGCGTGCCTTTGTCGCAAACGTTATTGAGGACTTCACCGAACTGCGCCAGCTTGGCCGCCAGTTCGTGCTCATGGACGGCTTCCAGGGTGATCTGGCCTTCGACTTCGCTGAAATCCTTGCCCAGCTTGCGGAACACGCCAGCCACGCGGGTGTACGCGTACAGCAGGTACGGCGCGGTGTTGCCTTCGAAATTCAGCATCAGGTCGAAGTTGAAGCTGTAGTCGCTGGTGCGGTGCTTGGACAGGTCGGCGTATTTTACCGCGCCGATGCCCACCACCTTGGCGATGTTGCGCAGCTCGGTTTCGGCCAGCTCCGGGTTCTTGTCCTTGACCAGGGTGTAGGCGCGTTCCTGGGCCTCGGTCAGCAGGTCGATCAGTTTCACGGTGCCGCCATCGCGGGTCTTGAATGGACGGCCGTCAGCGCCGTTCATGGTGCCGAAGCCCATGTGTTCCATTTCCATCGGATGGGTCACGAAGCCGGCCTTGCGGGCCACGGCGAACACTTGCTGGAAGTGCAGGGCCTGGCGCTGGTCGACGAAGTACAGGGCGCGATCAGCCTTGAGCTTGCCGCTGCGATAGCGCACGGCCGCCAGGTCGGTGGTGGCGTACAGGTAGCCGCCATCGGCCTTGACGATGATCACCGGCAGCGGGTCGCCGTCGGCGTTTTTGAATTCGTCGAGGAACACGCACTGGGCGCCGTTGCTCTCCACCAGCATGCCGGCAGCCTTGAGGTCGTTGACCACGTTGATCAGGTCGTCGTTGTAGGCGCTTTCGCCCATCACGTCGGCCATGGTCAGCTTGACGTTCAGCAACTCGTAGATTTTCTGGCAGTGGGACAAGGAGATGTCTTTGAACTTGGTCCACAACGCCAGGCATTCCGGGTCGCCGGCTTGCAGCTTGACCACCAGGCCGCGGGCACGGTCGGCGAACTCTTCGGATTCGTCGAAACGGCCCTTGGCGGCGCGGTAGAAGTTTTCCAGGTCCGACAGTTCGTCGCTGGTAATCGGGTTTTCCTGCAGATAAGCCATCAACATGCCGAACTGGGTGCCCCAGTCGCCAACGTGGTTCTGACGGATCACGTCGTCGCCGAGGAACTCCAGGACGCGAGCCACGCCGTCGCCAATGATGGTCGAGCGCAAATGGCCGACGTGCATTTCCTTGGCGAGGTTGGGCGCGGACAGGTCGACCACGGTGCGTTGGGTCGGGCCTGCCTTGCGCACACCGATGTTTGCGTCTGCCAAGGCCGCGTCAAGCCGCGAGGCCAGGGCCTGGGTGTTCTGGAAGAAGTTCAGGAAGCCCGGGCCGGCGATTTCGGTCTTGGTGATGTTTTCATCGGATGGCAGCGCGGCGATGATTTTTTCCGCCAGGTCGCGGGGCTTCATGCCTGCCGGTTTGGCCAGCATCATGGCGATGTTGCTGGCGAAGTCGCCGTTCTTCTTGTCGCGGGAGTTTTCCACCTGGATCGCCGGCGACAGGCCTTCAGGCAACACACCTTCGTTGACGAGTTGGGTGATGGCTTGTTGGATCAGCTGGCGAATGGTGTCTTTCATGATGCTCTCTTTCGACCGCAAGCGCGGCAGCGCCTGGATGCGCGGGTGGAAAAACTGGGCATTATCCGTGGCGGAGACGGGCTTGCCAACTATAGCGGGCAGGTTATGGATATGCGGTGACAAAAGCGGCAAAGATCGCAGCCTTCGGCAGCTCCTACAGAGAAGCGCGACCGGGGTAGGAGCTGCCGAAGGCTCGGGCCGCGTTCGGACGATCTTTTGACCTTCAATACAAATCGACGGGATCGACATCCAGCGACCAGCGCACCGCTCGCCCACTCGGCATCTGCTCCAGCGCCAACAACCAGCTGCTCAGCAGCCGATGCAGCGGCGCGCGGGCTGTCGCCTGCAACAATAGCTGAGCGCGATACCGGCCCGCGCGCCGCTCCATGGGTGCGGGCACCGGCCCGAGCAGCTCAATGCCGGTCAAATTCTGCTCAGCCAGCAAACGCTCGGCCTCGCTGCATGCTTCGTCAAGAAAGCCTTCGGCCTGCCCCGGTTTGTGTGCCTCTGCGCGCAACAGCGCCAGGTGGGCAAAGGGTGGCAAGCCCGCCGAACGCCGCTCGCTCAATGCTTGCTCGGCAAAAGCGAAATAACCCTGCTCGGTCAGTTGCACCAGCAGCGGATGATCGGCCAGGTGAGTCTGGATGATCACTCTGCCAGGTTCCTCGGCACGCCCGGCGCGCCCGGCGACCTGCACTATCAGCTGGGCCATGCGTTCGCTGGCGCGGAAGTCGCCGGAAAACAGGCCGCCGTCGGCATCCAGGATCGACACCAGGGTCACCCTGGGAAAGTGATGACCTTTGGCAAGCATCTGCGTGCCCACCAGAATGCACGGCTGGCCTTTCTGGATGGTCGCGAACAACTGGTTCATGGCGTCCTTGCGCGAGGTGCTGTCGCGGTCTACACGCAGCACCGGCACCTCTGGAAACAGAATCGCCAGTCGCTCTTCGGCGCGCTCGGTGCCAGCCCCTACCGGGCGCAAATCCACTTTGGCGCATTTCGGGCAATGCCGAGGCACGCGTTCGACATAGCCGCAATGGTGGCAGCGCAGTTCGCCGGAGCGTTGGTGCACGGTCATTCGCGCATCACAGCGTTGGCATTCAGACATCCAGCCGCAGTCGTGGCACAGCAGAGTCGGGGCAAAACCCCGACGGTTGAGAAATACCAATACCTGTTGCCCGGCAGCCAGGGTCTGGCCGATTGCCTGCTGCATGGGGCCGGAAATACCACTGTCCAGCGGACGGCTCTTTACGTCCAGGCGCAGGAAGCGCGGTTGCTTGGCGCCACCGGCGCGCTCGTTCAGGCGCAGCAGCCCGTAACGGCCGGTGTAGGCATTGTGCAGGCTCTCCAGCGAAGGCGTGGCCGAACCGAGGACGATCGGGATGTTTTCCTGGCGGGCGCGCACCAGCGCCAGGTCGCGAGCGTGATAACGCAGACCTTCCTGCTGTTTATAGGAGCCGTCGTGCTCTTCGTCGATGATGATCAGCCCGGGGTTTTTCATCGGAGTGAACAGTGCCGAGCGGGTGCCGATAATAATGTCGGCATCGCCATCCCGGGCGGCGAGCCAGGCTTCGAGGCGTTCGCGGTCGTTGATCCCCGAGTGAATCAGCGCGATGCGTGCATTGAAACGTTGCTCGAAGCGCGCGAGGGTTTGCGGTCCCAGGTTGATTTCCGGGATCAGCACCAATGCCTGCTTGCCGGCTTCAAGGGTTTCGCGGATGAGTTGCAGATAGACTTCGGTTTTGCCGCTGCCTGTAACGCCCGCCAGCAGGAACGCGTGATAACTGTCGAAGCCGGCGCGAATGGCTTCATAGGCCGCACGTTGCTCGGGGTTGAGCGGCAGCTCCGGCTGGGCCAGCCAGTGTTCGTGACGGGCGCCCGGGGCATGCTTGCGGATTTCCACCTGCACCAGGTCCTTGGCCAGCAGCAGATCCAGGCTGTCCTTGCTCAGCATCAACTTGCTCAGCAGCTGGTGGGCCACGCCGTGGGGATGCTGGGCCAGGGTAGCCAGGGCCTCGCGCTGTCGCGGGGCGCGAGCGATACGCGGGTCATCGAGGCTGGCCCCGGGTGCGGCCGACCAGAAGCGCTCCTGGCGCGCTTCGGCCAGCTCACCCTGGCGCAGCAGCACGGGCAGCGCCCAGCTCAAGGTGTCGCCGAGGCTATGCTGGTAGTACTGGGAGGTCCACAGGCACAGCTTGAACAGTGCCGGCGGCAAAGGCGCGGTGACGTCGAGCAGGGCCAGGGCCGGCTTGAGCTTGTCGATAGGCACTTCGCTGGTGTCGGTGACTTCTACCAGGATCCCGATCATCTCCCGGCGGCCAAACGGCACCCGCAGGCGCATGCCCGGTTGCAACTGGGCACGCAAGACCCCGGCGGGAGCACGGTAATCGAACAGGCGGCGCAGGGGCGAAGGCAGGGCTAGGCGCAAAATGGCGTCGGGCACGCGGGGGAGTCTCTGTGGGCGAGCAATAAATGCAGGCTGGGCATGAAACCTGTGTGGGCGGGCTTGCTCGCGAAAGCGTTGACTCGGACGCCATGGTGCTAACGGATACAGCGCTTTCGCGAGCAAGCCCGCTCCTGCAGGGAGGGTGCTTTAAGTCGCGAGCCTAGCAGACGGTCGGTAGAAGGGACAGCTTGCGTGATCGGGATTGTCTGGTAGAATCCGCGGCCTAATTACGTGCGGTATTCAACAATAGTGTTGAGTGGCGGCACGCTAGCCTGAGGAATACACCATGAAAGCCGATATCCATCCAGCATACGAAACCATCCTGGTAACTTGCAGCTGCGGTAACAAGTTCGAAACTCGTTCGAACCTGTGCAAGCCACTGGGCACTGACGTATGCAACGAGTGCCACCCGTTCTACACCGGTAAGCAGAAGACTCTGGATACTGGCGGCCGTGTACAGCGCTTCGCAGACCGTTTCGGCGCTTTCGGCAAGAAAGCTCCTGCTGCTGCAGAGTAAGGTTGAAACGCCCTTTGGGCCTTTCCTTGCTGTTGAAAAAGGCGTCCCTCGCGGGCGCCTTTTTTGTGTCCGCGATTTGGCTTTCCGGCGCCCAGGCCTTCTGCCCTGCACCCGGCAGCCTGGCACCGGCCCAGGTGCAGCGAGTAGTCGACGGCGACACGTTGCGGCTGACCGATGGCCGCAATGTGCGGATGATCGGCTTGAACACTCCAGAGCTTGGCAAGAAAGGCCGCGCTGACGAGCCCTTCGCTGTCGCGGCGCGCAAGCGTCTGGAGGCCCTGGTAGCGGCGAGCGCCGGGCGGGTCGGTCTGCTTCCCGGAAAAGAGCGTAAAGACCGCTACGGCCGAACCCTGGCCCATGTCTACGGTGCCGAGGGTGCCAATCTTGAAGCGCAAATGCTTGCCGAGGGCCTGGGTTTTCAGGTGGCGGTGGCGCCTAATGTCGAGCTGGCGGCCTGCCAGCAAGCCGCCGAGCAAAGTGCTCGCCAGGCCAGACTCGGGTTATGGCGCCAGTCCCCTGTGATTGAAGCAGGGCAAATCAGAGGTTCCGGGTTTGCCGTTGTGGGTGGCGTTGTGAGCAAGGTTCAGCGCAACGGCGGCGGAATCTGGATCGAGTTGCAGGATTCAGTTGTGCTGCGGGTTGCGCCCAATCTGCTGAAGCGCTTCGACATGTCGACGCTGGAGCAACTGCAGGGCAGGCAGGTCGAGGCTCGAGGTTGGGTGGTTGACAGGTCGCGACGTGGCGGATTGAAAAACGGACAGGCGCGCTGGTTATTGCCATTGACCGATCCGGTGATGCTTAAGACGTCGCCCTGAAAAAAATTGTAGACATTTTTTCAGTCGATTGTGAACAGTCTATCCCTTGTGTTCCGTGGCTCTTGGCCCAAAGTCGTAAGCCGCAGCGCTTGACAGGGGTGACTGGTCAGTCTTGTGGGGACTTTACGAGGCGCGTATCCTCGCTGACCAGTCTGTCCAACAGTAAAAAGCGGAATGCCCCCATGTCTGATCTGAAAACTGCCGCTCTCGAATATCACGCCCATCCTCGTCCAGGTAAGCTGAGTGTCGAGCTCACCAAGGCCACCGCTACCGCCCGCGACCTGTCGCTGGCCTACAGCCCCGGCGTAGCCGAACCAGTGCGCGAAATCGCCCGCGATCCTGAACTGGCCTACAAATACACCGGCAAGGGCAACCTGGTTGCAGTGATTTCCGATGGCACCGCGATTCTGGGCCTGGGTAACCTCGGCCCATTGGCTTCCAAGCCAGTGATGGAAGGCAAGGGTGTACTGTTCAAGCGCTTCGCCGGCATCGACGTTTTCGACATCGAAGTCGACTCCGAAAGCCCGCAAGCCTTCATCGACACCGTCAAGCGCATCTCCATCACTTTCGGTGGCATTAACCTGGAAGACATCAAGGCACCTGAATGCTTTGAGATCGAGCGCGCGCTGATCGAACAGTGCGACATTCCAGTATTCCACGATGACCAGCACGGCACCGCGATCGTTACCGCGGCCGGCATGATCAACGCACTGGAAATCGCCGGCAAGACCCTGGCAGAAGCCAAGATCGTCTGCCTGGGCGCCGGTGCGGCCGCCATCTCCTGCATGAAATTGCTTGTGAGCATGGGCGCCAACATCGAAAACATCTATATGGTTGACCGTACCGGTGTAATCCACTCCGGCCGTGACGACCTGAACCAGTACAAGGCCGTGTTTGCCCACGCTACCGAAAAACGCACCTTGGCTGACGCCCTGGCCGGTGCTGATGTGTTCGTGGGTCTGTCTGGTCCGAACCTGTTGAGCGCTGAAGGCCTGAAGTCCATGGCGGCCAACCCGATCGTGTTCGCGTGCTCGAACCCTGATCCGGAAATCTCCCCGGAACTGGCGCACGCTACCCGTGACGACGTGATCATGGCCACCGGCCGTTCGGACTACCCGAACCAGGTCAACAACGTACTGGGCTTCCCGTTCATCTTCCGCGGTGCCCTGGACGTTCGCGCCAAGCGCATCAACGAAGAAATGAAAGTGGCGGCGGCCAATGCCCTGCGTGAACTGGCCAAATTGCCGGTGCCTCAGGAAGTGTGTGACGCCTATGGCGGCATCAAGCTGGAATTCGGTCGTGAGTACATCATCCCGAAACCAATGGATGCTCGCCTGATCACCGTCATCTCCGATGCCGTGGCCAAGGCCGCGATCGAGACCGGCGTAGCGACCCTGCCGTATCCGAAGAACTACCCGCTGAAAAGCGTGGATGATGTGTTCAACGGCTAAGCCGTAGCGCTCAGGAAAACCCGGTCAGTGGCCGGGTTTTTTATTGCCCGGACATTCTAAAGATCGCAGCCTTCGGCAGTGCCTGCAGGAGATCACGTTCCCCTGTAGGCGCTGCCGAAGGCTGCGATCTCTTGATCCTGGCTGTAAAAAAGCCCCGCGCTTCTCTCGAAGGCGGGGCTTTTGGTTTGCGCTACCTGATCAGAACAAATCGATCGGCGCACCTTCATCCGCAGGCAGCGGGCTGCCTGGCGCAGAGCCGCTTCCCAGCTCGCTGCCAGTCGGTGGCGTGTCTTCGGCCTTGAAGAGCTCGAAGTAGGCGCCAGGCGTGCCGGGGGAGGCTGCGCGGCCGCTGACCGGATCAACCCGCAGGCTCAGGATGCCTTCCGGTTCAGGTTGAGTGTGCGGCGGCTTGTCCTTCAACGCGGCGGCCATGTAGTTCATCCAGATCGGCAGTGCTACGGTGCCGCCGAATTCCTTGCGACCCAGGCTCTCAGGCTGGTCGAAGCCGGTCCAGACGGTGGTCACGTAGTCGGCGTTGTAGCCGGAGAACCAGGCGTCCTTGGATTCGTTGGTGGTACCGGTTTTGCCTGCAATGTCACTGCGGCCCAAAGCCAGTGCGCGGCGACCGGTGCCGCGCTTGATCACGTCTTCGAGCATGCTGTTGAGGATATAGGTGGTGCGGCCATCGACGATGCGTTCAGCCACTGCAGGCGACTGCGCAGGTTGGGTACTTGAGGCGTCCGCAGGCGTTGCATTGACCGTGAAAGCGCTGGCCGCTGGTGCCGCGATGCCATCGCTGACGACTTCGCCCTTGGGCACGCTTGGCGGGTTGGCAGCGAACAGCAGGTCGCCGTTACGGCTCTCGACCTTTTCGATCAGGTACGGGCTCACTTTGTAGCCGCCGTTGGCAAAGGTGCTCCAGCCGGTGGCAATTTCCATTGGCGTCAGGGTCGCGGTGCCCAGGGCCAGGGACAGGTTGCGCGGCAAGTCTTCTTTCTTGAAGCCGAACTTGCTGATGTAGTCGATGGTGCGGTCGATACCCAATGCCTGCACCAGGCGGATCGACACCAGGTTGCGCGACTTGTACAGGCCTTCACGCAGGCGAATCGGGCCGAGGAACGTGTTGGTGTCGTTCTTCGGGCGCCAGACCTTGTCCAGGTATTCGTCAACGAACACGATCGGTGCATCGTTCACCAGGCTGGCGGCGGTGTAGCCATTATCCAGCGCGGCGCTGTAGACGAACGGCTTGAAGCTCGAGCCCGGCTGACGCTTGGCCTGCATGGCGCGGTTGTAATTGCTCTGTTCGAAAGCAAAACCACCTACCAGCGAGCGAATGGCGCCGTTTTGCGGGTCGAGGGACACCAGTGCGCCCTGGGCCTGGGGAATCTGGCTGAACTTCAGCGAGTTGTCAGGCTGGCGCTGCACGCGCACCAGGTCGCCGACCTGGGCTACATCAGCTGGCTGCTTCGGATTGGCGCCCATGCTGTTGGTGTTGAGGAACGGTCGTGCCCATTTCATCGTGTCCCAGCTGACGTGCTCCTCGCCGGTGCGGGTCAGCACCTGCAGGCCGTTCTTGTCGACCTGTATGACGATGGCCGGTTCAAGGCTGCTGATGGTGCGTTGCTTGGTCAGTTCGGTTGCCCAGGCTTCGCGGGTTTTGCCCGGCAGGCGCGATTCAGGGCCGCGATAACCGTGGCGCTGATCGTAGGTGATCAGGCCTTCGTGAAGCGCCGTGTTGGCCATTTCCTGCAGGTTGCTTGGCACCGTGGTGGTCACGCGGAACCCTTCGGTATAAGCGTCGCTGCCATAGCGGCCGACCATTTCGGCGCGGGCCATCTCGGCAATATAGGGGGCGTTCACTTCCGGTGTCGGGACGTGATAACTGGCGTTGAGCGGCTCGTTGATCGCGGCGGTGTAGTCGGCTTCGGTGATCTTGCCCAGCTTGTACATGCGCCCCAGGATCCAGTCACGCCGCTCTTTGCTGCGCGCCGGGTTGGCCAGCGGATTGAAGCGCGAAGGGGCCTTGGGCAGGCCCGCAATCATCGCCATCTGCGCCAGGCTGACGTCACGGATCGACTTGCCGTAGTACACCTGCGCAGCGGCTTCAATGCCGTAGGCGCGGTTACCCAGGTAGATTTTGTTAACGTACAGCTCGAGGATCTCGTCCTTGGTCAGCTGGCGTTCAATTTGCAGGGCCAGGAGAATTTCGGTGGTCTTGCGTGAGAAGCTGCGCTCGCTGGTCAGGAAGAAGTTCTTTGCCACCTGCATGGTGATGGTGCTGCCGCCGGACTGGATATGGCCGCTTTTCACCAGTTGGGTGGCGGCACGCATCAGGCTGCTCGGATCGACGCCATAGTGGTTGGCGAAATTATCGTCTTCAGCACTCAGTAATGCGTTAATGAAATTCGGCGGAATGTCTGCAAAACGGATCGGAGTCCGGCGCATTTCGCCAAATTCTGCAATCAACTTGTCGTCACTGCTGTATACCCGTAGCGGAATCTGCAACTGAATGCTTCTCAGTGCCTCCACAGACGGCAATCCGGGGCTAAGGTAAAGATAGGCGCCACTCAGACTCAGGAGCAGTCCGCAGAAAACGGCGACGACGGACCAACCGAAAAATTTCAGCAGACGAATCAAGGCGTTTGGATATCCAGGAAAAGAATGAATTTGGCACCAGGGACTGGTGAAAAGAGTAATGTCCCGAGCTTGAAGTAAAAACTGGTAAAAAATCGCTGGGCATTATAAGCATTTTTCCGTCGCAGGGCGTCATTTGCGCTGCTGTCAAGACGGGCGGGTTGAACGCAATGGACATTATAGAGTCCGTAACTCACGGATAGTCATAGGGAATGGGTAGTGCTAGGACTCTTCAATAAAAAGGCCAATACGCTTCTGGGGATCGACATCAGCTCCACGTCGGTGAAGCTTCTGGAGTTAAGTCGTCAAGGCGAGCGCTACCGGGTTGAGGCCTATGCAGTCGAGCCGCTGCCCGCCAATGCAGTCATCGAAAAAAATATCGCTGAACTCGAAGGTGTCGGGCAGGCGTTGTCGCGCGTGCTGATCAAGGCCAGGACCAATCTCAGGAATGTGGCGGTGGCGGTGGCCGGCTCGGCGGTCATCACCAAGACAATCGAGATGGATGCCGGCCTCTCCGACGACGAGCTGGAAAACCAGCTGAAGATCGAGGCCGATCAATACATTCCCTATCCCCTGGACGAAGTCGCCATCGACTTCGAAGTCCAGGGGCCTTCGGTGCGAAACCCGGCACGAGTCAATGTGCTGCTGGCCGCCTGCCGCAAGGAAAATGTCGAAGTCCGTGAGGCTGCCCTGGCACTGGCCGGCCTTACCGCGCGGGTGGTCGATGTCGAGGCCTATGCACTGGAGCGCTCGTTCGGCCTGCTGACTGGCCATCTGGCCAGCCCCCAGGGGCAGTTGACCGTGGCCGTGGTCGACATCGGTGCAACCATGACCACCCTCAGTGTTTTGCACAAAGGGCGAATTATCTACACCCGCGAGCAGTTGTTCGGGGGGCGTCAGTTGACTGAAGAAATCCAGCGTCGCTACGGCCTTACCCTTGAGCAGGCAGGACTGGCGAAAAAACAGGGTGGCCTGCCGGACGATTACGTCAGTGAGGTGTTGCAACCGTTTCGCGAGGCGCTGGTGCAACAGGTCTCCCGTTCGTTGCAGTTTTTCTTCGCGTCGGGCCAATACAATGCGGTTGACCACATCCTGCTGGCCGGCGGCACGGCGTCAGTTCCGGGGCTGGACCGCTTGATCGAGCAGCGCCTGAATACGCCGACCCAGGTGGCCAATCCATTTTCCGACATGACCCTGAGCAGCAAGGTCAACGCCGGTGCCCTGGCCAGTGATGCGCCGGCACTGATGATCGCTTGCGGGCTGGCACTCAGGAGTTTTGACTGATGGCGCGGATCAATCTTCTACCCTGGCGCGAGGAACTGCGCGAGGAACGCCGCAAACGCTTCCTGGTGACCCTCGTTGGGGTCCTGGTGGGCTCCGTGGGGGCGGTGCTGATTGCGGACCAGGTCATCACAGCTGCCGTTGACCGCCAGCTCGCGCGCAACGATTACATCGGCAAACAGATTGCCGTTGTCGATGAGCGGATAAAGCAGATCAGCGACTTGAAGGCACGCCGCCAGCAGCTCATCGAGCGCATGCGCATCATCCAGGACCTGCAGGGCAATCGGCCAATCAGCGGGCGGATATTCGACCAGCTGGCGCGCACGTTGCCGGACGGTGTGTATTTCACCGAAGTCAAAATGGTCGGCACTACCTTGTCCATTACCGGTGCTGCCGAGTCCAATAATCGCGTGTCTGACCTGATGCGCAATCTTGACGGCTCCGACTGGTTCGATGCCCCCAGCCTGACCGAGGTCAAGGCCACTACGGCGGGTCAGCTCGACCAGGCGAACGTCTTCCAGTTGACGGTTCGACAGACCCAGCCCGCCGCTGTGGAGGACGGTCAATGAGTCCATCGCAATGGTTTGCCGGACTGCGCAACGTTGATATCAATGACCTGGACACCAACAACATCGGCTCATGGCCGCCGGCGATCAAGGCGATCGCGGGTGGGCTGCTGATGGTGCTGGTGCTGGCCCTGGGGTATCACTTTTACCTCAGCGACCTGGAAACCCAGCTGGACAGCAAGCGTGAGGAGGAGCTGACACTCAAGGAGCAATTCACCTCCAAGGCCCGTATGGCCGCGAATCTCGAGCTGTACACCCAGCAGATGAAAGAGATGGAAAACTCCTTTGGCGTGCTGCTGCGCCAACTGCCCAGCGACACCGAGGTGCCGGGCCTGCTGGAGGACATTACTCGCACCGGGCTCGGAAGTGGGCTGGAGTTTGAAGAGATCAAGTTGCTGCCGGAAGTTACCCAGCAGTTCTACATTGAACTACCGATCCAGATAACCGTGACCGGGGCCTATCACGACTTGGCCACCTTCGTCAGCGGAGTGGCCGGCTTGCCCCGGATCGTCACGCTGCATGACTTCGACATTGCTGGGGCCGACCCGGATGGCGGGACGAAGTTACGCATGAGTATCCTTGCCAAGACCTACCGCTATAACGACAAGGGGGCGCCGAAATGAGCCCGATCCGTTGTTTGGCCATGGTGCTCGTAGTGCTCGGGTTGGCTGGCTGTGGCAAGGGCGACGACGTCAGCGATCTCGATGCCTACATGAACGAAGTTCGCCTGCGCCCACCGGGGAAGATAGAGCCAACGCCGACGTTCCGCTCCTACCCGACGTTCACCTATAGCGCCGCCAACCTGCGAAGCCCGTTTTCCCGGCAGGTCAGGGTGGACCTGGCTGGCCAGAAGCACGGCTCGCGTAACGTCAAGCCTGATCCTGCCCGGGCCAAGCAGTACCTGGAAGGTTTCAACATAGAGCAGTTTGAGATGGTCGGCACGATTTCCAATGCAACCGGTTCCTTTGCGCTGCTGCGCGGGGCTGGCGGCGTGCATCGGCTGAAGGTCGGTGACTATCTTGGGCGCAACGATGGGCGCATTGTCGCCATCAGCGGCTCGCAGGTCGACGTGATCGAAATCGTCCCCGACGGCCAGGGAGCCTGGCTGGAACGGCCGCGAACCATACCTTTGAAAGAGCATTCATAGTGGGACTCGAATCATGAACAGGATTTTCTCAGCCCTCGGTATTTCGCTATGGATAGCGCTGCTTTCGCCGATGGCACAAGCGGCCAATCTGAAGACGCTGGACGTTGCCGCACTGCCTGGGGACCGCATCGAGTTGAAGCTGTCATTCGATGGCACGCCTCCCACGCCCAAGGGCTATACCACCGAGTCACCGGCGCGGATCGCACTCGACCTGCCCGGGGTGGTCAGCCAGCTGGCCAGCAAGACCCGCGACCTGGGTGGCGGCAATGCCCGCAGTGCCACGGTGGTGGAAGCCAAGGACCGGACGCGGCTGATTATCAACCTTACGCAGTTGTCCCCCTATACCTCGCGGGTCGAAGGCAACACCCTGTTTGTGGTTGTCGGCCAGGGCGCCAGCAAGGCTGCATCGCGACCGGTCGCCAGCGCGCCGCGTGCCGTTACTTCGCCGGCCCCGGCGAAAGCCTACGCGCCGGTAGCCAAGGCTATCCGCAGCGTTGACTTCCAGCGTGGCACCCAGGGCGAGGGCAATGTGGTCATCGACCTGTCCGATCCATCCATCGCCCCGGACATTCAAGAGCGCGAGGGCAAGATCATCCTTGGCTTCGCCCGAACCCAGCTGCCAGAGTCCCTGCGAGTCCGCCTGGACGTGAAGGATTTCGCCACGCCGGTGCAATTCGTCAATGCCAGTGCCACCGGGGACCGTGCGACCATCAGCATCGAACCCAGTGGCGCGTTCGACTACTCGACCTATCAGACGGACAACAAGCTCACCGTCAGCATTCGGGCGATGACGGTCGACGACCTGCAAAAACGCAATGCGGAGCGCTTCGCCTATAGCGGCGAGAAGCTTTCGCTGAATTTCCAGGACATCGATGTGCGCTCGGTGCTGCAGTTGATTGCCGACTTCACCAACCTCAATCTGGTGGCCAGTGACACGGTCCAGGGCGGCATTACCCTGCGCCTGCAAAATGTGCCGTGGGACCAGGCGCTGGACCTGGTGCTGAAGACCAAGGGCCTGGACAAGCGCATGGTCGGCAACGTCTTGCTGGTTGCGCCGGCGGAGGAAATTGCCGCTCGCGAGCGCCAGGAGCTGGAGTCACAAAAGCAGATCGCCGAACTGGCCCCCCTGCGTCGCGAGCTGCTGCAGGTCAACTACGCCAAGGCTGCCGACATCGCCAAGCTGTTCCAGTCGGTCACCAGTGCCGAAGCGAAAGTCGACGAGCGTGGTTCGATCACCGTCGATGAGCGCACCAACAACATCATTGCCTACCAGACCCAGAATCGTCTCGACGAACTGCGTCGCATCGTGGCGCAGCTGGATATTCCGGTGCGTCAGGTGATGATCGAGGCGCGAATTGTCGAGGCCAACGTCGATTACGACAAGAGTCTCGGCGTGCGCTGGGGTGGTTCGGTGCAGAAGGGCAACTGGAACTCCTCGGGGGTCAACGGCTCGTCCACCACCATCGGTACACCGGGCAGCACGGGCACCAATTCGCCTTTCGTCGACCTGGGGACCTCGGCTAACACCTCGGGAATCGGCATCGCGTTCATTACCGATAACGTGTTGCTCGACCTGGAACTGACGGCGATGGAAAAAACCGGCAACGGCGAAATCGTCTCGCAACCCAAGGTCGTCACCTCCGACAAGGAAACCGCGAAGATCCTCAAGGGCACCGAGATTCCGTATCAGGAAGCCAGTTCCAGCGGTGCCACATCCGTGTCCTTCAAGGAGGCATCGCTGTCGCTGGAAGTGACCCCGCAGATCACCCCGGACAACCGGATCATCATGGAGGTCAAGGTCACCAAGGATGAGCCGGATTACCTGAACAAGGTGCAGGACGTACCGCCGATCAAGAAAAACGAGGTCAATGCCAAGGTGTTGGTCAACGATGGCGAGACCATCGTCATTGGTGGCGTTTTCTCAAATACTCAAAGCAAGGTTGTAGATAAGGTGCCATTTCTCGGCGATGTGCCGTATCTTGGCCGCCTTTTCCGGCGTGACGTGGTTTCGGAGAAAAAATCCGAGCTGTTGGTGTTTCTCACACCGCGTATCATGAATAACCAGGCGATTGCTGTGAGTCGTTGATTCTGTGCGAAATTTGATTCTTGTAGGACCGATGGGGGCTGGAAAAAGCACCATCGGCCGGTTACTGGCCAAAGAGCTGCGCCTGCCGTTCAAAGATTCCGACAAGGAAATTGAATTGCGCACGGGCGCCAATATCCCATGGATTTTCGATAAGGAAGGCGAGCCAGGCTTCCGTGATCGCGAGCAGGCGATGATTGCCGAGCTGTGCGCGTGCGATGGCGTGGTGTTGGCGACCGGCGGCGGTGCAGTCATGCGCGAAGCCAATCGTCGGGCGCTCCATGCCGGTGGTCGGGTCGTGTACCTGCATGCTTCCGTCGAGCAGCAGGTGGGGCGAACGTCCCGCGACCGCAATCGGCCGCTATTGCGCACGGCAGATCCGGCCAAGACCCTTCGGGATCTGCTGGCGATTCGCGATCCGCTCTATCGGGAAATCGCCGATCTGGTGGTGGAAACCGATGAGCGGCCGCCGCGGATGGTGGTGCTGGATATTCTCGAACGCTTGCAGCAACTGCCTCCCCGTTAAAGCGCGGCGTGAAATGCGCTATCCTCGGCCTCCAGTCGCCGCCGCTCTGGACTGTGGCGAATGGCTACCGAACGGCGTCACACCAACAGAGGCCGCGGACATCGATAATTCAAGGCACGATGCCTGATTCCATCTTCACTGTGGGGACACATGCAGACACTCAAGGTCGATCTAGGCGAGCGCAGCTACCCGATTCATATTGGCGAAGGTTTGTTGGATCAGCCTGAGCTGCTGGCCCCGCATATTCGCGGACGGCAAGTGGCGATCATTTCCAACGAGACCGTCGCGCCTCTCTATCTCGAACGTCTGACCCGCAGCCTGGGGCAATTCTCGGTCATTTCCGTGGTGCTGCCCGACGGCGAAGCCTTCAAGACCTGGGAAACCCTGCAACTGATCTTCGACGGGCTGCTGACCGCGCGTCACGACCGCCGCACCACCGTGATTGCCTTGGGCGGCGGTGTGATTGGTGACATGGCCGGTTTTGCCGCCGCCTGTTATCAGCGTGGTGTCGATTTCATTCAGGTCCCGACCACGCTGCTGTCGCAAGTCGACTCCTCGGTGGGCGGCAAGACCGGTATCAACCATCCGTTGGGCAAGAACATGGTCGGCGCCTTCTATCAGCCGAACGTGGTGCTGATAGACACGACGTCCCTGAACACTTTGCCGGCCCGCGAACTCTCTGCCGGGTTGGCCGAAGTGATCAAATACGGACTGATCTGCGACGAGCCATTCCTCACCTGGCTCGAAGAGAACGTCGATCGCCTGCGCGCCCTGGACCAGACTGCCCTGACTTATGCCATCCAGCGCTCCTGCGCAGCCAAGGCTGCCGTGGTGGGGGCCGACGAGAAGGAAACAGGTGTACGCGCTACGTTGAACCTGGGGCATACCTTCGGCCACGCCATCGAAACGCATATGGGCTATGGTGTGTGGCTACATGGTGAGGCGGTCGCTGCTGGCACTGTAATGGCGCTGGAAATGTCCACACGCCTGGGCTGGATCAGCGAGCAGGAGCGTGATCGTGGCATCCGTCTGTTCCTGCGCGCCGGCCTGCCGGTTGTCCCGCCTGAAGAGATGACTGAAGCCGATTTTCTCGAACACATGGCAATTGACAAGAAAGTGATCGACGGTCGTTTGCGCCTGGTGCTGCTGCGCCACATGGGCGAAGCGGTGGTGACCGACGATTATCCGAAAGAGGTTCTACAGGCCACGCTGGGAGCGGATTACCGCGCCCTGGCTCAGCTTAAAGGTTAATAAGATCCCGATGACTAGTTTGCACGCCGACGAGGCTTTCCTCGGCCATTACCAGTTGAGTCACGACCCTTTCGCTCCGCGGGTACCTGGCTTCAAATTTTTCCCTGCCCAGCGCAAGCCGGTGCTGGGACAACTGCATCACCTGGCGCGCTATAGCCAGTTGCTGCTGGTGGTCACCGGCCCGCAAGGCAGCGGCAAGACCCTGTTGCGCCAGGCCCTGGTGGCCAGTACCAACAAGCAATCGGTGCAGAGTGTGGTGGTTTCCGCCCGCGGTGCCGGTGATGCCGCCGGCGTGCTGCGCCAGGTGGCCCAGGCGCTGAATGTCGCCCAGCCGGAAATCGGCTCGATCCTGTCACAGGTCGTACAGCTGGCCTTGACCGGGCAGGAAGTCTATCTGCTGGTGGATGACGCCGAGCAGCTTGACGAGTCCGCGCTCGAAGCCTTGTTGGCACTGGCCGCGGGTGCTCCCGAAGGCCGTCCGCATGTGTTCCTGTTCGGCGAGTCGTCGTTGATTGCCCAACTCGATGCGTTGAGCCTTGAAGAAGAGCGCTTTCACGTCATCGAATTGCATCCTTACACCGAAGAGGAAACCCGCGAGTATCTGGATCAGCGGCTCGAAGGCGCTGGCCGGGGTATCGAACTTTTCACCGCTAATCAGATCTCTGATATTCATGAAAGCTCCGACGGTTGGCCTGGCAATATCAACCAGGTCGCCCGCGATGCGATGATCGAAGCCATGATTGCCAGCCGCTCAGCGGTCAAGCGTCCAAGTATGGGGTTCAACATGCCGAAGAAACACGTATTGGCGATTTCCGCCGTAGTCGTGGTCGCGGTAGCCGCCGCCTGGTTGATGCCAGGTCGCAGCAAAGCACCGACCACTGGCGCTCCTGCCAACGAGCAGGCGCAATTGCCGCTCGGCGAGGGTGCTCCGCAACCTAACAGCAACGGTGCTCCAGCCGTGGAGTTCGCCGGTAATTCGCAGCCAATGCCGTTGCCGCTTGTCGGCAACTCGCAACCGGTCATGCGTGGCCCGCTGGCCGAAGCAGCGGGTGGCATCACTGAAGGTGACGATGGCGTGCCGGTTGAAGGCTCCAGCGCCACACCGCCGACCGTGACCACTTCTGCGCCACCGGCCGGAATCCAGCCTGGCCCAGCGCCGACGCCGGCCGCCAAGCCTGCGCCAGCACCGACCCAGGTGGCCACTGCCAAGCCGGCTCCCGCACCTGTCGCCAAACCCGCGCCTGTGCCGGCCAAACCTGCCGCCGTGGCGACCGCCAAGCCTGCCGAGAAACCGGCCGCTGCCGCTGCCAAAGGCGCTGGTGGTACCTGGTACGCCGGGCAACCGACCAGCAACTACGTGGTGCAGATCCTTGGCACCAGCTCCGAAGCGTCTGCGCAAAACTTCGTGAAAGAGCAGGGCGGCGAGTACCGTTATTTCAAGAAAGTGCTCAACGGCAAGCCTCTTTACGTCATCACCTACGGTAACTTCGCCAACCGTGATGCAGCCCTTAGCGCCATCAAGGCCTTGCCAGCGAAGGTTCAGGCTGGTAAACCTTGGCCTCGCACTGTCGCCAGCGTCCAACAGGAACTGGCAACAACTCGCTGAAGATTCGGCGGCCTTACCCAGGCCGCCTCTCCCGGCACCTCAATATTTCCGCATGTGCGCGCCTTCTCTACAGATCGCGTGCCTTGTGGTGTCTGCGTCACAGTAGTCTTTGAGTGGTTGCGGTCAAAAATCAAAAAAGTTTTGACTAGCACAGCATATCGCTTTAAACCTTTCACAAATGCGACATAGATTTGCGACAGTTCGTCGTCAAATTTGTGAGCCTCTGTGTCGGTGTGTACAATGACCTCCCTTTTGCTCCCGCAAAGCTGGCGTACGTTCGGCGCGGGTTGCAAGTGGTTGAATTGAAAAGAAATTTGCCTCGATAAGGGGCAGCCTGGTGAGAAAGTGTCTATGAAAGCAGGTCTGTACCAACCAGATGAATTCAAGGATAACTGCGGTTTCGGCCTGATAGCCCATATGCAGGGCGAGCCCAGTCATACCCTTTTGCAAACGGCCATTGAGGCCCTGACCTGCATGACCCACCGCGGTGGGATCAACGCCGACGGCAAGACCGGTGACGGTTGCGGTCTGCTGATTCAAAAGCCGGACGTGTTCCTGCGAGCGATCGCCCAGGAAGCATTCGGCGTCGAACTGCCCAAGCAATATGCGGTGGGCATGGTCTTCTTCAATCAGGACCCGGTCAAAGCCGAAGCCGCTCGCGAGAACATGAACCGCGAGATCCTGGCGGCCGGCCTGCAGCTCGTCGGCTGGCGCAAAGTGCCGATCGACACCAGCGTCCTCGGCCGCCTGGCCCTTGAGCGCCTGCCGCAGATCGAGCAAGTGTTCATCGGCGGTGAAGGCCTGAGCGATCAGGACATGGCGATCAAGCTGTTCAGTTCCCGTCGTCGTTCGTCCGTGGCCAACGCCGCCGACACCGATCACTACATCTGCAGCTTTTCCCACAAGACCATTATCTACAAAGGCTTGATGATGCCGGCGGACCTCACCGCCTTCTATCCAGACCTGAGCGACCAGCGCCTGAAAACCGCGATTTGCGTGTTTCACCAGCGCTTCTCCACCAACACCCTGCCGAAATGGCCGCTGGCGCAACCGTTCCGCTTCCTGGCGCACAACGGCGAAATCAACACCATCACCGGCAACCGCAACTGGGCCGTGGCACGTCGTACAAAGTTTGCCAACGACCTGATGCCCGATCTGGAAGAACTCGGCCCGCTGGTCAACCGCGTCGGTTCCGACTCTTCCAGCATGGACAACATGCTTGAACTGATGGTGACCGGTGGCATCGACCTGTTCCGTGGCGTGCGGATGATCATTCCGCCTGCGTGGCAGAACGTCGAGACCATGGATCCGGATCTGCGTGCGTTCTACGAATACAACTCGATGCACATGGAACCGTGGGACGGCCCGGCCGGCGTGGTAATGACCGACGGTCGTTACGCGGTGTGCCTGCTCGACCGTAACGGTCTGCGTCCGGCGCGTTGGGTGACCACCAAGAACGGTTTCATCACCCTGGCCTCGGAAATCGGCGTCTGGAACTACCAGCCTGAAGACGTAATTGCCAAGGGCCGCGTTGGTCCGGGCCAGATCTTCGCCGTGGACACCGAAACCGGGCAGATCCTCGACACCGACGCCATCGACAACCGCTTGAAGTCGCGTCATCCTTACAAGCAATGGCTGCGCAAGAATGCCCTGCGCATCCAGGCAACCATGGAAGATAACGACCACGGCTCGGCGTTCTACGACGTTGACCAGCTCAAGCAGTACATGAAGATGTATCAGGTCACGTTCGAAGAGCGCGACCAGGTGCTGCGACCGCTTGGCGAGCAAGGTTATGAAGCCGTCGGCTCGATGGGCGACGACACGCCGATGGCCGTGCTGTCCCAGCGCGTGCGCACACCGTACGACTATTTCCGCCAGCAATTTGCACAGGTCACCAACCCGCCGATCGATCCGCTGCGTGAAGCCATCGTCATGTCGCTGGAAATCTGCCTCGGTGCCGAGCGCAACATTTTCCAGGAGTCGCCGGAACACGCTTCGCGCGTGATCCTCAGCTCGCCGGTCATTTCCCCGGCCAAGTGGCGTTCGCTGATGAACCTCGATCGTCCGGGCTTCGAACGCCAGATCATCGACCTTAACTACGACGAAAGCGTCGGCCTCGAAGCGGCGATCCGCAACGTTGCCGACCAGGCTGAAGAAGCTGTGCGCGCCGGTCGTACCCAGGTTGTGCTGAGTGACCGGCACATTGCTCCGGGCAAGTTGCCGATCCACGCTTCGCTCGCCACCGGCGCGGTACACCACCGCCTGACCGAGAAAGGCCTGCGTTGCGACTCCAACATCCTGGTGGAGACCGCGACTGCGCGCGATCCGCACCACTTCGCGGTGTTGATCGGTTTCGGCGCCTCGGCGGTCTATCCGTTCCTGGCCTACGAAGTGCTGGGCGACCTGATCCGTACCGGTGAAGTCCTGGGCGACCTCTATGAGGTGTTCAAGAACTACCGCAAAGGCATCACCAAAGGTCTGTTGAAGATCCTGTCGAAGATGGGTATCTCCACCATTACCTCGTACCGTGGTGCGCAGCTGTTCGAGGCCATCGGCCTGTCCGAAGAAGTGTGCGAGCTGAGCTTCCGTGGCGTGCCAAGTCGCATCAAGGGTGCGCGTTTCGTTGACATCGAAGCCGAGCAGAAAGCCCTGGCTGCCGAAGCCTGGAGCCCGCGCAAGCCAATCCAGCAGGGCGGTTTGCTGAAGTTCGTCCACGGTGGCGAATATCACGCGTACAACCCGGACGTGGTCAACACCCTGCAAGCCGCTGTGCAGCAGGGCGACTACAGCAAGTTCAAGGAATACACGGCGCTGGTGGACAACCGTCCGGTGTCGATGATCCGCGACATGTTCAAGGTCAAGACCCTGGACACGCCGCTGGACATCAGCGAGATCGAACCGCTGGAATCGGTGCTCAAGCGCTTCGATTCCGCGGGCATCTCCCTCGGCGCATTGTCGCCGGAAGCTCACGAAGCCCTGGCTGAGGCGATGAACCGCCTTGGTGCGCGTTCCAACTCCGGCGAAGGCGGCGAAGACCCGGCGCGCTACGGCACCATCAAGAGCTCGAAAATCAAGCAGGTGGCGACTGGCCGTTTTGGTGTGACCCCGGAATACCTGGTCAACGCTGAAGTGCTGCAGATCAAGGTCGCCCAAGGCGCCAAGCCCGGTGAAGGCGGTCAACTGCCAGGTGGCAAGGTCAACGGCCTGATCGCCAAGCTGCGTTACGCAGTGCCGGGCGTGACCCTGATCTCGCCGCCGCCGCACCACGACATCTATTCGATCGAAGATTTGTCGCAGCTGATTTTCGACCTCAAGCAAGTCAATCCGAAGGCGCTGGTCTCGGTGAAGCTGGTAGCAGAAGCCGGCGTCGGCACCATTGCTGCCGGTGTGGCCAAGGCCTATGCGGACTTGATCACTATCTCCGGCTACGACGGCGGCACCGGCGCATCGCCGCTGACTTCGATCAAATACGCGGGCGCACCGTGGGAACTCGGCCTGGCCGAAACCCACCAGACCCTGCGTGGCAACGACCTGCGCGGAAAAGTGCGGGTACAAACCGACGGCGGCCTGAAAACCGGGCTCGACGTGATCAAGGCCGCAATCCTCGGCGCTGAAAGCTTTGGCTTCGGTACCGCGCCAATGATCGCCCTGGGCTGCAAATACCTGCGCATCTGCCACCTGAACAACTGCGCCACCGGCGTCGCGACCCAAAACGAGAAGCTGCGCAAGGATCACTACATCGGCACCGTCGACATGGTGGTGAACTTCTTCACCTACGTCGCTGAAGAAACCCGTGAGTGGCTGGCCAAGCTGGGCGTGCGCTCCCTCGAAGAGCTGATCGGTCGTACCGATCTGCTGGACATCCTCGAAGGCCAGACCGCCAAGCAGCAACACCTTGACCTGACCCCGTTGCTCGGCAGCGATCACATCCCGGCAGACAAGCCTCAGTTCTGCCAGGTTGAGCGCAACCCGCCGTTCGACAAAGGTTTGCTGGCCGAGAAAATGGTCGACATGGCCACCTCTGCCATCAACGACAAGAGCGGCGCCGATTTTGCCCTGGACATCTGCAACTGCGACCGTTCGATCGGTGCGCGGATCTCCGGCGAAATCGCGCGCAAGCACGGCAACCAAGGCATGGCGAACGCGCCGATCACCTTCCGCTTCAAAGGAACGGCCGGTCAGAGCTTCGGCGTTTGGAACGCGGGCGGCTTGAACATGTACCTGGAAGGCGATGCCAACGACTACGTCGGCAAGGGCATGACCGGCGGCAAACTGGTCATCGTGCCGCCCAAGGGCAGCATCTACAAGACTCAGGACAGTGCCATCATCGGCAACACCTGCCTGTATGGCGCCACCGGAGGCAAACTGTTCGCCGCCGGTACTGCCGGCGAGCGTTTTGCCGTGCGTAACTCCGGTGCTCATACCGTAGTCGAAGGCACGGGCGATCACTGCTGCGAGTACATGACCGGCGGTTTCGTCTGCGTCCTGGGCAAGACCGGCTACAACTTCGGTTCAGGCATGACCGGCGGTTTCGCCTACGTGCTCGACCAGGACAACAGCTTCGTTGACCGGGTCAACCACGAACTGGTGGAAATCCAGCGCATCAGCGGCGAAGCGATGGAAGCCTATCGCAGCCACCTGCAGCGCGTGCTCGACGAATACGTCGCGGAAACCGACAGCGAATGGGGTCGTAACCTCGCTGAAAACCTCGATGACTATCTGCGTCGTTTCTGGCTGGTCAAGCCCAAGGCTGCCAACTTGAAATCGTTGCTTTCCAGCACCCGTGCCAACCCGCAGTGATATGCGCCTGAAGAGTTTGATGAGGTTTTAACAATGGCTGAACGTCTGAATAATGACTTCCAGTTCATCGAGGTCGGGCGCAAGGATCCGAAGAAGAAACTGTTGCGTCAACGCAAGAAAGAGTTCGTGGAGATCTACGAACCTTTCAAACCCCAGCATTCGGCCGATCAGGCCCACCGCTGCCTGGGTTGCGGTAACCCGTATTGCGAATGGAAGTGCCCGGTGCACAACTTCATTCCGAACTGGCTGAAGCTGGTGGCCGAGGGCAACATCCTCCAGGCCGCCGAACTGTCGCACCAGACCAACACACTGCCGGAAGTGTGCGGGCGAGTGTGCCCGCAGGATCGTCTGTGCGAGGGGGCGTGCACCCTCAACGACGGCTTCGGCGCAGTGACCATCGGTTCGGTCGAGAAATACATCACCGATACCGCGTTCGCCATGGGCTGGCGCCCGGACATGTCCAAGGTCAAGCCGACCGGCAAGCGTGTTGCGATTATCGGCGCGGGCCCGGCCGGTCTGGGCTGTGCCGACGTACTGGTGCGTGGCGGCGTGACCCCGGTAGTGTTCGACAAGAACCCGGAAATCGGCGGCCTGCTGACCTTCGGCATTCCCGAGTTCAAGCTGGAAAAGACCGTGTTGAGTAATCGTCGCGAAGTCTTCACCGGCATGGGCATCGAGTTCCGCCTGAACACCGAAGTGGGCAAGGACGTGACCGTCGAGCAACTGCTCGAAGAATACGATGCCGTGTTCATGGGCATGGGCACCTACACCTACATGAAGGGCGGCTTTGCCGGTGAGGACCTGCCGGGCGTGCATGACGCGCTCGACTTCCTGATCGCCAACGTTAATCGCAACCTGGGCTTTGAAAAGTCGCCGGAAGATTTCGTCGACATGAAAGGCAAGAAGGTTGTGGTCCTGGGTGGCGGCGACACGGCCATGGACTGCAACCGTACGTCGATTCGCCAGGGTGCCAAATCGGTGACCTGTGCCTATCGTCGCGACGAAGCCAACATGCCGGGCTCGCGCAAAGAGGTGAAGAACGCCAAGGAAGAGGGGGTGAAATTCCTCTACAACCGCCAGCCGATCGCCATTGTCGGTGAAGACCGCGTCGAAGGCGTGAAAGTGGTCGAGACCCGTCTCGGCGAACCGGACGCCCGTGGCCGTCGCAGCCCCGAGCCGATCCCGGGCTCCGAAGAAATCATCCCGGCCGACGCCGTGGTTATCGCCTTCGGTTTCCGCCCTAGCCCGGCGTCGTGGTTTGAACAGCACAGCATCCAGACGGATAGCCAGGGCCGCGTTGTGGCCCCGGAGCAGGGTCAGTACAAACACCAGACCAGCAACCCGAAAATCTTCGCCGGTGGCGATATGGTTCGCGGCTCTGACCTGGTGGTGACGGCGATCTTCGAAGGCCGCAACGCCGCCGAAGGGATCCTGGATTACCTGGGGGTCTAGCCCTCCGGTCCAGACCTGACATGCAATAACCCTGTGGGAGCTGGCCTGCCAGCGATAGCATCACCTCGGACCGACTGACACACCGAGGTGTCCGCATCGCTGGCAGGCCAGCTCCCACATTGGTTTTGTGGTGTTGCGAAAGCCGTGTTCCAGCGCGACAAATTGACCCGATAGACAAAAGGCTGACCTGCAACCGTGCCTTTTGCCTCGCGCTCTGAGAAAATGCCCGCACTTTTTTTCCGGATGCCGACATGACTGCCCTGAAGAACGACCGTTTCCTTCGCGCCCTGCTCAAGCAACCCGTAGACGTCACGCCTGTGTGGATGATGCGTCAGGCCGGTCGCTACTTGCCGGAATACCGCGCCAGCCGTGCCAAGGCCGGTGATTTCATGAGCCTGTGCATGAACCCGGAGTTCGCTTGCGAAGTCACCATGCAGCCGCTCGACCGCTATCCGCAACTGGACGCGGCGATCCTGTTCTCCGACATCCTGACCATTCCTGACGCCATGGGCCAGGGCCTGTACTTCGAGACGGGCGAAGGTCCGCGCTTCAAGAAAGTCGTCAGCACCCTGGCCGACATCGAAGCCCTGCCGATTCCTGATCCGCATAAAGACCTCGGCTACGTCATGGATGCGGTCAGCACCATCCGCCGCGAACTGAACGGTCGTGTGCCGCTGATCGGTTTCTCTGGCAGCCCATGGACCCTGGCCACCTACATGGTCGAAGGCGGCTCGTCGAAAGACTACCGCAAGACCAAAACCATGCTCTACGACAATCCGCAAGCCTTGCACCTGTTACTGGACAAGCTGGCTCAGTCGGTCACCAGCTACCTCAACGGCCAGATCATGGCCGGTGCCCAGGCGGTGCAGATCTTCGATAGCTGGGGCGGGAACCTCTCGGCGGCGGCTTACCAGGAGTTCTCCCTGGCCTACATGCGCAAGATCGTCAGCGGCCTGATCCGCGAACACGAAGGTCGCAAGGTGCCAGTCATCCTGTTCACCAAGGGCGGGGGGCTGTGGCTTGAAAGCATCGCCGATGCCGGCGCTGATGCGTTGGGTCTGGACTGGACCTGTGACATCGGCAGTGCCCGTGATCGTGTCGGCGGCAAAGTTGCGCTGCAGGGCAACATGGACCCTACCGTGCTCTACGCCAATCCTGAAGCCATTCGTACCGAAGTCGGGCGGATTCTCGCCAGCTACGGCAAGGGCAGCGGGCACGTATTCAATCTCGGCCATGGCATTACACCGGAGGTCAATCCGGAACACGCCGGCGCGTTCCTGCGCGCGGTGCATGAGTTGTCGGCGCAGTATCACGAGTAGTCGTCGCCCAATAGAAAACGCCCGGCTCGTGCCGGGCGTTTTTGTTTGGAACACGATCAAAAGATCGCAGCCTGCGGCAGCTCCCATACTGTAGGAGCTGCCGAAGGCTGCGATCTTCTGCTTTTAAGCTTTAACACCACCCAGCGGCGGCAATTTCGCCAACTTCAATGCCACCAGCAGCGCAATCACCAGCAAGGTACCCACGAACAACCCGATCCCGTTCCAGCCACCCAGGTGCCAGAACACACCGCCCGCCGTCCCGGCAATGCTCGACCCGGCGTAATAGCTGAACAGGTACAGCGACGACGCCTGGCCCTTGGCCCTGGTTGCGCGTCGGCCAATCCAGCTGCTCGCTACCGAATGCGCGCCGAAGAAGCCGAAGGTGAAAATCAGCATGCCGATGATCACCACCGGCAGTGACGTGAACATCGTCAGGGCGAGGCCGCCGATCATCAATACGATGGTCGACCAGAGCACTTTGCGGCGCCCCAGTTTGTCGGCCAGCGAACCTATTTTTGCCGAACTGTAGATCCCCGACAGGTACACCACCGACAGCAGCCCGACGAAGGCTTGTTCCATGTGGTACGGCTCGGCCAGCAGCCGATAGCCGATGTAGTTGAACAAGGTGACAAAGGCCCCCATCAGCACAAAGGCTTCAAGAAACAGCAGCGGCAAACCGGCGTCACGAAAATGCATGGTGAAACCGTCGACCAGGCTGCGTGGGTGCAGCGAGCGTGGACGGAAGTTGCGTGATTCCGGAAGTATTTTCCAGAACACTGCCGCTGCAATCAGCGCCAGGCCCCCGATGACCAGCATTGCGGTATGCCAGCTGACGAAGTCGATCAACACCCCGGTGATCAGGCGTCCGCTCATCCCGCCAATCGCATTGCCGCCGATGTACAGCCCCATGGCGAGTCCGATGTGCTGCGGGTGGATCTCTTCGCTCAGATAAGTCATGGCCACCGCGGCCAGGCCACTCAATGACAAGCCGATCAGCGCGCGCATCAGCAACACGCCGTGCCAGCTTGGCATCATCGAGCTGGCGATGGTGCACAGCGCCGCTGCCAATAGCGCGGCGACCATCACCGGCTTGCGTCCGACCCGATCGGAAATGGGCCCGGTGATCAGCAGGCCGATGGCGAGCATGCCAGTGGCCACCGAGAGAATCAGGCTGCTCTGGGCTGCATTGATCGAATATTCATGGGACAGCAGCGGCATCATCGGTTGCACGCAATACAGCAGGGCGAACGTCGCAAAGCCACCGCAGAACAACGCCAGCACTGTGCGAATGAACATCGGCGTGCCTTTCTCGATGTAAATCTCCTTGAGCTCGGCAGCGACATCATCCACTGCGCAAGGTGGGACTTCATGGGCGAGTGGCGCAACAACAGTTTTCACTTCGGACCTCGGGAGCGGGCAGCCGGTCAGGCAATGAAAAAAGCATATAGCTGCCTAATGATTCAATCCAATATATTATTCGACCTGTTTAAGAGCTTTTGCGACCTAATGAGGTTTTCATGGAATTGCGTCACCTTCGTTACTTCATTGCCGTCGCTGAAGAACTGCACTTCGGCCGCGCCGCACAGGTGCTGGGCATCTCGCAACCGCCCTTGAGCCAGCAGATTCAGGCACTGGAGCAAGAGGTAGGGGCGCGGTTGTTTGAGCGTACCAATCGTCGGGTCGAGCTTAGCGAGGCGGGCCGGCTGTTTCTGCAGGAAGCGCGGCTGGTGCTGGCGCAGGTCGACAAAGCCGCCGACGTTGCCCGTCGGGCGCAACTGGGCGAACTGGGGGAGCTGAAAATCGGCTTTACCTCATCGGCGCCATTCAACTCGACCATCCCCCAGGCGATTTTCGCGTTCCGCCAGCGCTTCCCGGCGGTGCATTTGAACCTTCGGGAAATGAGCAGTACCCAGGTGGCCGATGCGCTGGTTGATGAGTCGATTGAAGTCGGCATCATGCGCCCGCTGGGGCTGCCGGATTCCCTCAGCGTGGTCGAGCTGATGAGTGAACCGCTGGTGGCGGTACTCAGCTCCAAACATCCGCTGGTGAACGGCAGCGAGGAGGGGTTGTTCCTGTCAGCCTTGGCCCTCGAACCTTTCGTGTTTTTCCCGCGCAGCTATGGCAGCGGCCTTTACGCGCAACTGCTGAACTTGGCCCGCGACTCCGGTTTCAGTCCGCACTTCGCCCAGGAGGCCGGCGAGGCGATGACCATTATCGGGTTGGTGGCCGCGGGGTTGGGCGTTTCGGTGCTGCCGGCGTCTTATCAGCGGATGCGGATTGACGGAGTCGTGTACCGGCCCTTGCTCGATCCGGCGGCGGTGTCGGCGGTGTGGCTGGTGCAGCGCAAGGACCAGAAATCGCCGATGGCGCGGGCGTTTGTGGAGTTGTTGACGAGGAAGGTCGAGCCGCTGCAAGCGTGACTGCTTTGGCTCGTGTTCACCCCGTAGGAGCTGCCGAAGGCTGCGATTTTTTGATCTTTATGTGTTTCAAGACCAGCGCCGAAAAATCAGCGAAGTATTCACCCCGCCAAACGCAAAATTATTGTTCATTACATACTGATTACTCATCTGCCGAAATTCGCCGCGCAGGTAATCGAGCTTGCCGCAGTGCGGGTCGATGTCGTCCAGATTGAAGGTGTGGGCATACAGGTCGCTGTTCATCATTTCGATGCTGAACCACGACTCCAGTGCGCCACAGGCGCCGAGGGTGTGGCCAAGGAAACTCTTCTGCGAACTGATAGGCATGTGCTCGCCAAACAGCGCGCTGGTCGCCAGGGTCTCGGCGATGTCGCCTTGTTCCGTGGCAGTGCCGTGGCCGTTCACGTAGCCGATGTTGGAAGGCTGCAGGCCCGCGTCTTCCAACGCCAGTTCCATGGCCCGGCGCATGGTGACCTGCTCCGGACGGGTGGTGTGCTGACCGTCTGCGTTGCTGCCAAAGCCGACCAGTTCGGCGTGAATGCGCGCGCCGCGGGCCAGTGCGTGTTCCAGTTCTTCGAGCACCAGCATGCCGCCGCCTTCACCAATCACCAGGCCGTCGCGGCCCTTGTCGTAAGGGCGCGGCGTGGTCTGCGGGGCGTCGTTTTTCAGGCTGGTGGCGTAGAGCGCGTCGAAGACCATGGCTTCGGTGGGGCACAGCTCTTCGGCACCGCCGGCAAGCATCAGCGGCAGGCGGCCGAACTTGATCGATTCGTAGGCGTAGCCAATGCCCTGGCTGCCGCTGGTGCAGGCGCTGGACGTGGGGATCAGGCGTCCTGTGAGGCCGAAGAAGATGCTGATGTTCGCCGCCGTGGTGTGCGGCATCATGCGCACGTAGGAATTGGCGTTGAGCCCCTCGGCCACCGAGTTGAGCAGCATATTGCCGAACGCTTTGATTTCGTCGGTGCTGCCAGTGGACGAGCCGCACGCCACGCCCATGCGTCCGTCCTTGATCGATGCATCGCCCAGCAACCCGGCATCGGCCAGAGCCTGCTCCGCGGCACCTACCGCCAGGCGCGATACCCGGCCCATGCTGCGCAGTTGCTTGCGGGTCCAGTGGGGGGGCACCTTGAAGTCATCGATGGGCCCGGCCAGACGGGTGTTGAGCTCGGTAAACCGGTCCCACTCGTCCATCCGGCGGATGCCGCTGCGGTTGGCCGCGAAGTTGCCGGCTATGGTTTCCCAGTCGCTGCCCAATGAGGTGATACCGGCCATGCCGGTGACGACGACGCGCTTCATCAGCACAGGCCTCCATTGACGGCCAGAACCTGGCGGGTGATGTACGACGCTTCCGCCGACATCAGGAAATTCACCGCGCCGGCCACCTCTTCTGGGGTGCCCATGCGCTGTGCGGGGATCATCTTCATCAGTTCTTCCACCGGCACGTTTTCATCGAGCATCGCCGTGTCGATCAGACCGGGTGCGACACAGTTGACGGTGATCTTGCGTTTGCCCAGCTCGATCGCCAGGGCTTTCGCCGCGCCGATCAAACCCGCCTTGGAAGCGCTGTAGTTGACCTGGCCACGGTTGCCGATCAGTCCCGATACCGAGGTAATGCAGACAATGCGCCCGGCCGCACGGCGGCGGATCATTGGCATCATCACCGGGTGCAGCACATTGTAGAAACCGTCCAGGTTGGTACGCATCACCACATCCCAATCATCCTCGCTCAGCGCCGGAAAAGCACCGTCGCGGGTCAGTCCGGCGTTGAGCACCACGCCGTAATAGGCACCGTGGGTTTCTACGTCCGCTTCAAGGATGACCCTGCAGCTGGCTCGGTCGGACACATCGAATTGCAGTATGCGGGCTTTTCGCCCCAAGGCTTCGACCTCTTTCTTGACCGCGCCAGCTTCCGCCAGGCCACTGCGGCAATGCAGCACGATGTCATGGCCGGCCTGGGCCAGGCGCAGGGCAATGGCGCGCCCGATACCACGGCTGGAACCGGTGACCAGTATGGATTCAGTCATGACTGGACTCCTTTGATTCATCAAGATATTGCGCGGCCTGAGGTGGGCGGAACACGTTCAGACGAGCGGTGGCGTGGATGCCGGGGGCATTGATATGACATTCGAATACACCCATGCCGTTCTCATCTTCCAGTGAGCGCAGCCCGTGTATGGTCAGCTCGGTGCCGACCGGGAAGTGTTCCACATTGCATTCGAACTTGCGGGTGCCGAGCAGGAAACCCAGTGCGACCGCATCGCCGCGCTGGCGGGCGTGACAGCCGGCATAGGCGGCGACGCTCTGGGCCATCAGCTCGATGCCGACCCAGGCCGGCAAGCTGCCGTCGGGGCGGCTGAACAGGCCTTCAGGCCTGACCACCAGGCGGGTGTGGATCTGCTCATCATCGAACGACAGGATCTGTTCGATCAGGATCATGTCGCCAGCGTGCGGCAGCAGTTCGGCGAGCGGCCAGTCGATCATGGTGCGTCTCCGATTATCAGGCTGACGTTATTGCCACCGAAAGCGAAGGAATTGCTCATCAGGTAGCGCGGTGCAATGGACGACAGGCGATCCGTCCTGGTCACCCAGTTCAGAGGTGGCAGGTCAGGGTCGGGTTGACCATCCCAGACATGCGGCGCCATGGCGTGCTGCAGATTGTCCTTGCACAGGCTCAGCCAGCAGAACGCAGCTTCCAGAGCGCCCGCTGCGCCGAGGGTGTGGCCGGTCAGCGGTTTGGTCGACGAGCAGGGCACCCCATCCGGGAACAGGGTTGTCACCGCCAGGCTTTCCATCGAATCATTATGTTGTGTGGCCGTGCCGTGCAGGTTCAGGTAGGCAATCTGGGACGGTTGCAGATTCGCACGATCCAGGGCCTTGCGCATGGCCTGCAGGGCGCCGCGGCCAGCCGGTTCCGGCGCGGAAATATGGTGTGCATCGGAACTCGCACCGCTGCCCAGCAGCGCAATCGACGGGCTGCCGCCGGGCTGTCTGGTCATCAGGAACAGTACGGCCGCTTCGCCGATGTTGATGCCGTTGCGATTGACTGAAAACGGGTTGCAGCGCTGACCGGACACGGCCTCCAGCGCAGAGAAACCGTTGAGGGTCAGCTTGCACAGGCTGTCGACTCCGCCGCACAGCACCGCATCGCACAACCCCATGTTCAACAGGCGCTGGGCGCTCATCAGCGCCCGGGCACTTGAGGTGCACGCGGTAGAGATGACATAGGCCGGACCGCTGGTTTGCAGCCAGTCGGCGAGGAAATTCGCCGGCGCCCCGAGTTCCTGTTGCTGGTAGTTGTAGTCAGCGGGAAACACCTCCTCGCGAATGTAATGGGCCAGGCCGCGGCTGGCTTCGTCTATGCCTGAAGTGCTGGTGCCCAGGACCACGCCAATGCGATGGCGGCCGTAGGTCGCAATCGCCTGGTCAATGTCCTCGCGAATCTGCAGGGCGGCTTCCAGCAGCAGCTGATTGTTGCGGCTGGCTTGCTCCGACAGTTCGACAGGGATGGCCACGAGGTCGCCGCGCACAGCCGCCACCGGCACCGTACGATCGACAATCCAGCCGGCTTCGTCGCGCATTCCGGAGCAGTCGCCGGCAAACAGGTTGCGGCTGACCTCCTCCTTGCCCCGGCCCAGGGCGCAAATCACCCCCAGGGCGTTTAAATAGGCAGTCATGGCGTGTCCCCGCTCAGGGGCGTGACCTGGTATTTCGGACCTTTGGGCAGGGTCAGATCGAAGTTTTGCGATTGCCTGTAGCGCACGTCCCAACGCTCGGGCAATGACCGTTGCGTACCGTGTTGCCAGGCGGTCGGATAGTTGCCTTGCAATTGATCCCTGGGGGTCAGCGCAAACAGCAACGCGGCGAACAGTTCCCGCGCTTCGGCATTGGGTGGCAGCAGGCCGTCGGCGTGCCATGCGCCGTCGACCAGTTTCTGCCGGGCTTGGGGAATGCCCAGCAGGTCCATCAGCGACCAGCGAATGCCCGGCCCTTCGCGCTGGATCACCAGCACCCAGTCCAGGCGCTGGTCGGCTTGCAGGCGCTGTATATGCAGTTGCATGGGCAGCGGCAGGTCAGGCGTTTGCTCGGGCAGCGGCGCGCGGCTGGTGCAGGCGCTCAGCAGCACTGTACCGAGCAGCAAAAATGCGGGAACGAGCCTGCTCGCGATGGCGGCGAAGTAATCAACAATCCAGTTGCCTGACCCCTCGCTATCGCGAGCAGGCTCACTCCTGCAGGATTGCGCGGCGTTGAAAATACTCATCAAACGGCACCTTCAAGCGGTTTGCGCGCCACCACATTGACCAGGGTTTCTTCCCGCTCACCAGCGGCTTTTGGCCGTTGCAGGCCCAGGCGCTCCAGTAGGCCAAAATCCCTGGCGCGACTCCACCACAGGTATGGGTAGGACACGTTCTGCGGGCCGAACTCGAAACCCTGTTGGCGAATCATCTGCAGATAACCGGCGGCACTTTTTTGCACATGCATGGGATGGCGAAACAACCAGCGAATCACCCAGGTATCAATGTAAGCCTCGGTGGATTCGGCGAACAGCAGATACCCACCAGGTTTCAATACTCGATAGAACTCGGCCAGGGCCAGGTCCTGCTCCACCAGGTGATGGAACGTCTGGTGACAGAACAACAGGTCGACACTGGCGTCCGGCAGTTGAATGCTCGCGCAGTCACTGCCGATCAGTTCCACTTCGATGCACTGGCGAGCGGCTTCTTCACGGCTGAGTTCGAGACTGTGAGGGTCGGCATCCAGTCCTGTAAGGCGTTGCGGTGCAAAGGTCTGGTGCAACAGCTGGAACGACTTGCCCTGGCCACAACCCGCATCGAGCAGCACGGGATGAGCGGGTGGTGGTTCGCTGAACAGGCTGCGCAGGTCATTGATCGCCACCCGCAACACGTGGTGCTGCCAGGTGTGGCTGCGCAGGAACCAGAAACCGAAGCGGGTTTCCTCGACGTAATTGTCGCTCAGGAAACTCATGTGGCGTCCCTTGCGCACAGTTCCGAGAGCATCCGCAGCCGGCGTTTGGGTTCGGCCACGAACGGGTTGCGTTCGTCCCAGGCATAACCGGCGAGGATCGCGCTGATCATGCGGCGAATGTCCGGTGAACTGCCCGGATGGTAGATCACGTCCTGGAAGGTTCCGGCGTACCAGCCTTCCACGTAGCAGCGAAACGTATCGACGCCACGCTTGAGCGGGACGGCAAAGTCGCTTTCCCAGTCGACATTTTCACCCTGCAGTTGGCGATGCAGTACCGCAGCGGCCATGCTCGCCGAGCGCATGGCAATGGTCACGCCGGAGGAAAACACCGGGTCCAGGAATTCGGCGGCGTTACCCAGCAGCGCGAAGCCGGGCCCGTGCAGGGATTTGACGTTGGCCGAATAACCACCGATGGTGCGCGCGGGGGTGTCCCAGACTGCGTTGTCGAGCACGGCCGACAGGCTTGGGGTTTCGGCGATAAAACCACGCAGGCAGTCGTCCAGATTGTCTGCGCGCCCCGCGAAATGTTCCGCCGCCGCGACCACGCCCACAGAGCACCGGCCATTGCTGAACGGGATGGTCCAGAACCAGATATCGCGCTGGGTTGGATGGGTGGTGACGAGGATTTTGCTGCGATCGAAGGCCGGATTGTCGATATGGTCTTCGACATGGGTGAACACGGCCTGGCGCACCGGAAAGTTCGACGGCGCTTCGAGGTCGAGCAGGCGCGGCAGGACCCGCCCGTAGCCGCTGGCATCGAGTATGAATTGGGCTTCTATGCGGTACTCGCTGCCATCTTCGCGCAGCACGCCGAGCTGAGGTTTTGCCGGGTCGGCCACCACGCTGACGATGGTTTCACCGTAGCGGATTTCGACGCCTTGCAGCGCTGCCTGGTCCGCCAGCAGCTTGTCGAAATCGGCGCGCAGCACCTGGAAGGTGGTCGGTTTGCCGTTGCTGAAGGTGTCGCCAAAGTCGAACGCGCTGTACTGCTCGCCCCAGGCGAAGGCCGCCCCGGTTTTCAGTTGGAAACCGGCGGCGTTTACTGCATCGAGCATGCCCGCTTCCTCGACGAAGTCCAGACAGTGGGACAGCAGGCTTTCGCCAATGGAAAACCTCGGGAAATGCTGACGCTCGATCATCAGCACATCATGCCCTTTGCGTTTAAGCAAAGCGGCGGCGATGGCACCCGAAGGGCCTGCGCCGATGACAACCACCTGGCGACGTTCCGTTTCAACTGTTGGCATGGGGGTTCCTTGCCGGGGCGGCGATGTTCATGGGGATTCGGTGCATGCCGACCAGTGCCGGCAGCAATGTCGCGATCAGTCCCATCAGCATCAGCGCAAAATACAGCGCCGGGCTGATGAGATGTTGTTGCAGCAGCAGGTTGAGAAAGACGATCTCGCTCAAACCGCGAATATTCAGCAGAACACTTTCCCGCCAGCGACTGGCGCCTTCAAACGAAGCACCGGCCCAGCCCAGGCCCAGCCAGTTGCCCAGCAATTTGCTGGCTATCGGCAACACCAGCAACGCTGCCAGCTGCCCCCAGCCAAGGCTGGCCATGGCGCTATGGACGTCGATTTGCACGATGCCGAACGTGAGAATGAGCGGGATCGCGATGTTCGTCTGCAACCGACTCATCCAGGCCGCCGGCAGCGGCAGGACTAATGGCACTTTCAAGGCCGCCATGCACAGCAGGTAGCCGATGCCGAGAATCAGTGCATTGAGCTTGAAGTTTTCGGCAACCACCAGCAGCGCGAAGAAACAGCCGCTGTGCAACAACGGTTGGCGCATGCCGAGCAGGCTCAGCAGTAACGGCAGGCAGGCTCCTGCCAATGGCAGCAGCAGACTGCTCAAGTGCAGGCTGCCCTGGGCGATGGCGAACAGGGTCCAGCACGTGAGGTCGATCAGGATGGCGGTCTGCACCAGGCGTCGCGTAGCAGCGCTCGGGTAGTTGATGTGTCGCAAGTACAGGTACAACACGGGAATTGCGGTGATGGCGAACAGCAGGCCGACTGCCAGCGAGCTGATCCAGGGCTGCGCGGGCAACAGCCATACCGCAGTAGCCAGTCCGCAAGCGAAGGGAATGCAGAAACTCGGCAGGGCAATTTTCAGGCTCTGGCGGTCCAGACGCAGGTCGATGACGTCACTGAGGATATGCCCCAGTAACAGGGCAAAACTCAGGCTGTAGAGATTTTTCAGCCAGGCCGGGGAGACAAGCTGGGCGCCGCTCAATTGCCAGCCGGGCTCGATCCAGAAGTACATCAACAGCGGCAAACCGATGGTGGCCAGCAGCAACTGGCTGACAATAGGGATCAGGCCAAAGCGGCGCCCGACGTAGGTCGCCAGGGCAAACAGACTCAGGGCCAGGATCCAGAACAGGGCGATCATCATGCCACCGACTCCGCCGTTTCAACCGCATGACTCTGGCGGCAAGCCCACGGCGCCAGCATGAAACTGAACACCAGCCCCAGGCTCACCGACAGGCCGAAGTTGCTCACCGCTGGCGTGCTCGACACGGCCAGCAGCCCGAATGACAGCCAGGTGGTCAGCGCCGCCAGCAAGGTGCCCAGCAGGCTCACTGCCGCCCCACCGACCTGCTCGCGCATGAGGATCGCGTAGTCGACGCTGATGGCGGTGACCAACAGCAGGCCAAACAGGCTGAACAAGGTCAGCGGCTGCCCCAGCCAGCCCAGACTGGCCAGGCTGCAAACCGCGGCCAGCAGCGGCAGAGTGACAATGCGCAAGGCGCCGCCAAGGCCGAACGGCAGGATCAGCACCAGCACGATCAGCACGCAGGAGGCCAGTTTCAACTCGGCGGCGCTGATCTGGGTCGCGGCGAAGACGCTGTTCAATTCACCCAGGCGATCGACCAGCTCCACACCCGGCAGGTCCAAGGCCTGAACCTGCAGCAGCGCGGGGTTATTCAAGCCTTGCAGGCTGACCATCGCCGCTACGCCTCCGTCATCGGTCGAACCCAGCCACAGGGCACGATAGGGCTCTGCCAGCGGGCCGCGTAGCGCCGTGTCGACATCCTGGATCGGCAACGCGCGCAAGCTCTCGAGTTCGGCTTGCAGTGCTGCCACCGGCACGCCGAGATCAAGCAACGGCTGCCAGTGTTGCGCCAGTTTGTTCAGCGCTTCGCGAACCTGTACCTGTTCGCTGGGCGGGCTGACCAGTTGATTGAGGGACAGGTAACCCTGGAGTTTCTCCAGGTTGACCAGTTGATCGAGTCGCTCGCTCAGCGCGTTCTGGCGTTCGAGCAATTGCTGCTGATCGGCCGCGCGCACCAGGAAGAACTGGCTGGTGGGCTGATAGCCGGTGATCCGGGCAATGGTCTGGGCTTCGTCCGTCAGCTGCTGGGGCGCGCCGACCCATTGGCGAATATCGTTCTTGCTGTCGAGCTGCAGCAGGCCGGCGACGCAGAAGGCGACCAGCACTGCCAGCAATACCGGGGTGCTGGCCCGCTTGAGCAGTGCTTCGCGGCACAGCAGCAGGCTTTCGCAAACCCTTAACGGCCATTGAGCAGGGCGCAATTGCACACCCTTCAGCAATGCCGGTAGCAGGCATACCGCGCACAAGTAGGCGCCGATCAGACCCGCTGCGGAGAACACCGCGATCTGGGTCAGCGCTGGAAACGGAGTCCAGGCCAGGGCGAGGTAACCTATGCAACTGGTGATCAGGCTCAGGGTCAGGCCGGGCAAGGTCAGGCGCAGGGCTGGCCAGCTGCGCCAGGGGTTCAGGCTCCAGCTTTTGGACAGGTAATGCAGCGGGTAGTCGACCGCCACGCCGATCAGGCTCGAACCGAGCACCAGCGTCATCACATGCATATGGCCGAACAGGGCGACGCAGGCCACCGCACCGAAGAGCATGCCCACCAGCACCGGGACAAAGGCGAGCAAGACGCGCCAGCGCCGGAAGGCCAGCAGTAGCAATAATAGAATGCCGATCGTGGCGCCGCCGCCGACCCAGGTCATTTCGCGGGTGGCTTGCTGCTGGCCGTTTGCGGCATAGAGCAGGCCGCTGGCCGCCAACAGTTGTACCTTGGCCTGGGCGGCTTCGGCACGGCTGCTTTGGAGCAGTTCGGCGACCTGCAGGGGCAGCTTCATGTCGAATGCATTGCCGGTGGTGCGCGCGCGCAGCAGCACCCAGCTTATGCCGTCAGTATCAGCCACCAGCGCACCGCTGCCGATGTCCAGTTGTACGGCGCCGTGTTGGGGCTGGCTGTTCTGGATGCGTCCGGTTAACCCTAGCCAGTCTTCCTGGCTGGGTACCAGACTGAAACCGGTGAAGGGGTCGAAGAGGCCTTGCACGCGCTGCTGGATGAACGCTTCGGGGTGCTCGATCAACTGCTGGCGATCTTCGACCGAGAGCATCGCCAGGCGACCCTCCAGCAGCTGGGTGCGCAGCGCCGGCAAGTCGGCTTGCAGGTTCCACTGGACCTTTTCGAACAGGCCGCTGGCTTGCCATTGCTCGCCGAGTTGCTGCGCCATGGCCACGGCCTGTTGGCGATCAGCGTGGCCGACCAGCACCAGCATCTCGCGGTTCAACGGTTCCTGCATGCGCTGCTCGGCGCGTGACTCCAGTGCATCCGGTGCCGTGCCTGGTACCAGCTCCATCAGGTTGGCCGACAGCGGTGGGCCGTTACGCCATTGCCAACCGGCCAGCGCCAGTACCACCAGTAGCAGGATCAGGAAAATCTGCGGGAGCCTGCGTTCACTCGGCAAAGTCATGTTGCTCCGAGTCGCTCAACGGTTGCGCGGCGGTACTGTCCTGCATGCGTAAAAGGGTGCTGTCGCCCTGGGTTTCAAGCAGTTCGATACTGTGCACCAACTCGGCCCCGGCAATGTTGATCTGGTTGAACACCTGCTTTAACAGCAGCGAACGCGGGATCAGGGTCAACTTCCAGTCCTGTGCATCGCCACTGAGCGACAGGTCGAAGTCTCGTTGCAGCCCGCTGCTGTCACCTTGCAGCACCGCGAGGAACAAACGGTTCTGCTCGGCTCCGGCGCTTTTGCCCGGCAGCATTTGCCAGCCGTTACCTTCGCGCCGGGCGATGCCCTTGGCGGTGATCCGATAATCCTGCTGCAGCGGTGTTCTGAGCAGCCAGAGCAGGCCGTGGTTTTTCGCCAGGACGAATGTGCCCTTGCTGGTCAGCGGCTGGGGCAGGGCGCGCAGGTGTTTTTCCTGGATGAAACTGCCGTGGATCACGTCAGGTTTGCCCAGTTGATAGCTGAGCTGCTGCAGATCAAAAGCCTGGGCCAGTGAAGTACCCAGCAGCATGACGCCTGCCACCAGAAATTTGCAGCAGGTTGTCCGCCAGTTCATTCGAGCACCTTTTCCACTGCATCGGTAAAGATCTTGGGTGAAGCCAGTTGCATTTCGCGATTGCTCATATCGACGGCGACCTGCACGGATACAGCGCGGGTCAGGCGTTCGCCGGTTTCCAGGTCGGTGATCAGGTAGTTGATCTTCAACCGGTTCTCCCATTCCACCAGGTTCGCCCGGACGTTGAGCTTCTGACCGAACACCGCGCCACGTACATACCGCAGCTGCAGGTCGATCACCGGCCAGGCGTAGCCCGACTCGACCATGGCGCTGTAGTTGTGGCCGATTCGGTCCAGCAACGCACAGCGGGCGACTTCCAGGTATTTGATGTAATGGCCGTGCCAGACGACGTGCATGGTGTCGACGTCGAAGAACGGCACGAGGATTTGCGTATCGATGTGAAGCACACCCTTGCTACGCATGCAGCCTCCAGTGTTGTTCGGCGATACGCTGCAGGCACAGGCGCAACTCGCTCTCCAGGGCCCGGTCCTCGATGACCGGCGGGAAATCTTCAGCCAGCTGCGCGTGCATGGCGGCAAGTGCCGGCGGCAATGTACGCGCGTCCTCGGCTTTACTGCGTAACCAGATGCCCTGGTTGGCGGCCAGCAGCGTCGCGGCAGCCACTTGTTCGGTCAGCTCCAGCACGCGAATCGCATCCCGTGCAGCGATGGTGCCCATGCTCACCTTGTCCTGATTGTGGCACTCGGTGGAGCGGGAAAAGACGCTGGCCGGCATGGTGTTCTTCAGGGCTTCCGCAGTCCACGCGCTCGTACCGATCTGCACCGCCTTGAAGCCGTGATTGAGCATCGCCCGATCAGCCGTGGCACCCGACAGATTGCTCGGCAAGCCATGGTTGTAGCGCTCGTCGACCAACAGTGCGAGCTGACGATCGAGCAGGTCGGCGACGTTGGCAACCAGGGTCTTCAGGCTATCCATCGCAAAGGCGATGTGGCCGCCGTAGAAATGACCGCCGTGCAGTACCCGCTCGGCTTCAGCGTCGATGATCGGATTGTCGTTGGCGCTGTTGAGTTCTATTTCGATGAACGAGCGCAACCAGTTCAGGCTATCGGCCAATACGCCGAGCACGTGGGGCGCACACCGCAGGGAATAGCGATCCTGCAGGCGATGCAGCGGTGCGGTGGGAGCGTCGATAGCCAGGTCCTTGCGCAGCCATGCAGCGACCTGCGTCTGCCCCGGATGGGGTTTCGCGGCGAACAGGCGCTCGTCGAAGTGTTCCGGATTGCCTTGCAGCGCCACCACGTTCATTGCGGTGATGCGGGTGGCCAGTTGCAGCAGGTAATCGGCTCGCGCGTAGGCCAGGCAGGCGAGGCCCGTCATGACGGCGGTACCGTTCATCAATGCCAGGGCTTCCTTGGGCCTTAGCACCAGGGGTTCCCAGCCCAGTTCGCGATGGACGTCGGCCGCTGGCCGGCGTTCGCCACCAAACATGACTTCGCGCTCGCCGGACAACGTCGCGGCGACATACGACAACGGGGTCAGGTCGCCGCTGGCGCCCACCGAGCCTTCCTCCGGTATCAGCGGCAGGATGTCGTGTGCAAGGAAGGCCTGGAGGCGCTCCAGCAGTTCCACGCGAACCCCCGACACACCCTGGCACAGCGACTGCAGGCGTGCAGCGAGCACGGCGCGGGTCGCCTGGGCGTCGAGTAACTTGCCCAGGCCGCAACCGTGGAATGTGTACAGGTGACGAGGCAGCGCCTCGACGTGATGCAGCGGCACCGCGACGACGCAGGAGTCGCCATAGCCGGTAGTCACGCCGTAAATCACCCCTTCCTTGTCCAGCAGCGAATCCAGGAACTGCGGGCCTTTGGCGATGCGCTGGCGAAACAGGGCGTCGCCTTGCAACTGCACAGGCACCTGGCGGTTGGCCAGGGCCCGTACATCTTCAATACGCAGGGGGAGTTCGCCGAAGGTTACCGGCTCAAGCGTTGGCGTCGTCATCGGTCTTCCAGAAAGGGTAAAAGTTGAACCATTGTTGTGGTGCTTCGAGGCAATAGTGACCCAAGCGTTCGGCGTAGCGGCTCGCCCACTGATGAATGACCTGTTCGCGCTCGCTGCGTTTCCAGGTCACGGCATCGGTGAACGGCTCGAGTGTCAGTCGATAATCGCCCGTTGGCTTCTTCAGGCACAACAACAGGTTTACCGGGCATTTGAGCAGGCCAGCCAGCAGCCATGGGCCCTGGGGAAATGCGGCCTGATGGCCGAGAAAGTCCACCGTGACGCTACGCCCGCCATGCAGTGGGACACGATCGCCGGCAATTGCCAGCCACTCGCCACGTTCCAGACGCTCGTGCAGTTGCAGCATGATCACCGGGTCAAGCTCGCTCACCTGAATCAGGCGCAAGTTGGTCGCGCCGGCTTCGCCCAGCAGTCGGTTGAACTGCTCGGCATGCTTGGTGTGCACCAGCACGTTCATGGTGACCTTTTCGCCGATCTCCGCCAAGGCGCGGCACACCTCGAGATTGCCCAGGTGCGCACCCACCAGCATCTGGCCGCGGGAGCCACGCAATTGATCGCGCAGCAGGGCGGGGTCGATGATTTCGATCTGCTCGATGCTCAGCTTGCCGTTCCAGACGTCGAGTTTGTCGAGCATCGAGTCGGCAAATGCCATGAATTGGCCGAAGACGCGCCAGTGGGTAGGGCGCAAGTCGCTGCGCCCGCTCCAGTCGGCAAGCCGTTGCTGGTATTGCCAGGCGCTGCGGCGAGCGCTTCGACCAAAGAGGAAAAAGTACAGGACGATGCCATACAACAGTGGGCTCAACAGGCGCCGACCCAGCACCCGGGCACCGAATGCCGTGAGCTTCATCAGCCAGAAACTGCCGCGCTCCTCACGGTCGGCCCAGTGCGCCTTGTTGGAGTTGCTGCTCATGTGCGCCACCGCTGCCAGAGCATCGCCGGCGCGCGCAACAACATGCCGAAAAACAGCCGCGTGTGCATGCTCGAAATCAGTACGTTGTCGTGGAGCAGGCGAAAGTGTGAAACGCCATCCAGCGGATAATGAACCCGTGTAGGCCGCCACAGCATCGGTTGATTGCGCCAGGCCAGGCGCACCAGGATGTCCGAGTCGAAATCCATGCGCTTGCCGATTTTCGCCGAGTCGATCAAGGCCAGTACGGGCGGCAACGGATACACGCGAAAGCCGCACATCGAGTCGCGAATCTGCAGCGACAGTGTGTTGATCCAGACCATCACGTGGGTCAGGTAGCGGGCATACAGACGGCCCTTGGGGACGCTTGCGTCGTATTGCGGGTACCCGCAGATAATCGCTTCGGGGTGGGCGCGAGACTGCTCGATGAAGGTGCCGATGTCCTGCAGGTCGTGCTGGCCGTCGGCATCCACCTGCAATGCGTGAGTGAACCCCAGGCGCGCGGCTTCGCGCAGACCGGTCATGACCGCACCGCCCTTGCCCTGGTTGGCGGCGAGGCGAATCAGGAATACCTTTTCGCGCAGCGCCAGGTGATCGAGCACTTTTGCACAGGACGGGGCGCTGGCATCGTCCACCAGGATGCAGGGAAGACCGCTGCCAAGTACCGCCTCGACCACGGTGGTAATCGCGGTTTCGTGGTTGTAGACCGGGATGACGGCGCAAGGTTTATGCATGAGCACATCCCCCTGGGCGATTGAGTGCGCAGCACTTGCCAGAATCAAGCATCGCTCGCCGCCTCCAGCAGAATCCGCCCACTGGAACAGGTCGCGGTTTCATTGCGATAAGCGAAATACAGCTTGCCGCGCACCGGATCAAAACGCAGGTGCAACTGGACCTGATCCCCCGGGCGCACCAATTGCTGGAATTTCAGGACTTCCATACCGGCGAATTTTTCCGGCAGGTTGATCAATCGTTGGCCCAGGGCGAGGGCCCAATCGACCTGCACCACACCGGGCAACACCGGCGCCTTGGGGAAATGGCCGCTGAAGAACGCCAGGTCCGGTGGCACCGCCAATTGCAGGCTCCACTCGCCATCGTTTTCGATCTGTTGCAGTACTTCCGGCAATTTCGGCCGAGCAGCCAGCAATAACCCCTCGACATCCGCTTGCGCAAGCTTGCCCTGGCTGTTGAACGGCAGTTGTCGCAGAAAACGCCAGCGTCGCGGCAAAGCCAGGGTTTCGCAGTGCTGGCCCAGGTGCTGGCGCAGCTCCTCGGTAACGGTGCGCCGGCCCTGATTGCGCAACGCGTGCATGCCTGACTCGCTCAAGACCAGCAGCGCGCCCAGCGACGCGCGGTTTTCCTGCACCACACCCATGCGTGCTTCAGCCACCCACTCATGGGTGCTCAACGCCTGTTCGAGCATTGGAAGCGAGATACGTTTTTCTTCCAGTTTGACGATTCGGTCCAGCCGCCCCTGTAGCTCAAAACGGCCGTCGGCGGCAATTTGCGCGGCATCGGCGGTATGTTCAACATGGCCTGGGGGCATGTACGGAGAGCTGACAAGCAACGCACCGTCACTGTCCAGCGCCAGTTCAACGTCGGCAAATGGCTGCCAGGGCTCATCGGCCTGGCGCCAGGCAATACCGCCGGTTTCCGAGCTGCCGAGGATTTCCGTCGGCCATTGTTGCAGGCGCTGGTGCAGGCTTCGCGCCGCTTCGGCCGGCAAGGCGCCACCAGAAGAAAACACCCGGCGAACTGCACTCAGGGCGGGCCAGTCAAGGTTGTCGCCCATGCGCTTGAGCAGCGCCGGGCTGGCGACCCAGGCGAATGTCGGGCACTCGCGGCTGGCGCGCTGCAGATCTTCGGGAAACGCCAGCTGTTTGCGCACGAACGGCCGACCGGCGCACAGCGGCCACAGCACTCGGAAAAGCAACCCATAGATGTGCTGGGTGGCGACGCTGCCGATGATGCAGGCCTGGCCAAGGTCGGCACCCCACAGGGCCTCCAGGGCCTGCACTTCATTGGCCAGCTGGCCCAGGGTTTTGTCGATGCGCTTGGGCTCGCCACTGGAGCCTGACGTGCACAGGCTGAGTTGGCATTGGTCCAGGTCGAGCCCGACTGCGCCCAGGGGCGCGCCCCGGTAATCCTCCAGATGTGCGTCGTCGGCCAGGTCGGTCAACCACAGGTCGACTTCCGCGGACCAGCGTTGCCGGGTAACGGGTTGCAGGTCGGCCGGAAGTAGCACGCTGGCGCCGGCGCGCCAGGCGCCAAGCAGGGCGACGGCCAGGTCGGCGGCGTCTTCCAGGTGCACGGCAACGCGCCGTATGCCCTGGCTTTCGAGGCCGGCAGCCAGGCGCAGTGCGCGTTCGCACAGCTGGGCGTGGGTCAGCACCGGCCCGGCCGTCACGGCGCGCTCCGGTTGAGCCTTGAGCAGCAGTTGCTCAAGTTTTATCCAGTTCATGGGTGGCCTCGTACCCGTTGTCGTATCAGCCATTCAATGGCAAACATCAGGCCCATCAATCCATAGGAGATCAGGCCGGTGTACAACATCCACCAGCTCAGCGGCGCCCAAAGGGTCAGGGCTGTCGCCAGCAAGCCGTTACAGAGAAAAAACACACTCCAGGCGATCGTCACCTGGCGGGTATAAACAATGGCCCGGGGCGGCAGTTGCGGCTCACGCAACCGTGCCAGGCGCTCGACTACAGGCGGACCGTATTTCAGGCTCAGGCCAAACAAACCGAGCATGAACCCGCTGATGAGCACCGGATACCAGCGCAACAACAATGGGCTGTCGAACAATGCCAGCAGCAGGCAAAAAATGATCGCGGTCACGGCCATCCACAAGCTGCCGGGTTTGCGCGGGCCGAGCAGCGCTCGCCCCAGCCAGAGGCTTCCCAACAGCAGGCCAAACTGCCAAGGGGCAAAGTGTTCCATGCCGAAATACACCGCGAAGGGATACAGCAGGCCCGCCAGCAGCAGGCCGAGGCCGATCAGTCGCCTCATGCGGCCGGTTGAACCAGGCGGTAGACCGCGTCGACCACGTCACTGACGGTACGTACCGTTTTGAACTCCTCGGCGGCGATTTTCTTGCCGGTCTGACGTTTGATGTGATCGATCAGGTCCACGGCGTCAATACTGTCGATCTCCAGATCCTGATAAAGATTGGATTCGAGCTTCACGCGTTCAGGGTCCAGTTCGAAGAGTTCGACCAAGGCATCGCGCAGGGTGTTGAAAATGTCGTCACGAGTTTGCATGGTCCGGTCTCAAGCTGCCTGTTTTGCAGTAACGAACGCCGCAAGGCTCGCCACATTGCTGAAATGATTGCGTGTGTCTTTGGCGTCGGCGTCGATCTTGATGCCGTATTTTTTCTGGATGGCCAGGCCGAGCTCCAGTGCATCGACCGAATCCAGGCCCAGGCCTTCGCCGAACAGGGTCTGGTCGTCGCCGATCTCTTGCGCACTGATGTCTTCAAGGCCCAGGGCGTCGATGATCAGTTGTTTGATTTCACGGTGTAGATCGCTCATCTTCGGCGAGCTCCTTGATGTAGTAGGAATGCAAATAATCGTTGAGCTTGCGCGAGGCTTGCGGTGCAGGGCCGCAGGCGGCGAAGGCCTGTGGGTCTATGTCGGCCCCGACATGGAAACTGAAGTGCACGCGGCGTTTGGGGATGCGATACCAGGGTTCGGCTTTGGTCAAGGTGCTGGGATTGACCTTGATGGTGACCGGGGTGAGGATTTTCGCACCGCGCAGGGCAATGGAAGCGGCGCCCCGATGAAAGGCCGGCGATTGGCCAGGCTGGGTGCGGGTGCCTTCGGGGAAGATGATCAGCGTCTGGCCGCTTTTCAACGCGTCGGCGGCGGCGTCAAGCATATCCATGCTGCCGTCGTTGCTGATGTATTCGGTGCTGCGCAGCGGGCCGCGAGTGAAAGGGTTTTCCCACAGGCTTTGTTTGACCACGCAGTTGGTGTGGCGCACCAGCCCAATCAGGAACACCACATCGATCAGCGACGGGTGGTTGGCAATAATCATTTGCCCCGGCCTGCCGAGTTTTTCCGCGCCCTGGATATCGTAGGTCAACACGCCGGCCCGAGCCATGAACCGCACAAAAAACCAGAAGCACCGACTCACGGTTCGCCGCGCACGCATTCGGTGGGTCTGCGGATCCCCGGGCAGGCAATTAAGTACGGGGAAAATCACCAGACGCAGGCACAGCCCGCCCAGCCCGAACAGGGCGAAGCTTGCGGCGGTCGCCAGCAGTCGCCAGTAATAGGCGTCGCGGCTCTTTTCGGTCAAAGGTTGCGTTGCCAGGTCCATACACGATTTTTCCAGGCATGTTGGCAGGTAGTCTGCTGGCCGAACAGGGTATGCAAGAGATTCAGGGCATGGGGCCAGTGAGCTTTTGACACTGTATCCGTAGCACTGTTCAGGGACAGCTGCCAATCGTTGCCGGGTGTGATCAGAAGGCCCAGTGCGTAAGGGAACGGCACGTCGTCGATCCACCGCGAGTAGGCCTGCGGCGGCTGTTCTTCGGTGATCACCAGCAACACGGCCGGCGCGCCTTCGCCGATCAACGCCACGGCCTCCAGCATGCCGTGTTCAAGCCCGTCGCCGGCAGCAGCCAGGGCGGTCATCTCGCTGGTCTCTGCGCGCATGATCGACCACAGCCCAATGATCGCGTTGTGCACGGACAGGCTGAACTGGGTCGGTGACAGCGGTTGATCGGCGGCCAGGTCGCTAAGGATGTCGAACGTGCGCGGTGTTTCACCATGGCGGGAAACAAAGACCAGCGGCAGGTCTTTGCGACCATCGGCCAGCGGCCAGCCGACACTGAAGGCCATTCGCGCCAGGCGGCTGAGCCGGCGTCGCTGCATGGCGGGCAGAAATGAGACGTCCGGGGCTGCATCGCTGGCCTGCAGGACCACCGGTTGGCGACTCCAGGCCTGCCAATCGTCCACGCTTTCGAGCCCAGGGGCCCATGCGCGCCATTGGGCGATGTTGAAATTGATCACAGACATTCATCCCGCCCTGAGGGCTTTTTTGACGCGGTGAGTCACGGAACCAGCGACAAGCATGGCGCGGCGTCAAGCGCCAGGTGGCGCGCATTATCCCGGTGCAGCCAGCGGGTAGCAAATGCTGGTTACATTTTGCTCAAGGAAAATGGACCGGCTGGTTCCTTGGTAAATATCATTTGGCATTATCCATATCGGGGCCAGCGTGTATGTCGGCTCGATCCGATCATCCTGTCTGATCTTGGCTCTTTTTTATTCAGAGTTTTCGCATGACCCTGTAGTCCAATTCCCAACGAGGTAGCGAAGCGACGCTTGGGACCACTACACTCGGTCATTCTTTGATACACGGAGGTTTCGACATGCGGCGCGTGGTGTTTAATCAAAAAGGTGGCGTAGGCAAATCCAGCATTGCCTGCAATCTGGCGGCGGTCAGCGCCAGCGAGGGCTATCGCACCCTATTGGTGGATCTCGATGCCCAAGCCAACTCCACTCAGTACCTGACCGGACTTACCGGCAATGACATCCCGATGGGCATTGCCGATTTTTTCAAGCAAACCCTGTCCTCCGGGCCGTTTTCCAAGAAAAACCAGGTCGATATCTACGAAACACCCTTCGATAACCTCCATGTCATTACCGCCACGGCAGAATTGGCGGACTTGCAGCCCAAGCTCGAGGCGAAGCACAAGATCAACAAGCTGCGCAAGCTGCTGGACGAGTTATCCGAGGATTACGACAGGATCTACCTGGATACGCCCCCGGCTCTTAACTTCTACGCAGTATCGGCGCTGATTGCCGCCGATCGCGTGCTAATACCCTTCGATTGTGACAGCTTCTCGCGTCAGGCGCTTTATGGGTTATTGGCGGAGATCGAAGAGTTGAAGGAAGACCACAACGAGGGCCTGGAAGTAGAAGGCATTGTGGTCAACCAGTTCCAGGCCCGCGCGAGTCTGCCCCAGCAAATTCTTGACGAACTGATCGCTGAAGGGTTGCCGGTGCTGCCGGTATACCTGGGCACGTCGGTGCGGATGCGTGAGTCGCACCAGGCCAATACGCCGCTGATTCATCTGGACCCACGGCATAAGTTGACCCAGCAGTTTGTGGAGCTGCATAACCTGCTGGAAAACGCTTGACGATCAAAAGATCGCAGCCTTCGGCAGCTCCTGCAGGGTCCGAGATGGACCATAATTCTGTAGGAGCTGCCGAAGGCTGCGATCTTTTAGGCGGTGGTCAGATCCCCTGGCTACGCAACCAGCTCATCAACTGTGGCAACGCAAACGCACCGCTCTGGCGCGCCACTTCCCGCCCGTTCTTGAACAGAATCAAGCTGGGAATCGAGCGAATCCCCAGTTGAGCCGACAACGGCTGGTTGGCCTCGCTGTCCAGCTTGGCCAGCCGGCATTTGCCTGCCAACTGCGCGGCCGCCTGTTCGAACACCGGCGCAAATGACTTGCACGGGCCACACCAGTCAGCCCAGACGTCTACCAACAATGGCAAATCACCCTTGATCTGGCTGGCGTAATCACCTTGCTTCAGTTCAAAAGGACTCTTCAACAGCACTGGCGCTTTGCAGCGACCGCATTTCGGCTGATCAGCCAGGCGCCCGGCTGGGATCCGATTGAGCCCGTTGCAATGGGGGCAGGGGATGAGCAGTGGTTCGGTCATGAGCAAGGATCCTGATAAGAAGCCGATTTGACTGATTTGGAGACGTTTACTCATGTTTTCAATCGTGCAGCGTATTTTGGTGAAACCAGGCTGATTCAAACCGGAGCAGACTTATTTGATGCGCGAGCACGGCCTGAGTCAGAGCGAACTGCCGGGTGTAGGAGCGCAGTCGGTCGTGTCGGAAATCCTGAGCGGCAAGCGTCAGCTCAACCTGCGGCAGGTCCGCTGGCTGGCTGAACGCTTCGCAGTGTCGGTCGAGACGTTTATCTGACAACCATCACGAAGAACAACTGATCTCCAGATGCTTGCCCCACTCTGGCGGCCGTTCGGCGTAGGCCTCCATCCCTGGCTGCTGCTCGAATGGATTGCTCAGCACCGCATGCAGTCGGCGGACTTCTGAATAGTCCCCGCTCTCGGCAGCATCGATGGCTTTCTGGGCCAGATAGTTGCGCAGGATATACAGCGGGTTCACCGCATGCATCCGTTGGCGGCGTTGTTCCAGATCGACCGTACCTTCGCGAGCAACCCGCGCGACATACAGCTCGGCCCAGGCATCGAAGCCCTTGATGTCGACAAAGTCATCGCGCAATCGGGCAACGGCCAGCTCCGGTGATTCATCGCCGAGGCGGCGGAAGAACAGGGTGTAGTCGACTGCGCTGTTCTGCATCAGTTGCAGCAGGTGTTCGAGCAGTTTCTGGTCATCGTCCTCGGCAGTGGTCAGGCCGAGCCGGCGGCGCATCAGGTCCAGGTAATGGGCCTGGTACAGCGGCAGGTACAGGCCGAGGGTTTCGCGCAGGGCCTCGACGCTGATGAACGGCGTCAGCGCCTGGGCCAGCGCGCTGAGGTTCCACTGGCCGATCGGCACCTGGTTGCTGAAGGAATAACGGCCCTGATCATCGGAGTGGTTGCAGATGAAGTTGGCATCGAAGTCATCCAGGAATGCGAAAGGCCCGAAGTCGAAGGTGATGCCCAGGATCGACATGTTATCGGTGTTCATCACCCCATGGCAGAAGCCGTAGGCCTGCCACTTGGCGATCAGCTCGGCATTGCGTTCGACGATCTCGCGAAACATCGCCAGGTAGGGTTCGGGCTGTTCCAGGCATTCGGGAAAGTGCATGGAGAGTACATGCTGGCCCAGCTCGTCCTGCTGTTCGGGACGCTTGGTGTAGTAGAAATACTCGAAATGCCCGAAGCGGATGTGGCTGGGTGACAGGCGCAGGACCATGGCCGCGCGTTCCTGCTTTTCGCGCCAGACCGGGGTGTCCGAGCCGATCACGCACAACGCGCGGGTCGTGGGAATGTTCAGGGCGTGCAGGGCTTCCGAGGCGAGGAATTCGCGGATCGAGGAACGCAGGACTGCGCGACCATCACCCATGCGCGAAAACGGCGTCTGGCCGGCGCCCTTGAGGTGCAGGTCCCAGTGCTCGCCGGCCTGGTTATAGACCTCGCCGAGCAATAGACCGCGACCGTCGCCCAGCTGGGGGTTGTAGGAGCCGAATTGATGGCCGGAATACACCATCGCCCTGGGCACTGCGTCGGCCCAGAGCTTGTGGCCACTGAACAGCTCGGCAAACTCCCGGGTCTGAGCTTCGGCCGGGTCGAGGTCGAGCAGCGCCATGGCAGAAGGGCTGGCCACCACCAGGCGTGGATTGTCGATCGGCTCGGGCAACACATGGGCAGAAAACGCGTCGCCCAAGCGGGCGAAGCGATTATCGAAGGTCAGTTCGTCGAGGGCTTTCACCGGCCATCTCCAGCAGAATGTCCGAGCATTCTGCTAGGGATAGACGGGTTAGTCGAGCTTGGCTGCAGGAGGTTCCTGCGGTGGTTTGCCATCGACCGGCGGCACAATGGTTTTGGCTACCGGTTCAATCGGCACCATCTTGTATTCCTGGCCTTGGAGGTTCTTGAGGTAGACCTCCATCTGCCGGAACGAAATGTTGATGTGCTGCTTCTTGAACTCGCGATTGATGAAGCGGTTGACCTCGTCGAGCACCGGGTTGCGGTCGCCAAGGTCACGCACATGCATGCGCAACTCATGGTCGAGGGTGCTCTCGCCGAAGTTGAGGAAGTACACATGGGGTTCGGGATCCTTCAGGACCCGCGGGTTTTCCCGGGCAGCCTTGAGCAGCAGCTCTTTGACCAGGTCCAGGTCCGAACCGTAGTCGACGCCAAGCTTGAGCGTCACCCGGGTGATGGTGTCCGTCAGGGACCAGTTGATCAGTTGGCCGGTAATGAACGTCTTGTTCGGGACGATGATGTCCTTGCGGTCGAAGTCGGTGATGGTTGTGGCGCGGATGCGGATCTTGCTCACCGTACCCGACAGGTTGCCGATGGTGATGGTGTCGCCAATCCGCACGGGACGTTCGAACAGGATCATGATGCCGGAGATGAAGTTGGCGAAGATCTCCTGCATACCAAAACCCAGGCCGACCGATAGCGCTGCCACCAGCCATTGCAATTTGTCCCAGCTCACGCCAAGGGTCGATAGGGTCGAGACGAAACCGACGCCTGCAATCACATAGGACAATAGCGTGGTCGTAGCGTAGGCACTGCCCTGCGCCAGGTTCAGCTTGGACAACACCAGCACTTCCAGCAGCCCTGGCAAGTTGCGGGCGAGGGCGAAGGTAATACCGATGATGATCAGTGCGCCGAGCATGTCGCCGATGCTGATCGGCACCATGCTCATGTTGGCGCCGGTGCCGCTGGTGTATTCGTAGAGGGTAATGTTGTCCAGATACGAGAACACGGTGATCAGGTCCGACCAGACCCAGTACAGCGCTGCCATGAACCCGCCCAGCAACGCCAGGCGGATCAGGCGCAGCGACTGTTCGTTGACCTTTTCGATGTCCAGTGTCGGCTCTTCGATCACCGCTTCGCCATCACCCGCTTCCCTGGCGGCCTGGCGCTTGGCCAGGGCGCGCTGATAGGCCAGGCGTCGGGCGGCAACGCTGAGGCCGCGCACGAACGTGGCTTCAATGACCAGCCAGAACATCAGCAGGTACAACGTGTTGATCAGCCGATCACTGAGTTTGAGCGCCGTGTAGTAATAGCCAAAGCACACCGCGACGAACAGCGCGATGGGCAGCGCGGTAAACAGGATGCCCACGGCCTTGCGGAACAGCGAGGCGTTCTGGTGAGTCGGGCTGCTGATCAGCAGGCGGCTGAGCAGCCAGGCCATCAGCGCATAACAGGTCAGCACCACCGGCATGCCCAGCACATCATCGGCCAGGGCGGCCGGTTGCAGCTCTGCGACTGCCACCACGGCAACCAGGGCCATCACGACCAAACCAAGTCGACGCACCCAGCCCTGCAGGAATTCGACCTGTGGCTTCTCCCAGCGGAAATGCAGTTCCGCCACGCCACCCGGGGCCAATATGCGGTAGGCGGTGTAGAACACCAGCCAGGCTTGCGCCATCTGCAACAGCGCCGCGCCCATATTGGCGTTCTGCCCGCGTGCGTCGATCTGCAGCGCCAGGCCGCAAAGGGCCAGGCCCAGTGACACCGGCATCGCCAGCAGGATGTTGATCAAAATGGCCTGCGGCGTGTGCCACTGGCTGTCACGCTTGAAGTGGCCGATGTCCTGGTGAACCTTGTTCAAACGGGCATACAGGCTCTTGCGGCGCCACAGCAGCGCGCCGATCAGCAACGCCAGGGGCAGGAACAGCAATGGTCGCTGGGTCAGCCCGTCGGACAGTTCGCTCAGGCTCGAAGCCCATGGCAGGGTGGTGACCTGGCGCTGCAGGCGCTCCGGCACGTCGTGCATCCATTCGAAGTCCAGCGGCTTGTTGCTTGGGATCCAGAACATCTGCTCGTCGAGGGTGGCGCGCAGGTTTTGCGCGGTACTCAGCAGTTGTTTCTGGTTGAGTTGCAGGGTAATGGATTCGTTGAGTACGGCGCTCAGTTCGCGGTTCAGCCGCTCCAGCAGGTCCGCCCGGGTATTGGCCAGTTCCAGCAGGCTCTTGCGCAACTGCGGGGTAACCTGTTCCGGCTGTTGGGTGGACAGCAGGTTGTCGACATAGATGGTCGGGTTGCTCAGCAGCTCCCGTTGCTGGCTGACATCAAACTGATACAGACGGATGTCGGCGATCTGGTCCGCAAGATCGCGGTCCAGCTTGAGCCGCGGCAAAGCCTGTTTCTGCTTGTAGAGGATTTTCGACAGCAGCAGGCTGCCCTTGAGCACGTTGATTTGCTCGTCCAGGGCCGAGTCGCTCTGGGTGACGCTGTCGAGTTGCTGTTTGGTCTGCAGGTTCTGCTGGGTGACGATGTTGAGGCGGTCGGTGGTTTTGAGCAGGTAGTCGGACAGCTTCAGGTTGATCGAGCTTTCCGTGGCCAGCAAACTGCTGCCCCCGGCTTTCTGTGCCTCGATGGACTGTTGCGTCACGGTCTCCTGGGACTGTGCCAGGCGCTTCTGGTTGATTAGGTTTTGCAGCTCCTGGATTTCCTGATCCAGGCGATCCGATTTCTCGGTAAGCAAGTCATGTTGGCTGTTGCCCAGGTCCTGCAACTGGCTGTTTCCCGCCAATTCCTGGCGACGCAGGGGGATCAGCGCGTTGAGTGCCGCAAGTTCGGCGTTGAGCTGGTCGCGCTGTTCGCCGCTCAAGGTTTTACCCGCGTCCTTGCCGGCCTTGAGGATGTTGTTGATCTGCTGGATGCGGGTCTGGCTGGCGGAGATTTCTGCCTGGGCACGCTCGGGCCGGGTCTGGGCGGTGATGACCAGGCTGTTGGCATCGGCCAGGGCTTTTTGCAGATCGCTCTGTTGGGTAGAGCGCTCGGTGAGCATCTGCTCCAGCTGCTGGATCGACAGGTTGGCGAAGCGCTGCTCCACCGGCAGGACCTTGGTGCCCTTGAGACGCACCAGTTCGCGCTGGTTTTCTATGTTCTGCTTGGGCGCGGTAGCCAGCTGCTGCTTGAGCGCTGCCAGTTTCTGCTCATAATCGCGCTGATTACCCAGCTGTGTCAGGGTGTTTTGCAGGATGCTCTGCAGGGCTTTCTGATCGGCTTCCGGCAGCTTGCGGTCGGCAATCTTGTCCAGGCTCGCCTGCACGGCTTCGCTGGTGGGCGGTTCGGCGGCTTGCAGCGTACCGATAGAGAGGCTCAAGCCCAGCAGGGCCATGAAGAAATAGGTGCGCAGGGTTGACATAGAGACCGATCGAAAGCTGGCGAAGTGTGGAGTTTAGAGGAAGAGTCCCGGACCCGGGCGACTTCCTTCGGGAAATCTGACGCCGACTTTGCCAATCTTGTTCCCGTCCATGACCGCGACGGTCCAGATGGTGTTGTTCCACTCCACCTGGTCACCCACTACTGGCGCACCGCCAACTTTTTGCGCGATGAAGCGGCCCAGGGACATGTCCGGATCGATGCCTTCGACCTTCAACCCGTACAGGGCAGCAACCGCAGCCAGCTGGGCATCTCCTTCGAGTACGAAGTCGCCGAAAAAGCGCAAATCAAGCCCCCGTTGCGGGGCCTGGCTGAAGAGTTTTCCAAGGGCCGGGAGGTTGTGTTCGTGGCCGATAACACAGAGTAAATCATCGACTTCGAGCACCGTACTACCCGACGGATGGAGCAGTTGCTGGCCACGGAACAGGGCCGCAATACGCGTGCCTTCGGGCATTTTCAACTCGCGAAGGGGCGAACCGATGCACCATTTCTCGGCCCCAAGGCGATAAACGAACAGCTCCCATTCGCTGGTTACATGCACTTCCAGCGCGGCCCGGGAAATCGGCAACGGCTCAGGCGGAACGGTGACCTTGAGCAACTTCGCCACCCAGGGCAGGCTCGTGCCCTGCACCAGCAGCGACACCAGCACGATAAAGAATGCGAGGTTGAAGTAGAGCTGGGCGTTGGGCAGGCCGGCCATCAGCGGGAACACCGCCAGGATGATCGGCACCGCGCCGCGCAGCCCCACCCAGGAGATAAAAGCTTTTTCGCGGCCGTGGAAGGCCTTGAATGGCAGCAGGCCAACCATCACCGACAGCGGCCGTGCGAACAGGATCATCCACAGCGCCAGGCCCAGGGCGGGCAAGGCGATTGGCAGCAGGTCGTGTGGCGTTACCAGCAGGCCCAGCACCAGGAACATCCCGATCTGCGCCAGCCACGCCATGCCGTCGAGCATGTGCAGGATGCCGTGACGGCTGCGCACCGGACGGTTGCCGATCACCAGGCCACACAGGTACACCGCGAGGAAGCCGCTGCCGTGCAGCGCGTTGGTCAGCGCGAACACCGCAAGCCCGCCAGCGATCACCAGGATCGGGTACAGGCCGTTGGCCAGGTTGATTCGGTTGACCAGCTGCAACATGACCCAGCCCCCACCCAGGCCAATGACGCCGCCAATGCCGAACTCGCGCACCAGATGCCCCAGCAGGTTCCAGTGCAGCCCGGTCTCGCCGCTGGCAAGCATGTCGATCAGGGTGACGGTGAGGAACACCGCCATCGGGTCGTTGCTGCCGGATTCGATCTCGAGGCTGGCACTGACCCGCTCGTTCAGGCCCTTGCCGCCCAGCAGCGAGAACACCGCCGCCGCATCGGTGGAACCGACGATGGCGCCAATCAGCAAGCCCTGGATCATGTTCAGGTCGAACAGCCAGGCGGCCGCCATGCCAGTCAAGCCAGTGGTGATCAACACCCCGACCGTGGCCAGGGACAGTGCTGGCCATAAGGCCACGCGGAAACTGGACACCCTTGTTCGCAGGCCACCGTCGAGCAGGATGACGGCCAGTGCCAGGTTGCCGACCAGATAGGCTGTAGGGTAGTTATCGAAAATGATACCGGCGCCGTCGACACCGGCCGCCATGCCCACGGCCAGGATGATCACCAGGATAGGGATGCCCAGGCGCGACGAAAGTGAACTCACCAGAATGCTCGCACCTACCAGCAACGCGCCGATCAAGAACAGGCTGTTGATGGTCGTCGCATTCAAAGGCAGTACTCCAGGAAAGCTGAAAGGCGGGCACAAACTGACCATGCAGTCTGCGTGCCAGCGATTCTAACCTGTTGAAATGTGATGCTGTCAAAAAGCTTTTGCGGATCAATGCCCAACAGCTGAATCCGCCTTGGCGCAGCCCCCCGTGGGAGCTGGGAAGCCAGCTCCCACGGGGGGCTGCGTTTGCGTGTTAAAGGTGGAAGCGTCCCACCATTCCATTCAGATCCACCGCCAGGCGCGATAGCTCATTACTGGCCGCGCTGGTCTGGCTCGCCCCGGTTGCCGACTGCACCGACAGGTCCCGGATGTTCACCAGGTTGCGATCCACTTCCCGCGCCACCTGCGCCTGTTCTTCCGCCGCGCTGGCGATCACCAGGTTGCGCTCGTTGATCTCGACAATGGCATTGTTGATCGTCTCCAGGGACAGTCCGGCTCCGCGGGCAATGTTCAGGGTCGATTCGGCACGCTCGGTGCTGTTGCGCATCGAATTCACCGCATGCTCGGTACCGCTCTGGATGCTGCCGATCATGCGTTCGATTTCGCTGGTCGATTGCTGGGTGCGATGGGCCAGTGCACGAACTTCGTCCGCCACCACGGCAAAACCGCGACCGGCCTCGCCGGCACGGGCCGCTTCGATCGCGGCGTTCAGCGCCAGCAGGTTGGTCTGGTCAGCCAGCCCACGAATCACATCCAGGACTTTGCCGATATCCCGGGACTCGTTGGCCAGGTCGCCGATCAGGCTTGCGGTGCTCTGCACATCGGCGCTCATGCGTTCAATGGCGCTGACGGTTTCCTGGACCAGGTCGCGGCCGTCGCCGGCTGAGGTCGTGGCGTTTTTCGACGCTTCGGAGGTGCTGACCGCGTTGCGCGCGACTTCTTCAACGGCGCTGGTCATTTCGTTCACGGCAGTGGCGGCCTGTTCGATTTCGTTGTTCTGCTGGGTCAGGCCGCGGGCGCTTTCATCGGTGACGCAGTTGAGCTCTTCAGCGGCGGAGGCCAGTTGAGTCGCCGAACCGGAAATTCGCTGCAACGTGTCGCGCAGTTTTTCCTGCATCTTCGACATGGCCAGCAACAGGCGGCCGGCTTCATCTTCGCCATCGACGGTGATCGGGCGAGTCAGGTTGCCCTCGGCGATGGCTTCGGCGGCTTCCAGGGCATTGGCGATCGGCTTGGTAATGCTGTTGGTCAACAACCAGGCGAACAGCAGTGTCAGGCCCGAGGCCAGGACCAGCAGCCCGACAACCAGGTTAAATGCCGAGGAGTACTGGTCGGCTGCCTCCTGGCTGGTTTCGGCGATCTGCTGGGTATTGATCTCCAGCAACCTGGCGAGTGCCGTGTTGACCGCCTCGGAATTGGCCAGCAATTCGGTGTTGAGCATTTTGCGCAGGTCTTCGACCTGATTGTTGCGCGACAGGCTCTTCATCTGCTCCTCAAGCTGACGGTATTGACCCAGCAGTTGCAGATACTGGTCATAGGCCGCCCGCTCGACCGGCCCGTCGATCAGCGGTTCATAAACCTTCTGCGTCGCGCGGATCTGCTGATGACGCAACTCGAACAGCTCATAGGTTTTCTGCTGCACGTCGGGTTCGCGGTTAGTCAGCAAGCGGTAGGACAGGACCCGCAGGCGCAGCGTCAATTGCGTGAACTCGTCGAGGCTTTTCACGCTAGGCACGCTGGCGGAGGCGATGTCTTCGCCCGCCGCGCGGATCTTGCTCATCTGGTTCAAGGCAAACACCCCCAGAACCAGCATCAAACCGCCAATCAGGGCGAAACCGAGGAAGGCCCGCGGAGCGATATTCATATTACGAAGAGACATGGTGTGTACCGGGAAAGGCGCATCCATGCGGCGCTGAGACTGTCGTATGGAGGGCTTATCGGTCATAAGACTAAAGTCTTGAGTGCCTGTGCTTTTTTTGTCGCATCCACAGCACACTCCCTGTAGGAGCGAGCTCGCTCGCGATGGTCGTGAATGATGACGCGAGCATCCAGGTATGTGCGGTGGTCTTTCGTTCGTCGCGAGCAAGCTCGAGCCTGCAACAAGGGTTATCGACGAAGTGCAGGAACCAGATTCGCCAATCACAGTCTTTAAAGCTCGCGAGAAGGGTCGCCCGCCAGGAAAATCAAGGCCTTGCGCCTGAATAACCCTGGCATCCGTGGTGACTTTTCTTTATCGTACGCGCCCTTTGAAAATGCTTGGAAAATCAAAATGTTGGAAGCCTCCCTTAGCCAATTGGAACAGCTGGTCAGCGACCTGGTACAACAGAACCAGGCCCTGCTCGCCACGAACCAGACCCTGAGCGCAGAATTGGCCCAGGCCAAAGATGAAAACGAAAACCTGCAACTGAACCTGATGGAACAGGAAGAGAAACACGGCGCTACCGCAGCGCGTATCCAGGCCCTGGTTGAGCGTGTCAGCGCCGGCCCTGTCAGCGCATGAGTCAGGGCGCCGCAGGGGTAAAAGTCGTCTCCATCCTGGGGGAGGACTATTCGATCAGGGCGCCGGCCGGGGAGGAGCAAACCCTGCTGGACGCCGCCATGATGTTGAAGGCTGCACTGGCTGACACGAAGAAGAGGTACCCGACGCTGATCGGTGACCGGCTGCTCGTGCTGGCGGCGATGAACCTGTGCTCTCAGCAGATCGAGATGCGCAAGCAACATCAGCTCGAACTCGACCGTTATCAAGAGCAAGTCAGCGCCACGGTTGAAGTGATCGCCAAGACCATCAATCAAGCCTGATCGGCTTTGCGCACAACCAAAGAATAAATTGTCGATTAGCTTGTATACAATCGGCACGGCTGTTGCAGTGTTCCAGCCTCTTATTCTTTGGGGGTGCTCCATGCAGTTCTGGCGTCGCAGTATTCAATGGCAACTGATCCTGAGCATGGGTACCGCCCTGCTGGTCAGCGTGCTGATCGTGGTTGGCATTTATACCCTCGTGGTCAATCGTCTGGCCCAGAGTTATCTGGTCGAACAGGCGCTGCCGTCCAGCATCGAAGCGATGCGCAACGACATCGAACGCATCCTTGTTCAACCGCTCACTGCCGCCAAGGACATCGCCAGCAACAGCATGGTGCGCGACTGGCTGGCGGGGGGCGAAAACAGTGCCCAGGCGCCGGGTTTTGTCAGCTACCTGGAAGGTATTCGCGCCGAGCACAAGGCCTTCACTGCATTGATAGTGGGCACCGGGTCCAGCCACTACTACACCGAGAAGGGCCTGGACCGCACGCTCAGCCGTGCCAACCCCAAGGACGCCTGGTTCTACTCATTTCTGGACAGCGATCAGCCGCGCACGCTCAATATCGACAATGACACCGCGACAGGAGAGCTGGCGCTGTTCATCGACCTCAAGGTCGAGCAGGCCGGTAAAGTCGTGGGCGTTGCAGGGCTTGGCCTGAGCATGAAGGAGCTTTCCGGGCTGATCCACAACTACAGCTTTGGTGCGCGCGGCAAGGTCTACCTGGTGCGTTCTGACGGCTTGATCCAAGTCCATCCCGAAGCTCGGTTCAGTGGCAAACGCACACTGTCCGAGCAGATGGGTGAGGCAGCCGCCCGGTCCGTCATGGGTCAAACAACTGCCACCAGCACTAACTTCATGCGCGAAGACGAAGATTTTCTGGCACTGAGCCTGCCCTTGAGGGATTTGGGCTGGACGCTGGTGGCCGAAGTGCCACAGTCGCAGATCTACGCTGAAGCCCGCCGTGCCATGTGGATGAGTGGCGGCATTGGTCTCGCCGTCGCCCTGGTATGCCTGCTGTTGGTGGTGTTGCTGGCCCGTGGCCTGGTGCGGCCGATCCGCCAGGTAACAGCGGCGCTGGTTGCCATCGGTAGCGGTGGTGGAGATTTGACTCACCGTCTGGACTCCAGCCGGGCCGATGAGCTCGGTGATCTGGCGCGGGGCTTCAATCGCTTCCTGGACAGCCAGCGCGACATGATCGGCGAGGTGCTGACGACCAGCGAGCGCCTGCGCACAGCTGTAGGTCAGGTTGCCAGGGTCGTGGACAATACCGCCGAGCGTTCCGGCCGCCAGCAGGAAATGACCGACATGGTCGCCACTGCCGTGCATGAGATGGGCCTGACCGTACAGGAAATCGCGCAGAACGCCGGTAACGCTGCCGTTGCGTCGCAAAGTGCACGGGACGAGGCGATGCAGGCGCGGGAAGTGGTGGGCGGGTCCATTCGTCATATCGAGAGCATGTCCGACGAAATTGGCCTCGCCGCGGCAGCTGTGGGTGAGCTGGCGCATCAGGTAGGGTCTATCGATCAGGTGTTGGCGGTGATTCGCGGGATTTCCGAGCAAACTAATCTGTTGGCGCTCAATGCGGCGATTGAAGCGGCTCGCGCTGGCGATATGGGGCGAGGGTTTGCGGTGGTGGCGGATGAGGTGCGCACGTTGGCCCGACGCACGCAGACGTCCACCGATGAGATCCAGCAGATGATCGGCAGCCTCAAGCAAGGCGCGGAGAATGCGGTGTCTTCGATGCATTCCGGACAGGCGGCCACCGGTACCGGCGTTGAGTCCAGCCAGCGTACCGGGGCCTCACTGACCGCCATTACTGGTCAGGTAGAACGAATCAGCGACATGAACCATCAGGTGGCGACGGCGACCGAAGAGCAGTCGGCGGTGACTGAAGAGATCAACCGCAACGTACAGGGCATTTCCGACCTGGCGCGGGCGACAGCGGGGGAGGTCAGGGCTTGCCGTGAGGATTGCCAGACGTTGCAGCGGTTGGCGGATGATCTGGCGCGGCAGATGGGCAGTTTCAAGCTGAGCTGATTAAGGCGGTGACTGGGTCGACGCCATCGCGGGCAAGCCCGCTCCCACAGGAATCTGTGTTGTTCACGGAGAGTGTGTTCAACACACAGATCCCATGGGAGCGGGCTTGCCCGCGATTGGATTTGAGCAGCACTACTTCGGCTTTGGTTAAAACCACTCATCCTGCATCCCAAGACAAACATCATCCCGGGTCTCAAGAATCGCCAGCTCATGGTGGCAGCCCGGCACTTCCCAAGTGAGGAAATACCGCGCCGCCTGCAACTTGCCTTTATAGAAGCTGACATCCGCCGCATCGCCCCTGGCCAACCCTTCCTCGGCGCGAATCGCCTGTTCCAGCCAGCGCCAGCCGATCACCGTGTGCCCGAACACTTTCAGGTACAGGGCAGAGTTGGCCAGGCTGCTGTTGACCCTGCCTTGACCCAGGTCGGTCAGCAGGCCAATGGTCACGGTTTGCAGGCGCGCCACCAGCTTCTCCAGCGGTTCACGCAGCGGCGTTAACGACTCGTATGCCTGAGCACGCTCGGCCGTGTTGGCGATCAGGCGGATCAATTGCTTGAGCCCCGCACCACCGTTCTGCCCCAGCTTGCGCCCCAGTAGATCCAGCGACTGAATACCATGAGTGCCTTCGTGGATCGGATTCAAACGGTTATCGCGGTAGTACTGCTCCACCGGGTATTCGCGGGTGTAACCGTGACCGCCGAGGATCTGGATCGCCAGTTCATTGGCCTTGAGGCAGAACTCCGACGGCCAGGATTTGACGATTGGCGTCAGCAGGTCCAGCAGTTCATGAGCCTGCTTGCGCTCGCTTTCAGTCTCAAGCGTGGTGGTGTCATCAAACAACCGCGCCGCGTACAACCCGAGGTCGAAAGAGCCTTCCACATAGGCCTTCTGCGTCAGCAACATGCGCTTGACGTCGGCGTGCTGGATGATCGCCACGGGTGCGGTATTTGGATCCTTGCTGTCGGGCACCCGGCCCTGTGGCCGCTCGCGCGCATATTCCAGCGAGTACAGATAGCCGGCGTAGCCGAGCATGACGGCGCCCATGCCGACGCCGATCCGCGCTTCGTTCATCATCTGGAACATGTAGCTCAGGCCGTGGTGCGGTTTGCCCACCAGATATCCCACGCAGTCGCCGTTATCGCCGAAGTTGAGCGCCGTGGACGTAGTGCCGCGCCAGCCCATCTTGTGGAAGAGACCGGCCAGCAATACATCGTTGCGCTTGCCCAGGCTGCCGTCGTCGTTGACCATGAATTTGGGGACGATGAACAGCGAAATACCCTTCACCCCGGCCGGCGCGTCCGGCAGTTTGGCCAACACCATGTGCACGATGTTTTCCGATAGCGGGTGATCGCCGCCGGAAATGAAGATCTTGTTGCCCTTGAGCCGATAAGTGCCATCGGATGCAGGTTCGGCGCGGGTGCGAATATCCGACAGCGAGGAACCGGCATGGGGTTCGGTCAACGCCATGGTGCCGAAGAAACGGCCGTCGATCATCGGCTGCAGGAAACGCCGCTTTTGCTCCTCGGTGCCGAAGCTTTCGATCAGGTTGGCTGCGCCCATGGTCAGGAACGGGTAAGAGGTTGAGGCCGCGTTTGCCGACTGGAAGTGCGCGAAGCAGGCCTGGGACAACAGCGTGGGCAATTGCATGCCACCGGCTTCGAAACTGCGCGCGGCATTGAGGAAACCGGCTTCGAGAAAAGCGTCCACTGCGGGCTTCACTTCCGGGATCAGAATCGCCTGGCCGTCCTCGTAACGGGGTTCGTTCTCGTCGCCCTTGCGGTTGTGCGGCGCGAAGAATTTTTCGGCAATACTGCGAGCGGTGCCCAGGGCGGCATCGAAGGTCTCACGATTGTGCTCGGCGAATCGCTCGCGCTGGGTCAGGCCTTCGGCATCGAGGACTTCGTACAGCTCGAAAGCCAGATTGCGGGAACTGAGCAACGTCTCGGACATGGCGGCCTACCTTTTTTGGAATGGGCCGAGTCTAGACGTGGGGAGGGCGGGGTGAACAGGAAGATTGATTCTGGTGATGGACAAGTAAAAGATCGCAGCCTTCGGCAGCTCCTACAGGGGATCGAATTTCTCTGCAGGAGCTGCCGAAGGCTGCGATCTTTTGATCTTGCTTCTAAACACCAGGCACCCCCAAAGGGTGCCCGGCTTCTCGGTTTAACCGATCGTCATCAGGCTGGCGTTACCACCTGCCGCAGCGGTGTTGACGCTCAACGCCCGCTCGATTACCAGGCGCTCCAGGGCAATGCTGGTTTCGCCCTGGGACAACCCATGAACGCCGACAATCGCACCTGCACGCTTGGCCACCTGCTGGCAGACCGCACGCAGCTGGTCGGAATGGCCGTGATGCAGAACCGTATCAAACACCACCTCGTCCTTGCTCCAGTCGGAAACCAGTTTGATGCGAGCCTGTACGTCCTTCGGCAGACGTGCGAACACCGCCTTGGTCAATTCGGCTTCCGGCCACACGGCCGAACCACCGACTGCCAGCACAGCAGCCAGTTGAGTCAGCAGGTCGCCTTCGACTTCCGCCAGGCACAATACGTGTTCGCGCGGCAGGATGGCGTAGCTGTTGCGTTCGCCGGTCGGGCCCGCCAGAACACGGGTAATACCGCTCTGCGATTGCTTCGCGAACTGCACGCACAAGGTTGCCAGGTCGGCGAACTTGTTGCTGTCGGCCCAGGCTTTCAGGGCTGTCAGCGGCTTGCTCATGGCGTCACGCAGACGAACGTCCGGTGCTGCGAGAGCATCGCCCCGAGCGAAGGATTGTTCAATCGCGTCGGTAGGACGAGTCGACAGCAGGCGGTACAGGTACAGCGGACCACCGGCTTTCGGGCCAGTGCCCGACAGGCCTTCGCCGCCGAACGGTTGAACACCCACTACTGCGCCGACAATGTTGCGGTTGACGTAGACGTTACCGGCGTTGACGTTGTCGATCACTTTGGCGATGGTCTCGTCGATGCGCGTGTGCACGCCCAGGGTCAGGCCGTAGCCGGACGCATTGATCTGCCCGATCAACTGGTCGATGTCCTTGCGCTTGTAACGGACCACATGCAATACCGGGCCGAAGATCTCCCGTTGCAGCTCGTCGAAGCTTTCCAGCTCGATCAGGGTCGGCATCACGAAGGTGCCGCGTTTGACTTCTTCGCTGTTGGCGATCGCCACTTGGTAAACATTGCGCCCTTTGTCGCGCATGCCCTGGATGTGCTTCTCGATGCCAGCCTTGGCTTCGGCGTCGATCACCGGGCCGATGTCCACGGACAGGCGCTCCGGGTTACCAAGACGGCATTCCGCCATGGCGCCCTTGAGCATTTCGATCACGCGGTCGGCGGAGTCTTCCTGCAGGCACAGTACGCGCAGAGCAGAGCAACGTTGGCCGGCGCTGTCGAAGGCCGAGGAAACGACGTCTATGACCACCTGTTCGGTCAGTGCCGAGGAGTCGACGATCATCGCGTTCTGGCCGCCGGTTTCGGCGATCAGCGGGATCGGACGGCCCTGGGCATCCAGGCGACCCGCGACGTTGCGCTGCAGCAAGCGTGCGACTTCGGTGGAACCGGTGAACATCACGCCTTTGACCCGATCGTCGCCGACCAGGCGGGCACCCACGGTTTCGCCACGGCCTGGCAGCAACTGCAGAACGCCTTCAGGAATGCCGGCCTCCAACATCAGGCGCACGGCCTGGGCGGCCACCAGCGGAGTTTGCTCTGCAGGCTTGGCCAACACCGGGTTGCCGGCCGCCAGTGCTGCAGCGACCTGGCCGCTGAAGATCGCCAGCGGGAAGTTCCAGGGGCTGATGCAGACCACAGGACCCAGTGGGCGATGTGCGTCGTTGGTGAAATCGTTGCGCGCCTGTACCGCGTAGTAACGCAGGAAGTCCACGGCTTCACGCACTTCGGCGATGGCGTTGGCGAAAGTCTTGCCCGCTTCGCGGGCCAGCAGGCCCATCAGCGGCTGGATCTCGCCTTCCATCAAGTCGGCGGCACGTTCCAGAATGGCCGCACGTTCGGCGGGCGGGGTGGCCTGCCAGATCGGTGCGGCGTTCAGGGCGCACTGGATCGCGTTATCGACGTCTTCGACCGTCGCTTCCTGCACATGGCCGACCACGTCACGCAGATCCGAAGGGTTCAGGACAGGCGCAGGGGTTTCAGTGCTGGACGCGCAACCGAGCATCGGCGCGGCTTTCCAGTTGTTGTGAGCGGTGGCCAGCAGGGCACAGGACAGCGAGGCCAGGCGATGTTCGTTGGCCATGTCGATGCCGCTGGAGTTGGCGCGCTCGGCACCATACAGGTCACGCGGCAGCGGGATACGCGGGTGTGGCAGGCCGAAACCGCCTTCCAGCGTAGCCATCTGCTCGATGCTGGCTACCGGATCGGCCACCAGCTCCTGGATCGAGATGGACTGGTCGGCGATGCGGTTGACGAACGAGGTGTTCGCGCCGTTTTCCAGCAGGCGACGTACCAGGTACGCCAACAGTGTTTCGTGGGTGCCGACCGGTGCATACACACGGCACGGACGGTTCAGCTTGCCTTCGGAAACCTTGCCCACAACCTGCTCATACAGCGGTTCGCCCATGCCGTGCAGGCACTGGAATTCGTATTGACCCGGGTAATAGTTCTGCCCGGCGATGTGGTAAATGGCCGACAAGGTGTGGGCGTTGTGCGTGGCGAATTGCGGGTAGATGACTTCCGGCACCGACAGCAATTTGCGGGCGCAAGCGATGTAGGACACGTCGGTGTACACCTTGCGGGTGTAGACCGGGTAGCCTTCCAGGCCTTCGACCTGTGCGCGCTTGATTTCGCTGTCCCAGTACGCGCCTTTCACCAGGCGGATCATCAGGCGATGACGGCTGCGACGAGCCAGGTCGATCACGTAGTCGATCACGTAAGGGCAACGTTTCTGGTAAGCCTGGATCACGAAGCCGATGCCGTTCCAGCCGGTCAGTTGCGGCTCGAAGCACAGGCGCTCCAGCAGGTCCAGCGACAGCTCGAGGCGGTCGGCTTCTTCGGCATCGATGTTCAGGCCGATGTCGTACTGCTTGGCCAGCAAGGTCAGCGAAAGCAGGCGCGGGTACAGCTCTTCCATTACGCGCTCGTACTGTGCACGGCTGTAACGCGGGTGCAGTGCCGACAGCTTGATGGAGATGCCCGGACCTTCATAAATCCCACGACCGTGGGATGCTTTGCCGATCGAGTGGATGGCTTGTTCGTACGACGCCAGGTATTTCTGCGCGTCGTGCTCGGTGAGCGCGGCTTCACCGAGCATGTCGTAGGAGTAGCGGAAGCCCTTGGCTTCGAACTTGCTCGCATTGGCCAGGGCTTCAGCAATGGTTTCGCCGGTGACGAACTGCTCGCCCATCAGGCGCATGGCCATGTCGACGCCCTTGCGGATCATCGGCTCGCCGCTCTTGCCGATGATGCGGCTCAGGGACGAAGTCAGGCCGGCTTCATTATGGGTGGAGACCAGTTTGCCGGTCAGCAGCAAGCCCCAGGTGGCAGCGTTAACGAACAGCGAAGGGCTGTTGCCAAGGTGCGGGTGCCAGTTGCCAGTGCTGATCTTGTCGCGGATCAGTGCGTCGCGTGTGCCTTTGTCCGGGATACGCAGTAGCGCTTCGGCCAGGCACATCAGTGCCACGCCTTCCTGGGAAGACAGGGAAAATTCCTGCAGCAGGCCCTGGACAATCCCGGCCCGGCCGCCGGCGCTCTTCTGGTTGCGCAGTTTTTCCGCAATCGAGGCGGCGAGTTTGTTGGTGGCTTCGGCCATGCTCGCTGGCAGGCGAGCCTGCTCGATCAGCATCGGCACGACTTCTGGCTCAGGGCGGCGGTAGGCGGCAGTGATCGAGGCGCGCAGTACCGATTGCGGCAGGATGCTTTCAGCAAATTCCAGGAAGCACTGATGAGCATGATCCAGAGGCGCATCGACAGAGTCGTCGGAATCCTTGGTCAAGCCGTTCAGTTCGGTCAGGGTTGCACCACCCTCGAGTTTCTCCAGGTAATTGAAGATGGCCTGCTTGATCAGCCAGTGCGGCGTGCGATCAATCGAGGTCGCGGCAGCCTTCAGGCGATCGCGGGTCGGGTCGTCAAGTTTGACCCCAAGAGTGGTGGTAGCCATATTTTTATCCTCATGTTTGCCACAACTGCGTGGCATCAGCTGGCGGCAAGATTAGCCCTGCGCTGATCGAGGTGCAACCGGGTGCAACCCTTTTTTTGTCGGAATTACAGGCAGTTCGTCAGGAAATAAATTCCGGTACGAAGGTACTGCTCCTGCTTGGTGCTTTTACTTATAGCAATCGTTGAAAACCGCCCTAAAAGGGAGCAAGAAACGGCATTTGGCAAATAATTCCGACTAGGTGCAACTTATTCGCTAGAAACAGGTTGCACCTTATTTGCTTTGTTGAATAGCATTCGCGGCGAAGGTGCAACCGGCTCCAAAGTCAGGTGTGCCGGCTGATGGCTTTCCTGGGGAAACATCAGTCATAAATGCGCGGGATACACAATCGTCTGTCAAACGTCGTCGTTTGCGAGCGGTTAGCCAAAACCGCCGCTACATAAAAACAAAGCCAGGGCGTAACTTAATGAGCGTTAGCAATCCAACCCTGATCACGTTCGTGATCTACATCGCAGCAATGGTGCTGATCGGCTTAATGGCCTATCGCTCCACCAACAACCTTTCCGACTACATTCTGGGCGGTCGTAGCCTGGGCAGCGTGGTAACCGCATTGTCCGCCGGCGCCTCCGATATGAGCGGTTGGTTGCTGATGGGCCTGCCGGGCGCTATCTACATGTCCGGTCTCTCCGAAAGCTGGATCGCCATCGGGCTGATCATCGGTGCCTACCTGAACTGGCTGTTCGTCGCCGGCCGTCTGCGTGTGCAGACCGAGCACAACGGCGATGCGCTGACCCTGCCGGATTACTTCTCCAGCCGTTTTGAAGACAAAAGCGGCCTGCTGCGGATTATCTCGGCGGTTGTGATCCTGGTGTTCTTCACTATCTATTGCGCGTCCGGCATCGTGGCTGGCGCCCGTCTGTTCGAAAGCACCTTCGGCATGTCCTACGAGACTGCGCTGTGGGCCGGTGCTGCGGCGACTATTGCCTACACTTTCGTGGGTGGTTTCCTGGCAGTGAGCTGGACCGACACCGTGCAAGCCACGTTGATGATCTTTGCCCTGTTGCTGACGCCAATCATCGTGCTGCTGGCCACCGGCGGCGTCGACACCACGTTCCTGGCTATCGAAGCGCAAGATCCAAGCAACTTCGACATGCTGAAAAACACCACCTTCATCGGCATCATCTCGCTGATGGGCTGGGGCCTGGGCTACTTCGGCCAGCCGCACATCCTCGCGCGTTTCATGGCGGCGGATTCGGTCAAGTCGATCGCCAAGGCGCGTCGCATCTCCATGGCCTGGATGATCCTGTGCCTGGGTGGCACCGTGGCTGTCGGTTTCTTCGGCATTGCGTACTTCGCTGCGCACCCTGAAGTGGCCGGTCCCGTGACCGAAAACCCAGAGCGCGTGTTCATCGAGCTGGCGAAAATCCTCTTCAACCCATGGGTCGCCGGTGTACTGCTGTCGGCCATTCTCGCGGCTGTGATGAGCACCCTGAGCTGCCAGCTGCTGGTGTGCTCGAGCGCCCTGACCGAAGACTTCTACAAGACCTTCCTGCGTAAATCCGCTTCCCAGGTCGAGCTGGTCTGGGTCGGCCGCGCCATGGTGCTGCTGGTTGCCCTGATCGCCATCGCGATGGCCGCCAACCCGGAAAACCGCGTACTGGGCCTGGTGAGCTACGCCTGGGCAGGTTTTGGGGCTGCGTTCGGTCCGGTTGTGCTGATTTCCGTGATCTGGAAAGACATGACCCGCAACGGCGCGCTGGCCGGTATCCTGGTTGGCGCGATCACTGTGATCGTGTGGAAGCACTTCGAACTGCTGGGCCTGTACGAAATCATCCCGGGCTTTATCTTCGCCAGCCTGGCGATCTACATCGTCAGCAAGCTCGGCGCACCGACGGCAGGCATGCTGCAGCGCTTCGCCGCAGCCGAGGCAGATTTCCGCCTGAACAAGTAATGCGATGAGCTGATGCTCTGAGCCTTTGCCGAACACGAAAACGGCCCGCTTCCTCTGGAGGTGGGCCGTTTTTTTATGCCCCCGAGGCGCGAAGTGGTCGCGCTCAGCCCGCTCGGCCGCGAAGCCCTGACGTTACGCTCGGTACAGGGTAAACTTGCCGGCCTGCGCAGGAGCAATCATGAATTATCGTCACGCCTTCCATGCCGGCAATCACGCCGACGTGTTCAAACACCTGACCTTGACCCGCCTCATCGCCCTGATGTCGCGCAAGGAGCAGCCGTTTGCCTATCTCGATACCCACGCCGGTATCGGCCTGTATGACCTGCAGGGTGATCAGGCCAGCCGAACCGGCGAGTACCTTGAAGGCATTGCGCGTCTTTGGGATCAACCGGACTTGCCGGCATTGACCGCCGATTACATGAAGGTGTTGCATGACATGAACCCGGATGGCCAGTTGCGCTATTACCCGGGATCGCCGGAACTGGCGCGGCGTCTTACGCGACCGCAGGATCGGGTGATGCTCAACGAGAAGCACCCCGAGGATGGCCTGTTGCTTAAGGACAACATGGCCGGCGATCGACGGGTCAAAGTGCACCTGGGCGAGGGCTGGCATGTGCCTAGGGCGATGTTGCCGGTGCAGGAGAAGCGTGCGGTGATGTTGATCGACCCGCCGTTCGAGCAGCTGGATGAGATGCAGCGCTGTGCGGCGTCGCTGAAAGAGGCTATCGGCCGAATGCGCCAGACGGTGGCGGCGATCTGGTATCCGGTCAAGGACCAGCGCATGTTGCGGCGCTTCTATCAAGACCTTGCAGGCACCGGCGCGCCGAAGTTGTTACGGGTAGAGTTGCTGGTGCATCCACTGGATACGCCGAACAGCTTGAACGGCTCCGGGCTGGCGATTGCCAATCCGCCGTGGGGGCTTGAGGAGGAGTTGCGCGAGTTACTGCCGTGGTTGTCGCAAAAGCTTGGGCAGACCCAGGGCGGGTGGCAGATGGATTGGTTGATCGCCGAATAATAGCGGCGATCAAACACCCGTGTAGGAGCGAGCTTGCTCGCGAGAAGCCAGTGAGCACTGCGGGGTATCAGGTTTCCCGCGTTATCGTTGACGACCATCGCCAGCAAGCTGGCTCCTGCAGGGGGAAGCGGTGTCCGATCAGATCGGGCAAGTCACGCCAGTGCCGCCGATCCCGCAATACCCTTCAGGGTTTTTCGCCAGGTACTGCTGGTGATACGCCTCGGCGAAATAGACCGTCGGTGCTTCTTCGATTTCGGTGGTAATGGTGCCTTTACCGGCTTTGGTCAGCTCAGCCTGGAACACTTTTGCGCTGGCCTTGGCCGCTTCCAGTTGAGTCGGGTTGGTCGCATAGATCACCGAGCGATACTGCGTGCCGATGTCGTTGCCCTGGCGCATGCCTTGAGTCGGGTTGTGCAGCTCCCAGAACATTTTCAGCAGCGCTTCGTAGCTGACCTTCGCCGGCTCGTAGACCACCAAAACCACTTCGCTGTGGCCAGTCAGGCCTGAGCAGACCTCTTCGTACGTCGGATTGGGTGTGAAGCCGCCGGCGTAACCGACCACCGTACTGACCACGCCTTCGCGCTGCCAGAATTTGCGTTCCGCACCCCAGAAGCAGCCCAGGCCGAAGATCGCGAAATCCACGTCGGTGACGAACGGGCCCAGCAGCGGCGCGTCGTGGACGAAATGTTTCTCCGGCAGGGACATAGGGGTTTCGCGGCCAGGCAGAGCTTGTTCTTTAGTTGGGAGCACGTTTTTATTCACCAGTATTTCCGAGCGCAGAACCATGATCAGTCCTCTCAGTCAGGTTGGATGTAAATAGGTAGACCACCAGTGTGCCCAATGATGCCCGTTAACGCACTACCCCTGTAGGAGTGAGCCTGCTCGCAGTACGGTACGTCAATGACGTGGATGCTGGCTGACACGACGCTATCGCCAGCAGGCTGGCTCCCGCATGGGCGTCTCAGGCAATCGGGCCGCGCGGATAGCGTTTGAGCTTCTCGATCAGCTCGCTGCCCGGGATTGGCCGGTCGAACAGGTAGCCCTGGCCGACGTCGCAGCGGTGGCGGCGCAGGAAGGCCAGCTGCTCGGCGGTCTCTATGCCTTCGGCTACTACTTTGAGCTTCAGGTTGTGGGCCATGGCGATCACTGCGGAGGTGATTTCCATGTCGTCCTGGTTGTCCGGGATTTCGTGGATGAAGCTTCGATCGATCTTGATAATATCGATCGGGAATTTTTTCAGGTAGCTGAGCGACGAATAGCCGGTGCCGAAGTCATCCATGGCCAGGGTCAGGCCCAGGCGCTTGAGCTGGTCGAGTTGCAAGTGCGTGTCTTCGGTCGCTTCGAGCAGCAGGCCTTCCGTCAGTTCCAGCTCCAGCAGGTTGGGCGGTAGCGCTTCTTCCTTGAGGATATTGGCGATGGATGCCACCAGGTCCGGGTCGGAGAACTGTTTGGGCGACAGGTTGATCGCCACCTGCAAATTACCCAGGCCGGCGGCAGTCAGGTCTTTGCTCATGCGGCAGGCCTGGCGTGCGATCCATTTGCCGATCGGGATGATCAGGCCGGTTTCCTCGGCGACGCTGATGAACTGGTCGGGGCGGATCATGCCCTTGTCTGGATGGTTCCAGCGCAGCAGCGCTTCCATGCCCAGCAGGCGCCCACTGCGCAGGCACAGCTTGGGCTGGTAGAACACGTCCAGTTCATTCTGGGTCAGGGCGCGACGCAGGTTGTTCTCGACGAACAGTTTGTAGCTGGCCTCGGCATTCAATGCCTCGGTGAACACCTGAACCTGATGCTTGCCGTTGGCCTTGGCCTTGTGCAGCGCCAGGCCAGCGTTGCGCATCAGCGTCTGCGGGTCGCGGCCATGCAGTGGCGCGCACGCCAGGCCCACGGAGCCGGTGACGCTGATCAGCTGGTTGTCGACGAACATTGGCTTGTCGAGCGTCGCCAGCAGCTGGTTGGCGACCTGTTGGCCGGTGCAGAGGTCGGTGTTGTCCAGCAACACGGCGAATTCGTTGCTGGCAAAGCGCGCCAGGCTGCCGCTGGGGCTCAGGCTGTTGCGCAGGCGGCGGGCGAGGCTGATCAGCAGCTTGTCGCCGGTCTGGTGGCCGAGGCTGTCGTTGATCCGCTTGAAGTTGTCGATGTCCACCAGCAGCAGGCTGATGGGCGTATCGGTATCCCGGGCGAAGCGTTCGTCGAGGTTGCGGATGAAGGCGGGTCGATTGCCCAGGTTGGTCAGGTTGTCGGTGTAGGCGAGACGTTCGATTCGCTGCTGGGCGAGTTTGCTCTGGGTGATGTCTTCGTAAATGCCAATGTAATGCGTCAGCTCGCGGTTGTCGCCGTACACCTTGGAGATCGACAACTGGCCCCAGTAGGGTTCGAGGTTCTTGCGTCGGCTTTTGAATTCGCCCTGCCAGCTGTTGCTCTTGGCCAGCGCTGAAGTCGCGTCAAACAGCAATTCACTGAGGTTTTCCAGGGCCGGCAGTTGGGACAGTTGCTGGCCGTGAACCTCCTCGGTGCTGTACTGGGTGATCGCGGTAAAGCTGGGGTTGACGTACTCCACGATGCCATCGCAATTGACCAGCAGAAAGGCGTTCGCGCTCTGCTCGACTGCCCGCTGGAACAGGTGCAGGGCACTGGTGGCGGTGCGGCGGTTGTGATTGCTGATCACTTGGGCAAACTGGTCCGCCAGCTCGCCGGCAAAAGCTATTTCGTCCGACTGCCAGGCGCGGGCGGTGGCATTCTGCTCTAGGCATAGCACCCCGACCACTTGGCCGTCGACCCGAACGCTGGCATCGAGCATGGCGATGACATCCCGTGGTTGCAGGCATTCGACCAGCTCGCGGGTGCGCGGGTCGCGCATGACATTGTGGGCGTCGATGGCGCGGCCGGTGTGCAGGGCTTCCAGATAGTCAGGGAAACCACTGACATCGATCGGGTCTGGCAGTTGATGCTTCTGGCTCGCGCGGTGATAGGCCGAGATCGGTACCAGCATCGCCCCCTCAAGGTTCCACAGGCTAGCGCAATCGACCTCGTACATATCACAGGCGCTGCGGGTGATCAGCTCGGCGGCTTCCAGCAGGGAGTTGATGCTGGTGTAGCGCTGACGCGTCAGCAGAAGGATCAAGTCTTGCTGCGCACGCACTCGTTCCAGGTGCATCAGCTGTTCCTGCTGGGTGCGCTGGTTGAGTTCAAGGGCGATTTGCAGGCGCGAGTTCTGGGTTTCCAGGTCCAATGCGGCCAGTAGAGGGTTGCCTTCGAACAGTTCGTCCACCACCAGCAGGTAGCCGCGCAACAGCTGTCGGTTGTGCTGTTTGAATGCTTCGCCCAGCTCCAGCAGCTTCAAGGCGCCGGCGGGGGTGTGCAGGGTATAGCGGATCAGGTAACTGGAGGCTTCGGTGAGCTGCTGCTGAATCGCATCATGCAGCTGATGGCGCGCTTGCGGCTCCATCAGGCTGGCATAGGGCGAACTGATCAGGGAGCAGAGCTCAACCGCCGCCAGGCCAAATTGTCGTTCGCAGTTGGGGTCGAGAAACAGCATCGCCCAGCTGGCTTCATTCAGCCGCTCGAAACGCAGCATGCCGAGCCGCGAGGGCACAGGCAATTGCGTCACTACCTCGGCCGCCATACGGCTGGCGGCATCGGGTTGGCTTTTCATGAAGGGAGACTCGCTGCGAAAGTACTGGTCGCGCCGGGCTCGCGCCCTCTTTTCTGTTGCGTGTCGCAAGGTTGCATCATTGCGACACCGACTGACAAGAGAGATGGAGGCCAAGTGCTATAAGAATATGTCGGCAGGGATTGGGAATTCTGCAGTTGCGGGTCGAAAGTATTATTTTGGCCCTAAAGAATCGCAGCACCCAGGGCTGCGATCCGGGGGGCAGCGCAACGGAATATCGATTCTCTGCAACAGGTTGCCTGTTCTGCCCTGCTGCAGGAATTCGGTTAAAACATTCAGGCAAAAAAAGCCCCGCCAAATTGGCGGGGTTGAGGTACGAGCGTGGCGCTCGGAAAACGCGAAACGCAACTGGCCCTCCCGGGAGGGAGGGCCAGTTGGTGTTACAGCAGGATGGTGCGGATATCGGCCAGCAGGTCGCTCAGGCGCTTGGTGAAGCGTGCAGCAGCGGCGCCGTTGATCACACGGTGATCGTAGGACAGCGACAGTGGCAGCATCAGTTTCGGCTGGAAGGCTTTGCCATCCCAGACCGGCTGGATGGTTGCCTTCGAGACACCGAGGATCGCCACTTCCGGCGCGTTGACGATCGGCGTGAAGCCGGTACCGCCAATGTGCCCGAGGCTGGAAATGGTGAAGCAGGCACCTTGCATGTCGTCAGCGGTGAGCTTCTTGTCGCGGGCTTTGGCAGCCAGCGCAGCCGCTTCAGCGGCAAGCTGCAGCAGGCTCTTCTGGTCAACGTTCTTGATGACCGGTACCAGCAGGCCTTCAGGGGTGTCGACCGCGAAGCCGATGTTCACGTACTTCTTGCGGATGATTGCCTTGCCGCTTGGCGCCAGCGAGCTGTTGAAGTCCGGCAGCTCCTTGAGCAGATGCGCGCAGGATTTGAGCAGCAGCGGCAGGATGGTCAGCTTGACGCCGGCTTTCTCTGCAACGGCTTTCTGGGCGATACGGAACGCTTCCAGGTCGGTGATATCAGCCGAATCGAACTGAGTCACGTGCGGGATGTTCAGCCAGCTGCGGTGCAGGCTGGAAGCGCCGATCTGCATCAGGCGAGTCATCGGCACTTCTTCGGTTTCACCGAAGCGGCTGAAGTCCACGACCGGAATCGGTGGAATGCCCGCGCCACCGGTTGCGCCGCCAGCAGCGGCCGGTGCTTCCTTGGCCTTCTGCATCATGGCTTTGACGTAAACCTGAACGTCTTCTTTCAGGATGCGACCGTGTGGACCGCTGGCGCCGACCGCGTTCAGCTCGACACCGAATTCACGGGCCAGTTGGCGAACAGCCGGGCCTGCGTGAACCTTGGCGCCCGGCTTGGCCGGGGCAGCAGCCGGTGCGGCAGGCGCAGTGGCAGCCGGAGCAGCGTCAGCCTTGGCGGCCGCAGGTGCAGGAGCCGGTGCGGCAGCGGCGGTTGCCGGGGCAGCAGCAGGCGCAGCGCCTTTGACCTTGAGCTTGAGGATCAGGTCGCCGGTACCAACCTCGTCATCCAGCTTGATGGAAATGCTTTCCACCACTCCGGCGGCAGGCGATGGGATTTCCATGCTTGCCTTGTCGGATTCCAGGGTGATCAGCGACTGGTCGGCGGTGACGGTGTCGCCGGCCTTGACCAGTACTTCGATGATCTTGGCTTTGCCCGACGAACCAATGTCCGGCACATGAATGTCCTGGACACTGTCGGCAACCGGTGCGGCCGGGGCAGCAGCAGGTGCAGCAGCGGCGGCAGGCGCAGCAGCCTGGGCCGGAGCGGCAGCAGCAGGCGCCGCAGCACCTGCCACTTCCAGATCCAGGATCAGGTCGCCGGTGCCCACTTCGTCATTGAGCTTGACGCTGATGCTCTTGACCACGCCAGCGGCAGGCGAAGGGATTTCCATGCTCGCCTTGTCGGACTCCAGGGTGATCAGCGACTGATCAGCCTCGACGGTGTCGCCGACTTTGACCTGGATCTCGATGATCTGGGCCTTGCCCGACGAACCGATGTCCGGCACATGCACTTGCTGTACGGAGGCAGCAGCAGGCGCCGCAGCAGGAGCGGCTGCAGCAGGAGCTGCCGCCGGTTTCTCTTCAGCCTTGGCCGCCGGCGCTGCGGCAGCCGCAGGTGCCGCAGCAGCGTCACCCTCGACTTCCAGCTCAAGCAGTTCGTCGCCTTCTTTCAGGCGGTCGCCCAGCTTCACCTTGAGGCTTTTGACGATGCCGGTCTTGGGAGCAGGAACTTCCATGCTCGCCTTGTCCGACTCAAGCGTCAGGATGCTCTGTTCGGCTTCGATACGGTCGCCGACCTTCACAAATAGTTCGATTACTTCACCTTCACCGCTGCCGATGTCAGGTACGCGAATGAGTTCGCTCACAGAGTGTCTCCTCAGCAGTCCAGTGGGTTGCGTTTTTCCGGGTTGATGCCGAACTTGGCGATGGCTTCAGCCACCACTTTAGGTTCGATATCACCACGGTCAGCCAATGCTTCCAGGGCTGCCAACACCACGAATTGACGATCGACTTCGAAGAAGTGACGCAGCTTCTTGCGGCTGTCACTGCGGCCGAAACCGTCGGTGCCCAGGACTTTGAATTCCTTGGACGGGACCCATTGGCGGATTTGCTCAGCGAACAGCTTCATGTAGTCGGTAGAGGCGATGACCGGACCTTTACGGCCGTTCAGGCATTCCTCGACGTAGCTCAGTTGCGGCTTCTGGCCCGGGTGCAGGCGGTTGCTGCGCTCTACGGCCAGACCATCGCGACGCAGTTCGTTGAAGCTGGTAACGCTCCAGACGTCAGCGCCGATGTTGAACTCTTCACGCAGGATCTTCGCTGCTTCACGGACTTCACGCAGGATGGTGCCGGAGCCCATCAGCTGAACGTGGTGCGCCGCTTCGCGGGTATCTTCTTCGAGCAGGTACATGCCCTTGATGATGCCTTCCTCGACACCAGCCGGCATGGCTGGTTGCTGGTAGGACTCGTTCATCACGGTGATGTAGTAGAAAACGTCCTGCTGCTCTTCGGTCATCTTCTTCATGCCGTCCTGGATGATCACCGCCAGCTCGTAGCCGTAGGTTGGATCAAAGGTGCGGCAGTTCGGGATGGTGGCAGCCAGGATGTGGCTGTGACCGTCTTCGTGTTGCAGGCCTTCGCCGTTCAGCGTGGTCCGCCCGGCGGTGCCGCCGATCAGGAAGCCACGGGTACGGCTGTCGCCTGCAGCCCAGGCCAGGTCGCCGATACGCTGGAAGCCGAACATCGAGTAGAAGATGTAGAACGGCAACATTGGCTGGTTGTGGCTGGAGTACGAAGTACCGGCAGCGATGAAGGAGCTCATGGCGCCCGCTTCGTTGATGCCTTCTTCGAGGATCTGGCCCTTCTTGTCTTCCTTGTAGAACATCACCTGGTCTTTATCGACTGGCTCGTAGAGCTGGCCGACGGAGGAGTAGATGCCCAATTGGCGGAACATGCCTTCCATACCGAAGGTACGGGCTTCGTCCGGGATGATCGGAACGATGCGCGGGCCGATTTCCTTGTCCTTGACCAGTTGCGCGAGGATCCGCACGAAGGCCATGGTGGTGGAGATTTCACGGTCGCCCGAGCCGTCGAGGATGGCCTTGAGGGTGCTGAGGTCCGGCGTCGGTACGCCGAAGCTCTGTGCGCGGCGCTGTGGCACGAAACCGCCCAGTGCAGTGCGACGCTCGCTGAGGTAGCGGGCTTCGGCGCTGTTCGGCTCTGGTTTGAAGAACGGCAGGTTTTCCAGTTCTTCGTCCTTGACCGGGATGTCGAAGCGGTCGCGGAACAACTTCAGGCTGTCGACATCGACTTTCTTGGTGTTGTGCGCAGTGTTCTTCGCTTCGCCAGCACCTGTGCCGTAACCCTTGATGGTCTTGGCCAGGATGACGGTAGGCTGTTCTTTGTGGTTGACCGCTTCGTGGTACGCCGCGTAGACCTTGTACGGATCGTGGCCGCCACGGTTGAGTTTCCAGATCTCGTCGTCGGACAGATCAGCAACCATCGCCTTGAGTTCTGGCGAGTTGAAGAAGTGTTCACGTACGAACGCGCCGTCTTTGGCTTTGTAGTTCTGGTACTCGCCGTCGATGACTTCGTCCATGCGACGTTGCAGGATACCGTCGACGTCCTTGGCCAGCAGCGGGTCCCAGAAACGGCCCCAAATGACTTTGGTCACGTTCCACTGGGCACCACGGAACACGCCTTCGAGTTCCTGGATGATCTTGCCGTTGCCGCGAACCGGGCCGTCGAGGCGCTGCAGGTTGCAGTTGATAACGAAGATCAGGTTGTCGAGCTTCTCGCGGCCAGCCAGCGAGATCGCGCCCAGGGATTCCGGCTCGTCGCACTCGCCGTCGCCCAGGAAGCACCAGACTTTCTGCTTGCCTTCCGGAATAAAGCCACGAGCTTCTAGGTACTTCATGAAGCGCGCCTGGTAGATCGCCTGGATCGGGCCCAGACCCATGGATACAGTCGGGAACTGCCAGAAATCAGGCATCAGCCAAGGGTGCGGGTAGGACGACAGGCCCTGGCCGTCCACTTCCTGGCGGAAATTGTTCATCTGGTCTTCGGTGATGCGGCCTTCCATGAACGCACGGGCGTAAACGCCTGGCGAGGTGTGGCCCTGGAAGTAGATCAGGTCGCCGCCGTGTTCGTCGGTCGGGGCCTGGAAAAAGTAGTTGAAGCCGATGTCGTACAGAGTCGCACTGGAAGCGAAGCTGGAGATGTGTCCGCCCAGGTCCGAATCTTTCAAATTCGTACGCATTACCATTGCCATCGCGTTCCAGCGTACCAACGAGCGAATGCGGCGTTCCATGAACAGGTCGCCAGGCATGCGTGCTTCGTGGGTGACGGGAATTGTGTTGCGGTATGGCGTGGTGATGGCGTAAGGCAACTGCGAACCGCTGCGGGTTGCAAGTTCGCCCATACGGGTCATCAGATAGTGGGCACGGTCTTCGCCTTCTTTGTCGAGAACCGATTCCAGGGCGTCCAGCCATTCCTGGGTTTCGACGGGATCGAGGTCTTGCATGGCTTGCTCCAGGGCGGAAAGGCTTCCAGAATCGGTTGCCTGAGTTTGCGACTGGCCTTGTGGGCAGACGATATAAATTCTTGGATTGCCGAGAGGTAGGTTCCGGCGGCGTGTAGTTTTACTACAAATCATCGAGCATTTCAGCATTCCGCATGTATATACGAGTAGTAAAACTACAGATGAGCGGCTTGTGGCCTCTGGCTGCGTTGTGAGAATAATCGTTAAGGTTGGTCTTTTGCCAACCGAAAAAGGTGAAAGCTTGATGATCGCTGCCAACATTAAAACAATTTTAGCTATTTCTAACCTTTGTTCGACAGTCGATCAGGTAGTGCCTTTTCGAAAATCACTACATGCAGCCCGTTCCACGCCGATCAAGGATAGACCATGAGCCTCCCTTCGCTTGCTGAACTGCCCGCCATTCTCCTGCCATTGGTCACCCGTGCCGAGCAGTCGTTCCGTGCTGGCGTCGAGGCGCTGGAGGATGATCATGGTCTGTCGGCATGGCCTCCCGAGCGATGGGCACAATTTGCCCGGGTGAGCGCCGCCAGCGACTTTGTGATTGAACAGTCGGTGCGTGACCCGTCGATGCTGCTGGAGCTGGTGCGGTCCGGGGAGCTGGACCGTAACTTTGCCCCGGGTGAGTTGTGCGCGCAGATTGCCGCAGCGGTGAACCAGGCCGAGACCGACGACGAACTCGGGCGAGCCTTGCGCCGCCAGCGCACCCGGCATCAGGTACGAATCATCTGGCGTGACCTGACGCGCCAGGCCGATCTGGTGCAGACCTGTCGCGATCTTTCGGACATGGCCGACGCCAGCATCGACCAGGCTTATCAATGGCTGTACGCACGCCATTGCCAGCAGTTCGGCGTGCCCACGGGGCGGCGCAGTGGCGAGCCGCAGCAGATGGTCATCCTTGGCATGGGAAAGCTCGGTGCGGTGGAGCTGAACCTGTCTTCGGACATCGACCTGATCTTCGCCTATCCCGAGGGCGGCGAAACAGTGGGCGTCAAACGCTCGCTGGATAACCAGGAGTTCTTCATTCGGTTGGGTCAGCGCCTGATCAAGGCGCTGGACCCGATGACGGTCGACGGTTTTGTCTTCCGCGTCGACATGCGCCTGCGGCCATACGGTTCGGCGGGTGCATTGGTGCTGAGCTTCAACGCGCTGGAGCAGTATTACCAGGATCAGGGCCGCGACTGGGAGCGCTACGCCATGATCAAGTCGCGGGTGGTGGCGGGTGATCAAGTCGCCGGTGCGCAACTGCAGGAGATGCTGCGCCCGTTCGTCTACCGGCGTTACCTGGACTTTTCGGCTATCGAAGCGCTGCGCACGATGAAGCAGCTGATCCAGCAGGAAGTGCGGCGCAAGGGCATGGCTGACAATATCAAGCTCGGCTCCGGTGGGATCCGTGAAGTGGAGTTTATCGCCCAGGCCTTCCAGCTGATCCACGGCGGCCGGGACTTGAGCCTGCAGCAGCGTCCCCTGTTGAAGGTGCTGAGCACTCTTGAAGGCCAGGGCTACCTGCCGCCGGCCGTGGTCAGCGAACTGCGTGAAGGTTACGAGTTCCTGCGTTACACCGAACATGCGATACAGGCGATTGCCGACCGCCAGACCCAGATGTTGCCCGATGGCGCGCAGGATCAGGCGCGTATTGCCTTTATGCTGGGTTTTGCAGACTGGCCCGCGTTCCATGAACAACTGATGTACTGGCGCAATCGGGTGGCCTGGCACTTCGGCCAGGTCATTGCCGACCCGGACGAAGAGGAAGGCACCGAAAGCGAAGTGGTGGTCGGCGGGGAATGGTTGCCGCTGTGGGAGGAAGCCCAGGATGAAGAGGCCGCCTGTCGGCAGCTGGAGGAGGGCGGGTTTGCTGATGCGACCAAGGCCCTGAAGGCACTCGCCAGTTTGCGCGGCAGCCCGCAGTTGCGTGCCATGCAGCGTCTCGGTCGGGAGCGGCTTGATGCCTTTATTCCACGGTTGCTGGCCCAGGCGGTGGAGCATGCCAACCCGGACCTGGTCCTGGAGCGGGTGCTGCCCTTGGTGGAGGCTGTCGCCCGTCGTTCGGCCTACCTGGTGTTGTTGACCGAAAACCCCGGGGCGCTGCGTCGGCTGTTGACTTTGTGTGCCGCGAGCCCGTGGATTGCCGAGCAGATCACGCGGTTTCCGCTGCTGCTCGACGAGCTGCTCAATGAAGGTCGCTTGTTCAAACCACCCCTGGCGCCAGAGCTGGCGGCGGAATTGCGCGAGCGCCTGACGCGCATTCCCGAGGACGATCTTGAGCAGCAGATGGAAGCCCTGCGGCATTTCAAGCTGGCTCACCGGTTGCGGGTGGCTGCATCGGAAATTGCCGGCAGCCTGCCGCTGATGAAGGTCAGCGACTACCTGACCTGGCTGGCCGAGGCCATTCTGGAGCAAGTGCTGGCCCTGGCCTGGCGGCAGACGGTGGCCAAATATGGCACTCCGCTGCGCACCGACGGTACCTTGTGCGATCCCGGGTTCATCATTGTCGGTTATGGCAAAGTCGGCGGGCTGGAACTCGGGCATGGTTCGGACCTGGACCTGGTGTTTATTCATGACGGCGACCCGCAGGCGGAAACCGACGGGGCGAAATCCATCGATGGCGCGCAATTTTTCACCCGGCTGGGGCAGCGCATCATTCACTTGCTTACGACCCAGACCAACTCCGGCCAGCTCTATGAAGTGGATATGCGCCTGCGACCGTCCGGTGCCTCGGGGTTGCTGGTGAGTTCGCTTGGCGCGTTTTCGCGCTATCAGGAAAACGAAGCCTGGACCTGGGAACACCAGGCATTGGTGCGGGCGCGGGTGCTGGTAGGTAGCCAGGACGTCGGTCAGGCATTTGAGAAGGTGCGAGCCACGGTGCTGGGCAGGGCCAGGGACTTGCCAACCTTGCGCCAGGAGGTCAGCGAGATGCGTGCGAAGATGCGCGATAATCTTGGCAGCAAGAGTACGGCGGCCGGCACGGCGGCAAATGCCTTCGAGGCCACGGCGCCGTTCGATCTCAAGCAGGACGCCGGAGGTATCGTCGATATTGAATTTATGGTGCAATACGCGGCCCTGGCGTGGTCGCAGACGCACCCGTCATTGCTACGCTGGACCGACAACATCCGTATTCTGGAAGGGCTGGAAGAGGAAGGCTTGATGCCTGCCGCAGATGCCAGCCTGTTGCGCGAGGCCTATAAAGCCTACCGCTCCGCCGCCCACCGGCAGGCTTTGCAGAAGGATGCAGGAGTAATACCGGGCGATCAGTTCGTGGACGAACGACGGCAGGTATCGCGGATCTGGCGTGAGCTGGGGCTAAGCTGATTCACGAGGCGGGGAGGCGTAGGCCTCCCCGGTTCGTTTTTGGAAACCACATGAAAATTCTGATCGTTGGGCCCAGTTGGGTCGGTGACATGGTGATGGCGCAGACACTCTTTCAGTGTCTCAAGCAACGCCACCCGCAATGCGAAATCGACGTCCTGGCCCCCGAGTGGAGCCGGCCGATCCTGGAGCGCATGCCCGAAGTCCGTCGGGCCTTGAGCTTTCCGCTCGGCCACGGCGCCTTGGAATTGGCTACACGGCGGCGCATCGGAAAATCCCTGGCTGGCCAGTACGACCAGGCGATCCTGCTGCCCAACTCGTTGAAGTCGGCGCTGGTGCCGTTCTTTGCCGGCATCGCGAAACGCACCGGCTGGCGCGGCGAATTTCGCTACGGCTTGCTCAATGACGTACGCACGCTGGATAAGGAACGTTATCCGCTGATGATCGAGCGGTTCATGGCCCTGGCCTTCGAGCCTGGCGTCGAGCTGCCAAAACCTTATCCACGCCCGACGCTGCAGATCGACCCGGTGTCCCGGGAAGCGGCGCTGGCCAAGTTCGGCCTGACCCTGGACCGTCCGGTGCTGGCGCTGTGCCCGGGTGCCGAGTTCGGCGAATCCAAGCGCTGGCCGTCCGAGCATTACGCCCAGGTTGCCGAAGCCAGGATTCGCGAGGGTTGGCAGGTGTGGCTGTTCGGTTCGAAAAACGATCACTCCGTTGGCGAGGACATCCGCGCCCGGCTGATCCCGGGCTTGCGTGAAGAGTCGGTGAACCTCAGCGGCGGGACGTCCCTGGCCGAGGCCATCGATTTGCTGTCCTGTGCCGACTCGGTGGTGTCCAACGATTCCGGCTTGATGCACGTGGCCGCTGCGTTGAACCGACCGCTGGTGGCCGTGTATGGCTCCACCTCGCCAGGGTTCACACCACCCCTGGCCGAGCACGTCGAAATTGTCCGCCTGGGCATCGAATGCAGCCCCTGCTTTGACCGTACGTGCCGTTTCGGTCATTACAACTGCCTGCGCCAGCTTATGCCGCAAGCGGTGAACGAAGCCTTGCAGCGGTTGCAGGGCACTGTAGTCGAGGTCAAATAATTTGCGGGTCCTGTTGATCAAGACGTCTTCGCTCGGTGACGTGATCCATGCGTTGCCGGCGCTGACGGACGCGGCCCGGGCGATTCCCGGCATTCAATTCGACTGGGTGGTGGAAGAGGGCTTCGCGGAGATCCCGACCTGGCATCCGGCGGTGGGCAAGGTGATTCCGGTCGCGATTCGTCGCTGGCGCAAAAACATCTGGCAGACCATCAGGAGCGGCGAGTGGAAGCGCTTCAAGCAAAGCATTCGCGCGACAAAATATGATCTGGTGATCGATGCCCAGGGCCTGTTGAAAAGTGCCTTGCTGACTCGTTATGTCAAGGCGCCGGTGGCAGGCCTCGATAAAGGTTCGGCACGAGAGCCGATCGCGGCACGTTTCTATGATCGGCGCCTGGCAGTTGCCCGCGGCCAGCATGCCGTGGAGCGAGTACGCCAATTGTTCGCCATCGCCCTGGGCTACGACTTGCCCAAGGGCCTGGGCGACTATGGCCTGAACGTCGAACGTCTGGTCGAGCTGCCGCGCAAGAATCCCTACGTTTTGTTCCTGCACGGCACCACCTGGGACACCAAGCACTGGCCCGAGGCCTATTGGCGAGAGCTGGCCGAGCGCGTTGGCTACCTGGGCGTCGGCGTGAAGCTGGCTTGGGGCAACCCGGCCGAAAAAGCGCGCGCCGAGCGCATCGCCAAGGACATGCGCCACGTTGAAGTCCTGCCCAAGCTGAACCTGGCGGGCGTTGGCAAAGTGTTGGCCGGGGCGCAGGCCTGTGTGGCGGTGGATACCGGTCTTGGCCATCTGGCAGCAGCACTGGACGTCCCGACATTGTCTCTGTTCGGCCCGACCAACCCGGGCCTGACTGGCGCTTACGGAAAGTCGCAGATTCACATCGCCAGCGACTTCCCCTGCGCACCCTGCCTGCAAAAGAAATGCACCTATCAACCGACGGCCGAAGATGCCAGCCGGTTTGACCTGAAACGCGAGTGGCCGCTGTGCTTCACGCGTTTGAATCCCGAGCGTGTCGCGATCCGACTGAGCACGTTGTTACTGGCTGAGGAGCTGCGCTGATGCAATTGGCATTCGTCTTGTACAAATATTTTCCATTCGGGGGCCTGCAGCGCGACTTCATGCGCATCGCCCTCGAATGCCAGCAGCGTGGCCACCAGATCCGCGTCTATACGCTGATCTGGGAAGGCGATATTCCGCCGGGCTTTGAGGTGCTGGTAGCACCGGTCAAGGCGTTCTTCAATCATCGTCGCAACGAAAAACTCAGCGAGTGGATGGCCGCGGATCTGGCCAGGCGTCCTGTGGATCGTCTGATCGGCTTCAACAAGATGCCCGGCCTGGACGTCTACTACGCCGCCGATGGTTGCTTTGAAGACAAGGCGCAGAACCTGCGCAACTCGCTCTACCGTCGCTGGGGTCGCTACCGCCACTTCGCCGAGTACGAGCGCGCCGTGTTCGCCAAGGACGCCAAGACCGAAGTCCTGATGATTTCCGAAGTCCAGCAACCGCTGTTCATCAAGCATTATGGCACCCCGCTGGAGCGCTTTCATCTGCTGCCGCCGGGCATTTCCCAGGATCGTCGCGCACCGGCAAATGCTGCCGAGATCCGGGCTGAATTCCGCCGTGAGTTCAACTTGCAGGACGATGAGCTGCTGTTGGTGCAGATCGGCTCCGGGTTCAAGACCAAGGGCGTCGATCGTAGCCTCAAGGCGCTGGCCGGACTGCCTGTCGATCTGAAAAAACGTACCCGGCTGTTTGTAATTGGCCAGGACGACCCCAAGATATTCCAGATGCAGAGTGCGACATTGGGCCTCGGCGATAACGTGACCTTCCTCAAGGGGCGCAGCGATATTCCGCGGTTCCTGCTGGGTGCTGACCTGTTGATCCACCCGGCCTATAACGAAAATACCGGGACCGTTCTGCTTGAAGCCCTGGTCGCTGGCCTGCCGGTGCTGGTGAGCGCGGTCTGCGGTTACGCCCATTACATCGCCGAGGCGGACGCAGGGCGGGTGCTGGACGAACCTTTCGATCAGGCGCAACTGACCCACTACCTGGCCGACATGCTGAACGACGCTCAGGCGCGTGCGGCCTGGAGTCGCAACGGTCTGGCCTTCGCCGACACGGCCGACCTCTACAGCATGCCGCAGCACGCGGCCGACGTGATTCTGGCGGAGCAGGCGAAATGAAATTGATGTTGGCTGAACCGTTCAAGAGCCTTTGGGCTGGACGCGACCCGTTTACCGAAGTCGAGCGCCTCGAGGGCGAGGTTTATCGCGAGCTTGAGGCACGCCGCACCTTGCGCACTGAAGTGGACGGCCACGGTTTTTTCGTGAAAATCCACCGTGGCATTGGCTGGGGCGAGATCTTCAAGAACCTGCTCACCGCCAAGCTGCCGGTGCTCGGCGCCGGCCAGGAGTGGAAGGCCATCCAGCGCCTCAAGGAAGTGGGGGTGCCGAGCATGACGGCGGTGGCTTACGGGGAAAAAGGCAGCAACCCGGCCGACCAGCACTCGTTCATTGTCACCGAAGAGCTGGCGCCTACCGTCAGCCTCGAAGACTACAGTATCGATTGGGTCAAGAACCCACCGGAACCGACACTCAAGCGGGCGCTGATCGCCGAAGTGGCGCGCATGACCGGCATGATGCACCGCGCCGGCGTCAACCACCGCGACTGCTACATTTGCCATTTCCTGCTGCACACCGACAAGCCGGTAAAGGCTGACGATTTCAAGCTTTCGGTGATCGATCTGCACCGGGCCCAGACCCGCCCGGCAATCACTCAGCGCTGGCGCAACAAGGACCTGGCCGCGCTGTACTTTTCGGCGCTGGACATTGGCCTGACCCGTCGCGACAAGTTGCGCTTCCTCAAAGGTTACTTCCAGCAGCCGCTGCGGCAGGTCCTGGGCCAGGAAGCAACCTTGCTCGCCTGGCTCGAAGGCAAGGCGAACAAACTCTACGATCGTAAACAGCGGTACGGAGATGCGCTCTGATGTCGGGTTGGAAGCTGGAGCCTGCGTACAGCGAGCTGGCAGAAGATTTCGGAACTCTTGATGCAGTGTTTGCGCTTCAGGGCGAGCGCCTGACCCGCGATCCGCTGTCCGAAGTCATCCGCGTCGAACGCAACGGCGTCAATTACTACGTCAAGCGTTACGTTGGCGCCGGCAAGGGCCTGCGTCGTTACCTGGGCAAACCACGGGTCAAGGCCGAATGGCAGAACCTTAAACGGTTCGCCAAATGGGGTATTCCCACCGCCGAAGTCGTGGCGTGGGGCCTGGAGCGGCGGGGGGCAGCCTATGATCGAGGTGCAATGATCACCCGGGAACTGCCGCGCACCGAAGACTTGTCGGCACTGGCCGAGCGCCATGATCCGAAACTCCATGACCGTGCCTGGGTCGATGTTGTGAGCCGGCAGTTGGCCGGCTATACCCGGACCATGCACGACCATCGGTTCACCCACAACGACCTGAAGTGGCGAAACCTGTTGATTGACGATCAGGCCCGGCTGTTCCTGATCGATTGCCCGAACGGCGACTTCTGGCGCGGCTTTTGGCTCAAGTATCGAATCACCAAAGACCTGGCGTGCCTGGACAAGGTCGCCAAGTACCAGCTGTCGGCCACTCAGCGCCTGCGGTTCTACTTGCAGTACCGCCAACGTGATCGCCTGAATGAGGCGGACAAGAAGCGCATTCGTCACGTTGTCAGATTTTTCGAGGGTCGCGAATGACTGATTATCTCGCTGCTGAGGACCGCGCTTTACTTGAACGCCATGGTCTGGGCACCTTCGAAGCGCTGTGGGCCAGGCAGCTGGAAGCGGTGGACGAACCGAACACCGCACGCGGTGGCTGGAGCAGCGTGTTTCGCCTGGACCTGGAAGGTCATGGCTACTACCTCAAGCGGCAGTGCAATTACCAAATGCGTACGTTGCATGCGCCTTTTGGCGAACCGAGTTTCGCCCGGGAGTTTCGCAATATCAGTCGCTATGAAAGCCTGGGCATTCCGGCGTTGAAAGCGGCGTTCTTTGGTGAGCGCAAGGTCAAGGGCGAAGTGCGGGCGATTCTGCTGACTCGTGCGCTGGATGGTTGGGATGACCTCGACTCGCTGTTGCAGCGCTGGTCGCAACTCGGCGAGGTGGAACATTCGGCGATCATTACAGCCTGTGGTCAACTGGCTCGGCGCCTGCACGGTGCACGCCAGGTTCACGGCTGTTTTTATCCCAAGCACATTTTCCTGCAAGCCACCGCCAGCGGCTATCAAGCCCAGCTGATTGACCTGGAAAAGACCCGGCCATTGCTGCTGGGGCAGCGCGACCGGGTGAAGGATCTCGAGCCTCTGCTGCGTCGTGCGCCGCAGTGGAACGACGCACAAGTGCGTGAGTTGCTGGCGGTTTACCTGGATCAGCCAGTGGCCAGTTCACTGATCGACAGCTGGCTGCAGCGCCTGGGTGCGCGGCGCGGTTACAAGGAGGCGCGCTGATGCGTTTGTCCGAACTGAAGCATGCAGGGCGTAACCCGGGCCTGCCATTGAGCATTTCACTGGCCGATGCCGCCGGTCCTGCCAACTTGCAGTTGCTGAGCTTGCTGCGCGTGCTGCCTGGGCAGCGATACGTCGGTGCTGGCGTTTGGCGCGGCCGTCCCGTGCTGGCCAAGTTACTGGTCGGCGCTAAAGCGTCGCGGCACTTCCAGCGCGAACTCAATGGCGTGCGCTTGCTCGCCGATCAAGGCTTGACCACCCCGTTGCTGCTGGCCGATGGCTTGAAGGAAGGCGAGGGCGGCTGGCTGCTGTTCGATTTTCTCGAGGGCGCCGAGAGCCTGGGCGATGCGTGGAAGCAGGTCGAGAGTTTGCCAATGCTCGCGGACGAGCAGTCGGCCGTCCTGGCAGCTGCGCTGGGGGCGATCGGCCAGATGCACCGCAAAGGCTTGTGGCAGGAAGATCTGCACCTGGACAACCTGTTGCGCCAGCGCGGCCGTCTGTATTTGATTGATGGCGCGGGAATCTGCGCCGAAACGCCGGGGCAGCCACTGTCGCGGCAGAAAGTACTGGAAAATCTCGGGGTTTTTTTCGCCCAACTGCCCAAATCCCTCGAGCCTTTCACCGAAGAGCTCCTGGTGTATTACCTGTTGAGCAATGGCGAGCATGCCTTACCCATGGAGGCATTGCAGAAGCAGATCAACAAGGTTCGCGCCTGGCGCCTCAAGGACTTCCTGATCAAGGTTGGGCGCGAGTGCACGCTCTTCAGCGTCCAGTGCGGGGCGTTTGCCTTGAGGGCTATTCGGCGCGAGGAAGAGGCGGCGATGCTGCTAGTGCTGGAGCAGGCGGACGAGTTACTTGATCGAGGCCATCTGTACAAGACCGGTGGCGCGGCGAGTGTAGGAAAAGTGCAGGTAGAAGGTAGGACGCTGGTTATCAAGCGCTACAACATCAAGGGGTTCGCCCATTGGTTGAAGCGTTTCTGGCGCCCAAGTCGTGCCTGGCATTCGTGGCGCGAAGGCAATCGCCTGGCCTTCCTGGGCATTGCTACGCCCAAGCCGCTGGCCTTGCTGGAGAAGCGTTTTTTCTGGCTGCGCAGTCGGGCGTATCTGGTCACCGAGTACCTTCCAGGTCCGGATATCATCGAACGTTTTGCCCCCTATGTAGATAGCGGGGACGCCCCCGAGGCCGAGCTGCTGGCGCTGGATCATCTGTTCGCCGAACTGATCAGCGAGCGCATCAGTCATGGCGATTTCAAAGGCCATAACCTGTTCTGGCATCATGATCGCTGGGCATTGATCGACCTGGACTCCATGTGCCAGCACGGCTCGCCAGGCAGCTTCGCCCCGGCCTATGCGCGGGATCGGGCGCGATTCATGCGCAATTGGCCAGAGAGCAGCGCCCTCTACCAAATCATCGATCAGCGTTTGCCCAAAGACATCTCCCGCGTCTGATAGGGCGCGAAGATCGAAGCCTGCGGCAGCTCCTACGGGGATTGTGCCGGTCTCGCCTTCGCGCCCAGAGGTAGGAGCTGCCGAAGGCTGCGATCTTTTGATCTTGATCGTCCAAGTCAAATAAGCGCTGGGTCATTCCCGCCTTGTTTACGCTATAATCCCGCCCTTTAGCTGTCTCTCGCCGCTTGCGAGGGTACATCAATTTTTTGAGGCGCATTGCGCCTGCATGCAGACTAAAGAGGCTAGACCCCTGTGGCATTGACGATTCTTGGCCTGTCCGGCGCCCTTAGCCATGATCCTTCCGCAGCCTTGTACATCGACGGCAAGCTGGTCGCGGCGGCTGAGGAAGAGCGCTTTGTGCGCGATAAACATGCAAAGAACCGCATGCCCTACGAATCGGCGAAGTTCTGCCTCGAACAGGCGGGCATCAAGCCGTCCGACGTCGATGTAGTCGCGATTCCGTTCGCCCCGATCAGCCTGTTCGGCGAGGCTCGCTGGCACTACGCCAAGCGTTACTGGTACGCCCCGGATCGTGCACTTGATGCGATCCTGATGGGCAACCGTCGCTACAAGCGTTATCGCAACAAAATTGTCTGGTGCCTCGAGCAACTGGGCTTCGATCCGAAGAAAATCAAGATCGAGCCGGTCGAGCATCACCTGGCCCACGCCTCCAGCGCCTACCACTGCTCCGGTTTCAAGGAGAAAACCGCGATCCTGGGGATCGACGGCAAGGGTGAGTACGCTACGACCTTCTTCGGTTATGGCGAGAACGGCAAGATCCACAAGATCAAGGAGTTCTTCGATCCTGACTCCCTGGGCGGCCTGTATGGCGCGATCACCGAGTTCCTCGGGTTCGAGATGCTCGACGGTGAGTTCAAGGTCATGGGCATGGCGCCTTATGGCGATGCCAGCAAATATGACTTTTCCCGCCTGGCGTCCTTCGAGAACGGTGAGTTGGTGATCAACACCGATTACGCCAACGTGATTGGCCTGCGCCGCTACAAAGAGAAAGGCAAAGGTTTCTACTTCTCGCCGAAACTCATCGAGTGGCTGGGTCCAAAGCGCGAAGGCGACATTGCCGACGAGCCTTACATCCACTACGCCGCGAGCATGCAGGCGCTGTTCGAGAAGCTGGCGCTGCAGATGATCGACCATTATCTGGGCGACGTGCTCAAGGAAACCGGCAAGCTGGCCTTTGCTGGCGGCTGTGCGTTGAACGTCAAGCTGAACCAGAAGATTATCGCCCGCGACGACGTCAAGGAACTATTCGTCCAGCCTGCATCGGGCGACGCCGGTACCGCAGTCGGTGCCGCGGCTTATGTGTCGCACGCCCGTGGTGTGCCAGTCGAGAAGATGGAACACGTCTACCTCGGCCCGTCCTACACCAACGAAGACGTGCTGGCAGCATGCGCCCGTCACCCGAGCAAGCCGGTGTGGCGCAAGCTCGAGAACATGCCGGAAAATATCGCCAGGATCATGGTCGATGGCAATCCGGTTGCCTGGTTCCAGGGGCGGATGGAATTCGGCCCGCGTGCGTTGGGCGGTCGTTCGATCATTGGCTGCCCGAGTGCCACTGGCGTTGCTGACCGCATCAACCACCAGATCAAGTTCCGCGAGCGCTGGAGGCCTTTCTGCCCGTCGATGCTCGACACCGTTGCACCGCAGATGATCAAGATCGATCACCCGGCGCCGTTCATGACCTTCACCTTTGAAGTGGCTGAAGAGTGGAAGACCCGCGTGCCGGAAGTCGTCCACGAAGACGGCACTTCCCGGGCCCAAGTGCTCAAGCGCGAATACAACCCGCGTTACTACGACATGATGAAGGCGCTGGAAGTGCTGACCGGCAACGGTGTTTCGCTCAACACCTCGCTCAACCGTCGTGGCGAGCCGATGATTTGCTCACCGACCGACGCCTTGAACATGTTCTTCGGTTCCGACCTGCAGTATCTGATCATGGAAGACATTCTGGTGGTCAAAGAGGGCGCTGACGCATATGACACGCTCGGCTGAACGCCATGTGCTGCAGTTCTGTCACGGCTATGACGGGCCGTTTCTGGACTGCGCCCGGCAGTACGCCAGCCTGTTCGCGGGGACCGGTTATCGGGTGACCACGGTGTTTCTTACCGGGGCGGCCGATGCCGAAGTCGCTGCGGGCTGTGCTTCCGATGAAGTGTTATTCATGGAGTACAGTTCAAAGTCCATTCGTGGCCTGAAGTTGGGCGCGATCCGGGATCTGCGCAAGATCGCCGCGTCGCGCAACTTCAGCTTCTGCATCGCCCACCGCTTCAAACCGATCTATATCGCCTTGCTCGGTACCTCGTTGCCGGTGATTGGCGTGCACCATGCCTTTGGCGATTACAAGCGCGGCACCCGCAAACTTTTTGCGCATATTTTTCGCAAGCGCCTGAGCCTGCTCGGGGTGTCCGATGCAGTGCGCGACGATATGCGCAAATGCCTGCCGAAATGGCCGGATTCCCGAATCCAGACGCTCTACAACCGCATCGACGTGCAGGCATTGCAAGACAGCCAGCTGTCGCGGCAGGTAGCCCGGGAGGCCCTTGGCCTGGCGATGGATGCGTGGATCGTCGGTAACGTCGGGCGCCTGCATCCCGACAAGGACCAGGCCACCTTGTTGCACGGTTTTGCCAAGGCTTTGCCTGGCTTGCCGGTGAACAGCCAGATGGTGATCCTCGGTACCGGTCGCCTGGAGCAGGACCTCAAGGCGCTCGCCCGCGAGTTGGGAGTCGGTGACCGGGTACTGTTCCTGGGCCAGGTGCCCGAGGCTCGTCGTTATTTCCGTGCTTTCGATGTGTTTGCCCTGAGTTCCGATCATGAGCCGTTCGGCATGGTGCTGCTTGAAGCCATGGCCGCCGGCGTGCCGCTGCTCGCCACTGCAGCGGGCGGCGCCAGGGAAGTGGTCGAAGGTGTCGGTATCCTGTTCCCCCTGGGTGATGCCGAGCATCTGGCCCAAGGGCTGCAGCACCTGGCCGCGATGGACGATCACCAGCGCCGCCAATGCGCGGAACTGATGACTGATCGCTTGCGCGAACGCTTCTCCGATCGCGCGGTGGGTGACGCTTTCTGGCGTTTGCCGCGTGTTACCGAACTGGCAAAGAGGGGCTGATGCTCAACCGACTTCAAGGCTGGCGCGAACGTGGCTGGGCAGTAATCGATGCCGCGACCTATGCCGATGCCTGGCACCGTTATGGCGGCAGTGTCGCAACCCATCCGATGGTCGTTGAACGCCTGGCACACATGGCCGATATCCCGGTGCGTTATCTGGCATGGGAACAGCAAGGTGAAATCAAGGCTGCTATCCCGACCTGGGGTCGCGACCTGGCGCTGTCCAAGGATGTGCTCAAGCGACGGGGTAAAAAAGGCCTGTTCGACCTGGGCAATGCAGAACTGATCCTGCCGGCCGCCGCCGATGCCCAGGCGCCGCTGCGCCATCGTGCACGCTACCTGTGCGCGATGAGCGAAGGAAGGTTCACCGGTATCAGGCTGCAAGCCGAGCAATTGGCCATGGCCCGCACCCCTGAAGAATTGTCGAAGAAGTTCCGCTATAACCAGCGCCGTGAATTGCGTCTTCTGGAAGAGGCCGGCGGCGTCGTGCGACCAGTCACCGAGTTTTCCAGCGGCGAACTGGCAGCGATCTACTGCGATCTGTTCCAGCGCAGATGGGGTTTCCCGGCCACAGGTGCCGAACGCATGGCAGAGGTCATCGAGCTGTTGCGTGAGTTGCTGATTGGCTCGGTCATTTTCCTCAATGATGCGCCGATCGCGATTCAACTGGTCTACCGGGTTGAAGCGCCGCAATGGATCAGCGTCGAGTACATCAACGGTGGCGTCGATCCTGAAACCCGCGAATTCAGTCCCGGCAGCGTGCTGAGTTTCCTCAATACGCAAAGTGCCTGGGAGCATGCCCGGGCGCTGGACAAGCCCTTGCGATTCTCTTTCGGGCGAGCCGATCGGGAATACAAGGATCGCTGGTGTAACCCTGTCCCGGTATTCACTGTATGAATCAGCCCATCAGCCGTAAACAGTTGCTGCTAAAGCGCCATCGACGCAACAAGCGTTTGAGCCTGCTTATCGCGTTGCTGGTGTTAGTGGTCGTTGGTTGGCTGGTGACCTGGTGGTTGCCGCTGGTCATTGCGGTGCTGGGCTGGGTAGCCCATGAAGCCTGGTTCGCTGACCATCTGTTCTATTCCCCTGGCGATGATTACCAATACAGCTTTCCACCCTACACTCAGCAACCCAAAGTCCATCTGGACGGCGAGCGGTTGCGCCTGGACGAGGGCGTCATGCTGGTCGACGACGCCACGCTGGTGTTGGCGCTGCGCATACAAAGCACCTGGCTGGGGCGCTTTTTCGATCCCGTGGTCGAGTTAACGGGGGGCAGTAATCCCGACCGTCAGGCTTTCGAGCGGGGTGTCGACGGGTTGCGCTACCTCAACCTGACCGGGCAGGCGTCGGTGCTGTCCCAGGGGCAACTGCGCTTGCGCGGACGGTTCTGCCGGTTGCTCGGCGAACCCGTGCTGTGGGCCTTCGAATACCCCGACTACCGTGACAAGCGGGTGCTGGTCATCGCCCCCCACGCCGACGACGCCGAGCTGGCGGCGTTCGGCTTGTACAGCAGCGCCGAGCAAAGCTGGATCGTGACCGTGACAGCCGGTGAAATAGAAGCCGAGCACTACCAGCAAATGGGCCTTGATAGCGTCGAGGCGGCGCGCCTCAAAGGCTCGCTGCGTGCGTGGGACAGCATTGGCGTGCCGTTGTGGGGCGGTGTCGCGCAGGAACGCTGCATCCAGCTGGGGTATTTCTGTCTGCAATTGCCGGCGATGCAGGATGCACCGGACTGTCCGGCGGCCTCCCGCGAAGCGCAGCTTGGCGATACTCGCTACTTCCGCCGCTTCAACCCGTTTGCCCTACGCAGTGATGCTGACGGTGCCCCTACCTGGAACAACTTGCTGGGGGATCTGCATGAGCTGATCGAGCGCATTCAGCCCCAGGTCATCGTGTTGCCGCATCCGCGCTTCGATCCCCATCCGGACCACCAGTGTTCGCAGCAAGCCGTCATGCAGGCGCTGGGCGCCACTGCCTGGCAGCCTGAAACCTTGTTGTATTACGCCAATCACCTCCACGATAACGATCGCTGGCCCATGGGTGAGGCAGGCACTGGCGTGGCGTTGCCGCCGCAACTGACGGCCGACGAGCCCATGCGTCCCTGGGCGCTCGGCCTGTCCGACAAACAACAATGCCACAAGGCAATGGCCCTGGGCATGATGCATGACCTCCAACCGAGGCTGCCATTGAAGCGCCTGCTGCGGCGGGCAATACAGAGGTGCCTGGCGGCTCGACGCTGGCCGGCTTACGGGGAAAACGAGTTTTTCCGCAAAACCGTCCGGCGCCATGAATTGTTCTGGGTGCAAGATCTGTCTGGAAAGAGAGAAACCAATTGAAAGTTCTGTTCCTGGTGCAGAAAGAGCAGCGAGCGATCCTTGATCGCCTCTACGACGGAATCGCCGCCCATTGCGATTGCGACAAGCGCGAGTTGACCAGCGAGGAGCAGGACGACCTGCGCGGCTATTTCCGCAAGCACGTCGATGTAACTCGCTACGACCGCATTGTGTTCTTCCTGCGCTTCAAGAAGGAAATCAGGCAGGTTCGCTTTATCCAGACCGTGCCCAACCTGGTGTTTCTGGAGCACGATGCCTACCAGAATTACATCCCGTGCAAGTACACCGGCAAGTTCAGCGCCCATTACCGCAAGCTGCCGTGGGTGCGGGTGATCAGCTCGGGATATGTGGTGGCCGAGCGTCTGCGCGAGGAAGGGTTTGATGCGGTGTTCGTGCCCAAGGGCTACGACCAGACCCTGCTGCAGGACCAGGGTCGCGAACGTGATATCGAGTTGGCATTTGTCGGCAGCACCAACAGCGTTGCCTACAGCGGTCGCAAAGCCTTGCTCGATGAGCTGGGGCGCGTTGAGCCGCTGGTCGTGACCCGGACCAAGTCCGGCGAGGAATACTGCGATACCCTCAACCGTATCCGTTTTTTCGTCAGTGCCGATGTCGGCATGGGCGAGTTCATGATCAAGAACTTCGAAGCCATGGCCTGCGGTTGCGTGTTGCTGGCGTATGACCAGGGCGAGGCCGAGAGCCGCGCGTTGGGTCTGCAGGACATGCATAACATCGTGTTCTACCAGACCATCGCCCAGTTGCAGGAAAAACTCGCGCAACTGCGGGCCGACCCTGAGCTGGCACGGCGCATTGCCGATAACGGCCGGGAACTGGTAGTGGCGCAATTGAGCTTTGCGCGTATCGGCGAACGCATCGTCGAGGCGCTCAAGCCGGCGCTGCGCACCCGTGCACCACTGAGTCTGCTGGAAAAAGTGCGCCTGAAACTGGGCGTTTGACAAGGGCCGGTCAGCCATTGATATTGCTGGCACTTTGACTTTAAACGAGAATCAAGTGCAGTTTTCAACCGAAAGTAACATCACCTTGGTGGTCACCAGCTGTGGCCGCCTGGACCTGCTCAAAACCACTCTCGAGAGTTTTGACCGGTTCAACACAGCGCCCATCCGCGAAGTCTTCATTACTGAAGATGCCGGGGACGAGGCTGTGCATTCGGCCATCCCTGCGGGCTGGAAAGATCATTGCACGGTGTTCGTCAATCGCCCGAAGCTCGGTCAGTTGGCATCCATCGACCTGGCTTACGAGCATGTCAGCACTCCGTACATTTTTCATTGCGAAGACGACTGGGAATTCTATCGCCCAGGATTCGTGGAAGACTCGCTGAAAATCCTCGAATTGCGTCCGGAAATCCTCCAGGTCTGGATGCGCAGCTATATTTACGATCTGAGTGTGCACAGCCCTTACATTCGCCTGGGTGCTCGGGAGTTCATTGGTGGTGTGGCCTGCTATCCACTGATCTCGGACAAGCCCGAGTGGCAGAGTTTCTCGCTGAACCCCGGGCTGCGCAGGATCAAGGAATATCGGCTGTGTGCCCCTTATGCCTCGCACGACGGGGAGAAGGCGCTGTCCAAGCGTTACGCGCAGCTGAACCTCACTGCAGTGACGCTTGAGGGTGATGCGGTGCGGCATACGGGGTTTGGTTTGCACGTCCAGACTTCTGTCGAGCGTGAGCGCAAGGCGCGGCGCAGTCGGCGCGAACAGATCAAGTTCGCATTGTCTCTACTGGTGGGAGTATGCATTGGCTGGTTCATCAATTAAGTGCACCAGGAGAGAACCCGGCAGATGCCTGAAGCGGCACGTGGCGCCATGAGCATTCTCAATGTGATGTGGTCCGGCGGTGCGCCTTTTGCGTCGATACACAAGGTTCACCAACAGATTCTGTCCCAGGCGGCCTCGACATCACCGGTCAAGACCTGGCTGTTACAGGGCTGCGCAACTGATTGTGGCGTGAACGTGGCTGGCGCCAGGGAGTGGAACCTGTCCTCCGCGCAGTTGAAAGGGCGGCATTTCTGGCGGCTGACCAAGCCCTGGATGCAGGCCGGTTTCAAGAAAGCGCTCCTGGAAAGCCAGGCGGATCTTTTGCTGCTCGACGGCCTGGGCGTTGCCCGGACCTTGTTGCCCCTGCTGAAGAAACTGCCTCACGTGCGTGCCATTGTGATTTTCCACGGGTCCACTCGACTTCGTTCCGAAGACCGGGCGCTGTTCCAGCACTTCAAGCCAACCCAACTGACGCTGGTCGCAGTGTCAGGCACGCTGGCGACCAAGCTGGGCCAGGACCTTCAACTCCCGATCCAGGCGCTGCGCAGTGCATATGACCCTGTTGCCTTTCGCGCCGAGGTGCTCTCGCGAGAGGATGCCCGTGCTCGCCTGGGGCTGCCGCTCGACGAGACGCCGGTGCTGGGTGCGGTCGGTCGACTGGAAGACAAGAAAGGATTTGCGTGCCTGCTCGACGCCTTCGCGGTAGCACTGAAACAGCGCGCAGATCTGCGTCTGGTCATTATCGGCGAGGGCTCGAATCGTGCCGCGCTGCAGGCGCGTATTGATAGCCTGGGGCTCGGCGGCAATGTCTCGTTGCCGGGGCATTTGAACGACGCCGCGCAGCTCTACCGCGCTTTCGACTGGGTTGCGATCCCCTCGTTGAGCGAGGGCCTGGGGCTGATCATGCAGGAGGCCGTGATGGCGGACGTGCCGGTGATGTCCAGCGAACTTCCGGTGTTTCGCGAACAGCTGGATGACAAGGGTGTGTATGTCGCCGCTGCCGACGTCAACGCCTGGAGCGCGGCCATTCTGAGTGCATTCAATGACTGCGCATCAACGATTGCAGCGGGCCAGTACCGCAAGCTGGCACCTGACCAGGCCTGGCTCGACTTCAGCCAAGCGGTCCGCGAACTGTTGTCATGACGCCATGACGGCCTGCTCCAATGCTTGCATTGGAAAGCTGCCGTTCAGGTTCTCGCGTGCAATATAGCGCGCGAAGTGTTGCAGGTTGCGCTTGATCAGGTGCTTCGGCAGTGGGGCACGCACAAAGCGCATGTCTGCGACATCAATCAAACCCATGCGGTTATCTGGCGTCACCACGATGTTGCCCAGGTGCAACGAGCGAAAATAAATTCCCGATTTGTGCAGGCTGCGGATCAATTCTGCGAGCGCCGGCAGGTTCTGCTGCCAGTCAAAGCCGTCTTTTGCCGCAACCTGGCGCAGGGTTTCACCCGGCAATGGCTCATACAGTACGGCGGTCATGCCTGGACCTTGCAGGCAGTAGAACTGCAGCACCTGAAGGGTGGGCACGCCGCGCTTTTGCAGCTCCAGGGTGTTATCGATGAACCGTTTCGAGTACGGGCGAAATATTGCGGAAGAAAATAGTCGCTTGCGCCTGAACAGTTTGAGGATATTCCCATCCTGCAACAGGTAGACTTTCGGACCGTAGCTATCAGCCTCCAATACTCTGGCGCCTTCAATCATTTGATTTAAAGCGTCTTGCGGAAGTCGGGAACATTGCATCGTAGAAAGCCTTGTCGGAATTGCGGAGCACCGTGGCGGGCAATGATGCCGAAAAGTTTCAGTTTTAACCATGCCGGGTGAGGCAGGGTGAACTATCCAAGGAGCAAATCGATGCAGGAAACACGCTGGGCGCAACTATGGATGGCCGCAGGGCTGATCTGGTTTTTACTGGCCATTGCCGTAGCGCCTACCAACAAAGCCTATCAACAGGGCCTGGTCGCTTTGCTCTGGCTCCCGGCCCTGGTGTTCGCCTGGCCTGCGCGGGTTCGACTCAAAGAGCTGTTGTACGAACAGCGCTGGATCTACCTGCCGCTGCTTGGTTTGCTGGTCTGGTCTTTGATCAGCCTGTCGTGGACCAACGTCGAGGAACCCGCTCGCGAGGCCAAGCGCCTGTTGTACATAGTCGTGTTCCTGCTGTTTTTTCCGATATTGGCCAACGGTCGGCCGGAGCGCGTGATTCGCCTCATGCAGTGGGGAGGTTTCGGCCTGGCGCTGACAGCCCTGGCCGCTGTCATAAAATTCTATGGTGTTAATGGCAATGCCTGGGTTGCACGTCTTGAAGGCCTGGGGGAGCTGTCTCACCCGATCCTTGGCGGCTACGTCATCGGGCTCGCGGCCGTGTGGCTCGTGCTTTGGGTGCCCAGCGAGCGCTGGATGCAGGCCCTCTGGGCTGTGGCCTTGGGCTTGCTTGGCGCGTTCGTGGTGATGAGCCAAAGCCGGGGCGCGGCCCTGGCGTTGTTCTTCACGTTGCTCGCAATGCCCATCTGGTGCCGGGACCGGCGCAGCTGCGTTGTCGCAATCGGTGCCCTGGCGGTGGCGCTGCTGGCGTTCTGGTTGCTCGAACCACTGGTGCTGGCCCGCGGTGCCTCCTATCGCCCGGAGATCCTGGTTGCCAGCCTCAACATGATCGCCGAGCATCCATGGCGCGGCCTCGGGCTGGGCGGCGACTACAAGGTGTTCGCCGCAGACATGTATTTCGACCATGCCCATAATCTGTTCAGCCATGTGGCAATCGAGTTGGGTCTGCCAGGCCTGCTGCTGTGGTGTGCAGTCTGGTTTGGCGTGCTGCTTGAGGCCTGGAAAGCCAGGACGTCGCTGTACGGCCGGGGCATTATCGGCATCTGGCTGTTTTCCACCCTGGCCATGCAATTTGATGCGGCCAGCCTGACCGGCACGCCCAGGGCTGAGTGGTTCATCAGCTGGCTACCGATCGGATTGGCCAGTGTTTTGGTATGGGCGCGGGCCAACCCCGGTGCCTGTGATAAAATTTCGCGTTCTTCCTAACAAGTGAGCTCTACGATGAGTGACGCACCGCCCAAAGCGGGACAGGACTCCAGCCTGAAAATCTATCTTCGGCTGTTGGGGTATGTAAAACCCTATGTTGGCCTTTTCCTGCTGAGTATCGTGGGCTTCGTGATCTTTGCTTCCACCCAGCCAATGCTGGCGGGGATCCTCAAATATTTCGTCGACGGCCTGAGCAACCCTGAAGCCGTGCTCTTTCCCAATGTTCCCTATCTCAAGGACCTGCAGTTGCTGATGGCGGTGCCACTGCTGATCATCCTGATCGCGGCTTGGCAGGGCTTGGGCTCGTTCCTGGGTAACTACTACCTGGCGAAGGTTTCGCTGGGGCTGGTGCATGACCTGCGCGTCGAGCTGTTCAACAAGCTGCTGGTATTGCCCAACCGCTACTTCGATACCCATAACTCGGGGCATCTGATTTCGCGCATCACCTTCAACGTGACAATGGTCACCGGCGCCGCCACGGACGCGATCAAGGTCGTGATTCGTGAAGGCCTGACCGTGGTGTTCCTGTTTGCCTATCTGTTGTGGATGAACTGGCAGTTGACGATCGTGATGCTGGCGATTCTGCCGGTGATTGCCTTCATGGTGGGTAACACCAGCAAGAAATTCCGCAAGCAGAGCAAGAAAATCCAGGTGGCGATGGGGGATGTGACCCACGTCGCCTCCGAAACCATCCAGGGTTATCGCGTGGTGCGCAGCTTCGGCGGCGAGAGCTATGAAGAGCGCCGCTTTGCCGAAGCCAGCCAGGGCAACACGGACAAGCAGCTGCGCATGACCAAGACCGGCGCGGTGTATACGCCGATGTTGCAGCTGGTCATCTATACCGCCATGGCCGTGCTGATGTTCCTGGTACTGTTCCTGCGGGGCGACGCTACGGCGGGCGACCTGGTGGCCTACATCACGGCGGCGGGCCTGCTGCCCAAGCCAATCCGTCAATTGTCGGAAGTCAGCTCGACCATCCAGAAAGGCGTGGCCGGTGCCGAAAGCATTTTCGAACAGCTGGACGTTGAGCCTGAGGTTGATAGCGGCACGGTCGAGCGTGATCGCGTCAGCGGTTACCTGGAAGTGCGCAACCTGAGCTTCACCTACCCGGACACCGATCGTGAAGTGTTGAAAAACATCAGCTTCACCGCGGCACCCGGCCAGATGATCGCGCTGGTGGGTCGCTCCGGCAGTGGCAAGTCGACCCTGGCCAGCCTGATCCCTCGTTTCTACCATCACGAGACCGGCGAGATCCTGCTCGATGATGTCGAAATCGAAGACTATCGCCTGCGTAACCTGCGTCGGCACGTGGCACAGGTCACCCAGCATGTGACGCTGTTCAATGACACCATCGCCAACAATATCGCCTACGGCGACCTGGCTGGCGCCCCGCGGGCCGACATCGAGAAGGCCGCCACCGATGCTTATGCGATGGACTTCATTTCCCAGATGCCCGATGGCCTGGATACCCAGGTCGGTGAAAACGGCGTGCTGTTGTCCGGTGGTCAACGCCAGCGCCTGGCGATTGCCCGGGCCCTGTTGAAGAACGCTCCGTTGCTGATCCTGGATGAGGCGACTTCGGCACTCGACACCGAATCCGAGCGCCATATCCAGGCGGCACTGGACCAGGTCATGAAGGGCCGCACCACGCTGGTGATCGCTCACCGCTTGTCGACCATCGAAAAGGCCGACCTCATTCTGGTCATGGACCATGGTGAAATTGTCGAGCGTGGCACCCACGCGCAGTTGCTGGCGCAAAATGGCTACTACTCGCGCCTGCACGCCATGGGGCTCGACGCACCGACGGAAAATATCGCCTGATCCAGGCCCGGGGGCTAAGAACGATGTTTCATTCGGTTGCAGCCGTGGCGCAAGCCCACGGCAACCCTGTGTTAATATCGCGCCCCTGTTCATTTTGTATGTGGGTTGCTCCATGAAGTTGTCCATGCCGCGATTCGATCAAGCCCCTGTCTTGGTGGTCGGCGATGTCATGCTCGACCGTTATTGGCATGGTGGTACCTCACGGATCTCCCCGGAGGCGCCGGTACCAGTCGTCAAGGTCGAGCAAATCGAGGACCGCCCAGGCGGTGCCGCCAACGTTGCGTTGAACATTGCCGCTCTGGGTGCGCCGGCTTCCCTGGTTGGCGTCACCGGCGACGATGAAGCCGCCGACAGCCTCGCCAACAGCCTCAAGGGCGCCGGCGTGCGGGCATTGTTCCAGCGCATCGCGCACCAGCCGACCATCGTCAAGTTGCGGGTCATGAGTCGTCACCAGCAATTGCTGCGTATCGACTTCGAAGAACCTTTCGCTACCGATGCCCTCGCCTTGGGCGAGCAAGTCGACGAATTGCTCGAAGGCATCAAGGTGCTGGTGTTGTCCGACTACGGCAAAGGCGCGCTGAAGAACCATCAGGTGCTGATCCAGGCTGCCCGCGCCCGTGGTATTCCGGTATTGGCCGATCCCAAGGGCAAGGATTTCTCCATCTATCGTGGTGCAAGCCTGATCACGCCGAACCTCAGCGAGTTCGAAACCATCGTCGGTAAATGCAGCGATGAGCACGAGCTGGTGACCAAGGGCGCGACCCTGATGCAGGAGCTCGACCTCGGCGCCTTGCTGGTGACTCGCGGTGAGCACGGCATGACCTTGTTGCGCCCCGGTCATCCCGCGCTGCACCTTCCCGCGCGGGCGCGTGAAGTGTTCGACGTCACGGGTGCCGGTGATACGGTGATTTCGACCCTGGCAGCAGCGATTGCTGCCGGTGAAGAATTGCCCCATGCAGTGGCCCTGGCCAACCTGGCTGCGGGTATCGTGGTCGGCAAGCTGGGTACTGCTGCCATCAGTGCACCGGAACTGCGGCGCGCCATTCAGCGCGAAGAAGGCTCCGAGCGCGGTGTGCTGGGGCTCGAGCAACTGCTGCTGGCGGTTGACGATGCCCGTGCGCACAAAGAGAAGATCGTGTTCACCAACGGCTGCTTCGACATATTGCATGCCGGTCACGTGACTTACCTCGAGCAGGCGCGGGCCCAAGGCGATCGTCTGATCGTTGCAGTCAACGACGATGCGTCAGTGAGCCGACTGAAAGGTCCTGGGCGTCCGATCAACAGTGTTGACCGGCGCATGGCCGTCCTGGCCGGCCTGGGCGCTGTGGACTGGGTTATCAGCTTCTCGGAGGGGACCCCGGAAAACCTGCTGCGCGAAGTCAAGCCCGACGTTCTGGTCAAGGGTGGCGATTACGGCATTGAGCAGGTGGTGGGTGCTGACATCGTGGCAGCCTACGGCGGCACGGTGAAGGTCCTGGGGCTGGTGGAAAACAGCTCGACTACGGCGATTGTGGAGAAGATCCGCAAGTCGTGAGAGCTGGCCTGCGATCCTTGAAGATTTCTTTGATCGCAACGTGAAAAGATCGCAGCCAGCGGCAGCTCCTGCCCTGTAGGCGCTGCGATCTTTTGGTTCAGGAACTGAGCTTCTTGCGTGGCACGATTCTCTTCAGCAATTGCTTGGCCTTGCCCCGCAACCGCGCTAAACCCGAGTCCTTCCCCGGGAGGCTCAGTCCCTGCTGCTTCACCCAATCCTTCCACTTGATCCGCTCATCGCGCACCAGCCAGCCTTCCTGCTGGGCAAAACTCTCTGCCAGGTACAACCCGCGAGTGCTCGCCGGATACAGGTGGTCTTTCTTCAAGGTGTAGAGCTCAGCCATCGGCTGGCCGTCCTGCAAAGGCATCAGGTACAGATCGGGCCGCTTGCGATCGAGCCTGGCCACCAGTTGGTCGCCTTCCAGGCGTTCGTCGACATGAAACAGGCTGAGCGACTTGGCTTCCTTGGGGACCTCGAGGCGCAAGTCGTAGATCAGCTGCAACGAGGCGGTGGGCAGGTGCACGTAAGCGCGTGGACGTTCGATCAGTTGCATGTTCGCGCAGCGCACCGGTCGAGCCGACCCCGACAGGGGCGTCAATCGAAACGGCAAGGCTTCCCGATAATGCAGGGCGGACGAGTAGGGCGCAGGCAGCCAGGTGTCATTGAAGCGTCCGCCAAGCCAGCCTTCGGGCGTTTCCAGCAGGCATTCTTCGGCGATTTCCTGAATGGCCGTGTGCAGCGGCAGGTTGAGCTCGTGGGCCGGCACATAACCGGAGATCAGCTTGAGCACCACGTCGCCGCGATCCTGTCGGCGCTGGCGCACCAAGACCCAGTAATCGCGGTTCTGCCAGTGCAATGTAAGGCGCACCGAAACCCCGAGATTGGCCAGCTCCACGGCGAAGCGCTCTGCATCGGCCACGGCCACGGGGCGGCGACGCTGCAGGGTTTGCGAGAAATTGAGCGGCATTCCGACGCTCTGGTAACTCAGGCCTTCGGGAGTCGCTTCGACGAATAACGGCAGGGTCTTGAAGTTGCTGGGGTTCTTTCTTATGAGCGTACGCGGCATGTCGGCTCCTGCTTAAGGCCGCGTCGGCGGCGTCAGTTTCTACGAAGGACCTTGGCAACGGTCGCGACATTGTGGGCGAGGTGCAGCGGATTGATGGTCCCGACAATAGCACTGGCAACGCCCGGATGTTCAAACAACAACTCGAAGCTGGCGCGCACCGGATCGACGCCAGGGCTCAGGCACACATGGCCGCTGGCCAGGGCTTTCTTGACGAGAATGGCTTTGCCGTGAGCAGCAGCATAGTCAATGACGGCTTTTTCATTCAATTCGTTCAGATTGTAGGTGACCATCGCGCAATCACCCTGTTCCAGAGCCTTCAAGCCACCTTCGACGGTTTTTCCGGAGAAGCCGAATCCGCGGATCTTGCCCTCTTGCTTGAGTTCGGCGAGGGTTGCGTAGACCTCGCTGTCGTTGAGAATCGCCAGGTCATTGCCGTCGGAGTGCACCAGCACCAGGTCGATAAAATCAGTTTCCAGACGTTTCAGGCTGCGTTCCACTGACAACCGGGTGTGGGCGGCGCTGAAGTCGTGACTGGACTGGCCATTGGCAAACTCTTCGCCCACCTTGCTGACGATCACCCACTCCTGGCGCTGGTCACGCAGCAACGGGCCGAGGCGCTCTTCGCTGTGGCCATACGCCGGGGCGGTGTCGATCAGGTTGATCCCCATGTCCCGTGCGAGCTTGAGCAACATGCGCGCTTCATCATCGCCCGGAATCTGGAAACCGTTCGGGTACTTGACGCCCTGGTCGCGGCCCAATTTCACGGTGCCCAGGCCAAGTGGCGAAACCATCAGGCCTGTGCTGCCCAGCGGGCGGTGCAGTTCGTGCAGGGTTGGTTGGCTCATGGTAGCAGTTGCTCCCAGGCAGGAATGCCCATGGGTGGTTTCGGTAGTTCAGGCAACGTAGCGTTGTGGCTGGGCTGGATGCCATCGCGTTGTAGAGAGGCGATGACCCGGTCAGCGAAGTCCGGCGCCAGTGCCAGCTTGGTCGGCCAACCGACCAGCAGCCGGCCCTGTTCAGCCAGGAAGGCATTGTCCGGGCGTGTCAGGCCGGACTGCAAAGGCTCTGCACGATCCACTCGCAAAGTGGCCCACCGGGCGGTACTGAGGTCGATCCAGGGCAGGAGCTGGCCGAGTTCTTTCTGCGCGGTGGCAATCTGCTCGGCCGGCTCGCGGGCGACGCCTTCGGCTTCGGCAATATCGCCACCCAGGTACCAGACCCACTGGCCATCGGCCGCCGGGTGCGTGGTGACAGTGATGCGCGGCTTGGTCCCGCCACCCAGGCAGTGGGCGTACAACGGCTTCAGGCCGGGGCCCTTGGCGATGATCATGTGCAGCGGTCGACGTTGCATGGCCGGCTGGCTCAACCCCAGTGCTTCGAGCAGCGCTGCGGTACCCGCCCCGGCGCTGAGAACGATGCGTTGCGCCCGAATATCGCGCCCGTCGACTCTAAGGCCGACCAGCAGGCCAGCTTCCAGAAACGGTTCGATCTCATGCCCGGCCAGCAGGCCGTCGCCCGCGAGGTCGGCCAAGCGCTGGATCAGGCTCGGTACATCGATCACCAGCTCGGCCAGGCGATAGACCTTGCCCTTGAAACGCTTGTCTTGCAGGGCAGGTGGCAGTTGCTCGCCCTTGACCTGGTCGACCCGGCCACGCACGGCTTTGCTGGCGAAGAAACTGGTGAGGTTGCCAGCGATGGTGCCGGGGGACCAGAGATAGTGGGCTTCGGACAGCAGGCGTACGCCGCTCAGATCCAGTTCGCCGTCGCCGGCCAGCGCTTCACGCCAGCGTCGTGGCATATCGGCGATGGCTTCCGAGGCGCCGGTCAGTGCACCGTGCAGCGCATACTTGGCGCCGCCGTGGATGATGCCTTGGGACTTCAGGCTCTGCCCGCCACCGAGGGTGGCGCTTTCCACCAGCACGGTCGAAAAACCCTGGCGGCGCAGGCGCGCGTTCAGCCAGAGGCCGGCGACACCAGCGCCGACAATCAAAACGTCGGTGGAAATAACGGATGGCATGCAGCGACCTCAGTGTTCAAGACGAGGGCGCAGTATACAGACTCAAACATTGCAGCGGCCGACAGACCCGAGGGAGTGAGCCTGCTCGCGATAGCGGTTTACCTGGCAACCGACGCGTCGATTGGCGCACCGCTATCGCGAGCAGGCTCACTCCCACACTAGACAGCATTGCAGGCGTTAGTGGCCTGCAGTTTTGGAGAACAACTGGATAACCACCACCCCCAGCACAATCAGCGCCATGCCCAGCATCGCCGGCACATCCAGCTTCTGCCCATAGATAAACAGCGCGGCGACACTGACCAGCACGATGCCCAGGCCGGCCCATACCGCATAAGCCACGCCTACCGGTACGCTGCGCACCACCAGCGTCAGCATCCAGAAGGCGATGCCGTAGCCGACGATCACCAGCACCAACGGCAGGGGCGTGCTGAAACCTTTGACGGCTTTCATTGAAACGGTCGCGATCACTTCGGCGCAGATGGCAATGGCCAGGTAGTAGTAAGCGGTCATGGGTGCATCCTCAAGTGATGTGTTGCTTTATCAAGCCTGCATTTTAGAGATTCGCCAGATGCGGTAAAGTCATTACCTATCTGTTACGGAGATGGGTTGCACATGAGCATGCAATGGAGTCTGGAACAGCTTCGTCTGTTTGTCAGCGTAGCGGAACAACGCTCGTTCTCGGCGGTGGCGCGCGCTCAGCGCAAGGCCCAGTCGGCCGTGAGCAGTTCGATTGCGCTGTTGGAAGAAGACCTCGGCGTCAGCCTGTTTGATCGCAGTAGCGGGCGCCAGCCGAAATTGACTGAAGCCGGCGATGCCTTGCTCGAAGAAGCAAGGGAAGTCCTGCGTCAGTGCGAGCGTTTGAACGGCCGGGCATTGGCGATGATGCGCGGGCAGGAAGCCCGTCTGCGGGTGGCCCAGGACGAGGCCATGCCCTACCAGGCAGTTGTGGATAGCTTTGAAGCCCTGGCGCAACAATTTCCCAGCCTTGAGGTGCAACTGACCAGTGCTGCCCAGGGCGATGTGGCGCGTAAATTGGTGGAGCGCCGGGCCGACCTCGGCCTGCTGTTTTATCACGACCAGATTCCCGAATCCCTTGAGCGCCGGGTATTGGGCAGCGTCGAAATGGTGACAGTGTGTGGCACCGGCCACCCCTTGGCCGGCAAAAACGAAGTTGATTGCCAGCAGTTGGCGCAGCATCGCCAGTTACTCATGTCCACTCAATCCAGTGTCTACCCCGGTAGCGAACCCGCCAGTCCGCAGGTCTGGCGGGCCGACAGTTTCTACGTAATGGCCGAATGGCTGGTACGTGGCCTCGGCTGGGCCTGGTTGCCCCGGCACGTGGTGCAGTACCCTGCTTATCAGGGGCAGATGGTCGAACTGGTCAGCGAATGGACGCCTCCGGCCCTTGTCGTGGAGCTGGTGTGGCGTCGCGACGAGCCACTGGGCCCCGCCGCGCGCTGGCTGGCGGAACGTTTTGCCGTGCACTTGCGGGCGATCGGCGACAAAAGCCGATAAACTCCGCCGCCATGAATAGAACTCTCTACACCGTGCTGTTTTACCTGGGGCTGCCATTGGTAGCGATTCGGCTTTGGCTGCGGGCGCGCAAGGCGCCGGCGTATGCCAAACGCATCGGCGAGCGATTTTCCTATGGCCTGCCGGTGTTGCAGCCCGGCGGAATCTGGGTACACGCGGTGTCAGTTGGCGAGAGCATCGCGGCGGCGCCAATGATCCGCGCTCTGTTGCAACGTTATCCACAGTTGCCGATCACCGTGACCTGCATGACCCCGACCGGATCCGAGCGCATTCGGGCCCTGTTCGCCAATGAACCGCGAATTCAACACTGCTACCTGCCCTATGACCTGCCCTGTGCGGCAAAGCGATTCCTGGATCGCGTGCGGCCGAAACTGGCAGTGATCATGGAAACCGAGCTTTGGCCCAACCATATCCACCAGTGTGCAAAACGGGGTATTCCCGTGGCGCTGGCCAATGCCCGACTGTCCGAGCGCTCGGCCAGGGGTTACGGCCGTTTGCCCAAACTGACCCAGCCGATGCTCGCCGAAATGAGCCTGTTTGCAGTGCAGACCGAGGCCGAGGCCTCGCGCTTTCGCGACCTGGGTGCGCGCCCGGAAACCGTCGAAGTCACCGGCTCGATCAAATTCGATCTGACCATCGACCCGCAGCTGCTGCAGCGTGCCACCGAGTTACGCGGCCAATGGCAAGCACAGGAGCGTCCGGTGTGGATTGCCGCCAGTACCCATGAAGGCGAAGACGACGTGGTGCTGGCGGCTCACCGTCAGTTGCTCGCCAATCATCCCGATGCGCTGCTGATCCTGGTACCGCGCCATCCGGAGCGGTTCAATTCGGTGTTCGAGCTGTGCGCCCGGCAGGACTTCGCCACGGTTCGACGCTCCACCGGCGAAACGGTCAGCGCCGGTACTTCAGTACTGCTGGGCGACACCATGGGCGAATTGCTGTTCCTTTACGCCCTGGCTGATACCGCATTCGTCGGTGGCAGCCTTGTACCGAACGGCGGGCACAACCTGCTGGAGCCGGCAGCACTGGCCAAGCCGGTACTGAGCGGCCCGCACTTGTTCAACTTCCTCGAGATAGCCGCGCAACTGCGCAATGCCGGCGCGCTGCAGGAGGTGGAAGATGCCGAAGGGTTGGCGGTAGAGGTGCGACGATTGTTCGAATTGCCCCGGGACGCACAGCGCATGGCCCAGGCCGGATTGAACGTGATGCGCGCCAATCAGGGCGCGTTGCAACGATTGCTGGATGGGTTGGGGCGGTTGATCGACCGTTAGACTGCGTCGCCTGAAATAAAAGATCGCCCGAACGCGGCCCGAGCCTTCGGACGATCTTTTGCTTTTACGGCCGGGCTTTCAATTGCTCAGCCGCAGCCTTGGCCAAATCCGGCGGCAGGAAGTCCTTGTCGGGGTTGTAGTCGGGCTTGAGGTAGCGCTTGAGGTCTTCCAGGTCGCCCGGGTTCAACGTGCCCGCTGCCTGTTTCAGGCGCAGGTTGTCGAGGATGTAGTCGTACCGGGTGTTGTTGTAGTTGCGCACCGAGGTGTACAGCTGGCGCTGGGCATCGAGCACGTCGACGATGTTGCGCGTTCCAACCTGATAGCCGATTTCAGTCGCTTCCACCGCGCTCTGGTTGGAAATGATCGACTGCTTGCGCGCCTGCACCTGCTCGACGTCGGTATTCACCGCACGGTGCAGATTGCGCGTGTTCTCCACGACTTGCCGGCGCAGGCCTTCACGCTGTTGTTCGGTCTGGTCCAGGCGCGAGTAGGACTCCCTGACCTGGGAACTGGTCAGCCCGCCGCTGTAGATCGGGATGTTCAACTGCAGGGCCAGGGTGCGTTGTTCGACCGGCCCGCCATAGGCCTGGTTGAAAGCATTCGGATTACTGAAGCCAAAAGCGTCGTTGTCACCTTTTTCATACTTCGCCACCGCATCCACCGTCGGAGCGTGGCCGGCCTTGCGCTGTTTGAGCGTTTCTTCAGCCGCGCTGACCGCGTAGTTGCTGGCCAGCAGATTGAGGTTCTGCCGGGCGGCCGTGTCGACCCAGGACTTCGCGTCATTCGGTGCCGGCGGGAGGATCGGCAGGGTATGGACGATGCCCTGGATCGAGTTGTACTGACGGTTGGTCAGGGTGATCAGCGCTTCGAACGCATCATCCACCTGGCGCTGCGCAACGATGCGGTTGGCCCGTGCAGTGTCGTAGCTGGCTTGCGATTGCAGCACGTCGGTCTTGTCCGAGAGGCCGACATCGAAGCGTTCGTTGGACTGGTCCAGCTGGCGTTTGAATGCCGCTTCCTCAGCCTTGGTCGAGGCCAGGTTGTCCTGGCTGCGCAGCACATTGAAATAGTTTTCGGCGGTCTGCAGGATCAGGTTCTGCTCTGTCGCGGACAGTTGCAGCGCCGCCTGTTCGTTGACGTCCTTGGCCGCCTGGTACTGGAACCAGCGATCGGCGCGGAACAGTGGCTGTGCCAGCGTCGCCTGATAGGAGTTGGCGCTGCGGGAGGCCACGGCGGACGGCTGATTGATGTCGGTGCGCACATTGGCGACCTGGGCTCCGCCGGACAGATTCGGCAACAACCCGGCCCGTGCCTGGGGCACTACCTCTTTCTGCGCGCCATATTGGGCGCGAGCAGCAGCCAGGTCGGCGTTGTTATCCACGGCTTCCTGATAGACGCTCACCAGGTCAGTCCTGGTCGATAAGGGCGCTTCCGCTGCCCAGGCCATTCCATTCGAAGCACAAGACACGGCAAGGGCCAGTGAAAGTTTGCGCAGCATGCGGCCATCCCTAAAAATTACGCTGATAATTTGCGCCAAGGTACGGCGCGATGTTGTAGATCGTCAACGCACAACGTCATGACGCGATGCGGCGTAGCGAGTGTAGTTGCGCACACGTTCGGCAACAATCCTGTAATTACGCCATTCATCAAGGTGTTTACTGCGGGGTTGGCGTTCCGTGTCAGTTGTGTCTAGACTGGCCGGGTTCTTGTCGGGGTGCCTTGCTATGAGGCTGAGATCGAATAATTTCGGATCCCGTTGAACCTGATCAGGTTAGCGCCTGCGTAGGGAACAAGATTTCTCGTCACCCGGCGAGTCCTCTTGTGCTTCGTCCGGGATGTTGTTCGACAATCGAACACCCCTCGAGCACTGAGCACAGCACCAGCAGCAGTGTCATCGCTGATTGGTCGCGTCCATTCGTTACAGGTTCGCTCCGACAAAAATCCACTGCCTGGATGCTGTCTGGAGAGCCCGTGATGACGATAAAACTAAAAAATACGACGAACCTGAGTGATTCGGCCCAAGTCGATCAACAGTCGGTTCAGCCCTTTACCCGCTCGCAAAAAGTCTACGTCCAGGGTTCTCGCCCGGACATCCTCGTGCCGATGCGCGAAATCAGCCTAGACGTGACCCCGACCGATTTCGGCGGTGAGATCAACGCGCCTGTCGTTGTGTACGACACCTCGGGCCCGTACACCGACCCCAACGTCATCATCGACGTGCGCAAAGGCCTGGGCGATGTGCGTTCGCCGTGGATCGAAGCCCGTGGCGACACCGAGCGCCTGAGCGGCCTGAGCTCCAATTTCGGCCAGGAACGCCTGGCCGATGCCGAACTGACCAAGCTGCGCTTCGCCCACGTGAACAACCCGCGCCGCGCCAAGGCCGGGGCCAACGTCAGCCAGATGCACTACGCGCGCAAAGGCATCATCACCGCCGAGATGGAATACGTTGCCATCCGCGAGAACATGAAGCTCGAAGTGGCCCGTGCCGCCGGCCTGCTGGACCAGCAACACGCCGGCCACAGCTTCGGCGCCAGCGTGCCGAAGATCATCACCCCTGAATTCGTCCGTGACGAGATCGCCCGTGGCCGCGCGATCATTCCGGCCAACATCAACCACACCGAACTGGAACCGATGATCATCGGCCGTAACTTCCTGGTGAAGATCAACGGCAACATCGGCAACAGCGCCCTGGGTTCGTCCATCGAAGAAGAAGTGGCGAAACTGACCTGGGGCATTCGCTGGGGTTCGGACACGGTCATGGACCTGTCCACCGGCAAGCACATTCACGAAACCCGTGAGTGGATCATCCGCAACTCGCCAGTGCCGATCGGTACAGTGCCGATTTATCAGGCCCTGGAAAAAGTCGGCGGTGCGGCCGAGGACCTGACCTGGGAGCTGTTCCGCGACACCCTGATCGAACAGGCCGAGCAGGGCGTGGACTACTTCACCATCCACGCCGGTGTGCTGCTGCGCTACGTGCCGCTGACCGCCAAGCGCGTGACGGGCATCGTTTCCCGTGGCGGTTCGATCATGGCCAAGTGGTGCCTGGCGCATCACAAGGAAAACTTCCTCTACACGCATTTCGAAGACATCTGCGAAATCATGAAGGCCTACGACGTCAGCTTCTCGCTGGGTGACGGCCTGCGCCCAGGTTCGATTGCCGACGCCAACGACGCCGCGCAGTTCGGCGAACTGGAAACCCTTGGCGAGCTGACCAAAATTGCCTGGAAGCACGACGTGCAGTGCATGATCGAAGGCCCGGGCCATGTGCCGATGCAGCTGATCAAGGAGAACATGGACAAGCAGCTCGAGTGCTGCGACGAGGCGCCGTTCTACACCCTCGGCCCGCTGACCACCGACATTGCGCCGGGCTACGATCACATCACTTCCGGTATCGGTGCGGCGATGATCGGCTGGTTCGGTTGCGCCATGCTTTGCTACGTGACGCCCAAGGAGCACCTGGGCCTGCCGAACAAGGATGACGTGAAAACCGGGATCATCACTTACAAGATCGCCGCGCATGCTGCCGATCTCGCGAAAGGCCATCCGGGTGCACAGATTCGCGACAATGCCCTGAGCAAGGCGCGTTTTGAATTCCGTTGGGAAGACCAGTTTAACCTGGGCCTTGACCCGGACACCGCCCGTTCGTATCACGATGAGACGTTGCCGAAGGATTCGGCCAAGGTCGCGCATTTCTGCTCCATGTGCGGACCGAAATTCTGCTCGATGAAGATCACTCAGGAAGTCCGTGAATATGCGGCCAACCAGAGGATCGAAACCATTGATGCCGAAGTCGCCCAGGGACTGGCGGAGCAGGCTGAGCGGTTCAAGCAGGAAGGCAGTCAGCTGTACAAGAAGGTTTGATCTGACCTGAAAAGGTGGGGCCTGCACAGGCCCCATCGCCAGCAGGCTGGCTCCCACATTGGATCTGTAGCGTTCACAAGTCCCCTGTGGGAGCCAGCCTGCTGGCGATAGCGATCAATACAACAACAAATGTCCCTCTGAGATAACACCCGTGAGCATTCAACCCAGCACTTACTCCCCCGACATTGCGGTGCCCGCTGAAAAGCGTGTCTTCGGTGGTCGCGATCTGTTTTCCCTATGGTTCTCCCTCGGCATCGGCCTGATGGTGCTGCAGACCGGCGCTTTGCTCGCGCCTGGCCTCGGCCTGTCCGGTTCACTGCTGGCAATCTTCCTCGGCACCTTGGTCGGCGTCCTGCTGCTGGCGGCCGTCGGCGTGATCGGCAGCGACACCGGCCTGTCGTCGATGGCCGCACTCAAGCTGAGCCTCGGCATCAAGGGCGCAAGCCTGCCGGCGGTGCTGAACCTGCTGCAACTGATCGGTTGGGGTTCGTTCGAAATCATCGTCATGCGCGACGCCGCCAGTCTGCTGGGCGCACGCGCCTTCAGCGAAGGCAGTCTGCTGTCGAGCCCACTGCTATGGACCCTGTTCTTCGGTGGCCTGGCCACTTTGCTGGCGGTCAGCGGCCCACTGACGTTCGTGCGCCAGATCCTGCGCAAGTGGGGTATCTGGCTATTGCTGGCCGCGTGCATCTGGCTGACCTGGAACCTGTTCGCCAAAGCCGACCTGGCCGCACTGTGGGCGCAGGCGGGCGACGGTTCGATGCCGTTCGCCGTGGGCTTCGACATCGCCATTGCGATGCCATTGTCCTGGCTGCCGCTGATTGCCGACTACTCGCGATTCGGCAAGCGTGCGAAAAACGTCTTCGGCGGAACCGCGCTGGGCTTTTTTATCGGTAACTTCTGGCTGATGAGCCTTGGCGTGGCCTACACCCTGGCGTTCGCCCCGAGCGGTGAAGTCAATGCACTGCTGTTGGCACTGGCTGGCGCCGGCCTGGGGATTCCGCTGCTGCTGATCCTGCTGGACGAGTCAGAGAACGCCTTTGCCGACATTCACTCGGCGGCAGTGTCCAGCGCGGTGCTGGTGCGCTTCAAAGTCGAGTACCTGGCGTTGGCCATCGGCCTGGTCTGCACGCTGATCGCCTTGCTGGCGCCTTTGGCGCAGTACCAGAACTTCCTGCTGTTGATCGGCTCGGTGTTTGCGCCGCTGTTCGGCGTGGTGCTGGTGGATCACTTCATCCTGCGCAAGCGCAGTGCCCGAGTCGCATCAGCCGCATTGCGCTGGCCGGCGTTGCTCGCCTGGTTGGGCGGGGTGAGCACTTATCATTTGCTGGCCAATCTGTACCCGGACATCGGCGCAACCCTGCCGTCGCTGATTCTGGCAGGGTTGCTGCAGCTTGTGCTGGGAGCTGCCTTCAGTTACGGCCGGGAAACAGCTCGGGTTTGAGGATGCCGCTCAGGCGGTTGTAGGGGACGGTCAACTCAATGTTGCCCAGGGCGTACGGCGCAATGGTGCTGCCGTTGTACTTGAGCAACACCCCGGCCTGCGTCAGGGCCACGTTCGGCGTTCTCTGGAATGGCCAGGCCTTGACGAACGCTGGCTCCTGATCGAGTCGCGAGCTGATCAGCCAGCTGTTGTGCGCAACTTGCGCCGCTTTCCAGAACACCTCTTCCTGCCCTGGCAACAACATATCCGACAGGCGCCATCTTGTTTTTAGCGGTGTCGACGCCATATAGGATAGACGGAAGAAAGATATATCTCCGTAAGGGACGGTCCAAGATGATAGGGGCCCGATGCGCAACTTCAACTGCATTGCGCCGGGTGATGTCATGACCCCTGGGGAAGAAAAGAGTCTGCAAACAAGATCGAACAAAACCGGCACTGATGTGCAGGCGTTGATCGCCTCGGTCGCAGAAAATACCGTGCTCAAGCGCTGGGTAAAGCCTGAAGAGGTTGCGCAGGCCGTGCTATTTCTCGAACATTGCAACGCAATGACTGGAACGATATTGAACCTGAGTGCCGGTGCCACCATCCATTGATAGTCCGGATCATAGCGGCTTTACATAGGACGACCGCGCATTGACTTCATAGCCGCTACAGGACGCGTCGTTATAGACCTTCTTATGGAATTGACCATTTTTGAAATGCAGCGCTATGCCGTCATCTACCGCGTAGGCGGGAGAAATGTTCTTGTCGAAAATAATTTCAACGAAGGAAGCCTCTCGTCCAGCTTCTGAATTGAAGTGTGGGCATAGGGCGCCGGGGAGTAGACCAATGCCACTGATCAACGCGAAAGCGCCTCCTGAATCAGAGTGTCCATAGTCGAACCAGCAAATTGCTCCGGCACTGATCCCGCACAAAACCTTTCCCTTTGCCCATGCTTTCTTCAAAAGACTGATCACACCAAATTCGCGCCAAATTGCCAACATCGCTCGCGTATTACCACCTCCGACATAAATTATATCCGCTTGATCAATCAGGGATGAAATATGGTCCGCGTGAGGAAAAGGCGGTATGAAGAACGTCAGCGAGGTTACGGTACACTCAGCCCCTTTATACTTTTCAGTAAAGTTGGAGATTTTGACCAAGTCATCGCCATTGGCTGTCGAGATGTATAGGATTGTTGGGGTGATTTTATTTGTAAGTGAACATATATACTCGTCGATAGGTGTCATGTGCTGCATGTCTCTAGCGGACTCGCCGCCAATGACAATAATATGATTATCGATTTTTTTCATGTGAGTGTCCTGTTTTTGGTTTCAAATATAACCTTTGACTATAGCGTGGGCAATGGCTTGCGCCCTGTTGGTAGTATTCAATTTCTTTTGTATTGTTTTGTGGTGGAAGTTTATTGAGTCTTGCGAGAGGCCGAGAATTATCGCGATTTCTTCTGAGGTTTTCCCATCTGCACCCCAGAGCAATATTTCTTTTTCTCTAGGTGATAGAGTTACTGCTCGTGAGGCTCCATTGTTTAGTTCAGCTAGTTTTCTGGCAATTTCATCGGTCATTATTTTTATTATAGTGCGTGCCTTTTTCAACTCAATGCGGTCGATTTCAATGTGTGCTCTTGCTAAGACAAAATGCTCTGTTATGCCTTCTGTTTTTTGAGTTGATTGAGTTATGAAAAAAATACGATCATCTAGGTTTATTGTGCTTTCAGCTTCTTTCTTTTGTGTTTGGTTTAAGGGTGCTAAGTCTTCTGGTTCGACTCTAAAATGTCCTGCAGTTGTGTGGGGTTTTTTTGTGGTAAGTAATCTTGAAGCGTCAAGAGGATAGTTTCCGTAGGTATATATTTTTGGGTTTGAAAAAGGTATAGGGTGCTGAATGTGATAGGAGAAATAGTCAAAGTTAATCTCTTTTGTTGAGCTGAGGCATGTGGCCCATAGGCTTTCAATTGTTTCGCTCTCTGAGATAACGGTGCGTAGATTTTTCTGTAGGGTAAGTATGTCAGTGTTGTTCATGATGGCCACTCCATGGTTTTTATTGTCATATGGAATTACTATTCACGGTTTTGGAGCGATTGTTAAGTCGGATTATTCCTATTTTTTCATTCGGTTTTCCGTTTGTTGTGAGGGGCGATTCCTACAATGTGCTTGGCTGATTAAACTTCCCGGTTATAGAATGTAGGAGATCCCACAGAGCTTACGTTCAAGTTTGCCTGCTGGCTTCGGGCACTTACTTTCCGCCGATCCTTTTCTGCAGTTAGTGCCAAAGTGTGCGCTACTTCAGATTTCGGCATAGACCTGCCCACCGGCAAGCAAATTCACGAAACCGCGAGTGAGTCATCTGCGCCCGTCGATACAGGTGTCGTACCGATTCTCCAAGCCCCTGGAAAAATCAGCAGCGCCTCCGACTAGCTGACTAGGGGCGCGGGCGGATGACGGTTCGATGCCATTCGCCGTGGGCTTCGACATCGCCATTGCGATGCCATTGTCCTGGCTGCCGCTGATCGCCGACTACTCGCGATTCGGCAAGCGTGCGAAAAACGTCTTCGGCGGAACCGCGCTGGGCTTTTTTATCGGTAACTTCTGGCTGATGAGCCTTGGCGTGGCCTACACCCTGGCGTTCGCCCCGAGTGGTGAAGTCAATGCCCTGCTGTTGGCACTGGCTGGCGCCGGCCTGGGGATTCCGCTGCTGCTGATCCTGCTGGACGAGTCAGAGAACGCCTTTGCCGACATTCACTCGGCGGCAGTGTCCAGCGCGGTGCTGGTGCGCTTCAAAGTCGAGTACCTGGCGTTGGCCATCGGCCTGGTCTGCACGCTGATCGCCTTGCTGGCGCCTTTGGCGCAGTACCAGAACTTCCTGCTGTTGATCGGCTCGGTGTTTGCGCCGCTGTTCGGCGTGGTGCTGGTGGATCACTTCATCCTGCGCCAGCGCAGTGCCCGAGTCGCATCAGCCGCATTGCGCTGGCCGGCGTTGCTCGCCTGGTTGGGCGGGGTGAGCACTTATCATTTGCTGGCCAATCTGTACCCGGACATCGGCGCAACCCTGCCGTCACTGATTCTGGCAGGGTTGCTGCAGTTGGTGCTGGGCCGAGCCTTCAGTTACGGCCAGGAAACAGCTCGGGTCTGAGAATGCCGTTCAGGCGTGGGTAGGGGATCTTCAGTTCGACATGGCCCAGCGCGTAGGGGGCGATGGTGCTGGTTTCGTACTTGAGGATCACCCCGCCATAGGTCAGCGCCACGTTCTGGGTCTTCTGGAAGGGCCAGCTCTTCACGAACTCCGCCTCCTGATCGAGCTTGGTGCTGATCAGCCAGCTGTTGTGGGCCACCTGCGCGGCTTTCCAGAATGCGTCTTCCTGGCCTGGCAGCAACATGTCAGACAACGTCAGTACCTTGTGTTGCTGGCGGGAATAGTTGATGAAGCTGCGGCCCGGCGTGCCATGGGCGCCGCCAGTGTCCAGGTAACTGGAAAACTCGATGATCACCAAGCCGTCATGCTGCTCCCGTACCTTGGCCTGCAAGTAGCTGCTGTAGCGCGGGCCGGCGGTGCGCAAAAACTCATCGCGATAGGCCGCCAGCGTCGGCGCCACCGGGGCGTCGGGCGAGGTGCGGGTCATTTGCAGCAAGCGCTTTTCGATGATGCCGTCGAGCGCAGGCTCGGCAGGGAAGTGCAGGGTGTCGATATTGACCAGCGGGCAATCAGGCGTCGTGCAGCCCGGCTTCAGCTGTTCGGAGGCGTCACGGGTGGTTTCCAGCGGCGTCCGGTAGTTGGGCTGGAACAGACTCTGGCAAGCGGCCAGGGTCAACGCGATTGCGGCCACGGAGGCGATTTTGAAAAGCGACATGGGCGTCCTTCATGAAACAGGGAAAGGCGAAAGTTACCCGCTTCGACTGCCAGCGCGGTAATCAGTTCGCCACTAAGCTAATTAGAGTTGGTTTCGCCCTCACCGTCTATCCCGCTGTCTGGAAAGGGGCTGCATCAAAGGTCGCGGGCGCGTTAGGATGGCGCGAAGTCGAGGCTGGAGCCTCGGAGCAACTACGAGGATTGTCATGACTGATTTTGCCAACGCCATTCCGACCGCCGTTGAGATCGTTCGGCGCGAAAAGTGCTACGAGGGCTTTTACAAGCTTGATCGTGTGCACCTGCGCCACGAATTGTTCGCCGGCGGCATGAGTCGCGAAATCAATCGAGAACTGTTCGTTCGCCATGATGCCGTCTGCGTCCTGCCGTACGACCCGCAGCGTGACGAAGTGGTACTGATCGAGCAGTTTCGCGTCGGCGCCATGGGCAAGACCGACAACCCGTGGCTGATTGAACTGGTCGCCGGTCTGATCGACAAGGATGAAGTGCCGGAAGAAGTTGCTCACCGCGAAGCGCAGGAGGAAGCTGGGCTTGTGTTTGGGGCGCTCTGGCCGATGACCAAGTATTTTCCATCGCCGGGCGGCAGCAATGAGTTTGTGCATTTGTACCTGGGACGTTGCGAGACCACCGGGGCCGGTGGCCTGCATGGGCTGGAAGAAGAAGCAGAAGATATCCGCGTTACGGTCTGGGCGTTCGAAGATGCCCTGCAAGCCGTGCGCGACGGACGAATTGCCAACGCGGCCAGCATCATTGCCTTGCAATGGCTAGCTTTAAACCGCGCTGAAGTGAGGGGGTTATGGTCGTAAACAAGTTGCGCGATCGCTATCGAGTCGACCTTGCGGGGCTGCAAGCTTCCTGTGAGGCCAACTATGCGCGCCTTATGCGACTGTTGCCGGACATGCGCAGCGAGCCGGCGGCGCGACGCATTGCCGTGACTCATGGCGACCAGATGCTCGGCGTACTGGCGCTCGAGGTGCTGCAGGTCTGCCCGTACACCACTACCCTGCAAGTGCGCCAGGAGCACAGCCTGCCATGGCTGCCGGTGCCGCAATTGGAAGTCCAGGTGTATCACGACGCCTGCATGGCTGAAGTCGTCAGTGCCGAACATGCACGACGCTTTCGCGGCATCTATCCTTATCCGAATGCCTCGATGCATCAACCGGATGAAAAAGCCCAGCTGAACATGTTCCTGGGAGAGTGGTTGAGCCATTGCCTGGCGTTGGGGCATGAATACGAAGTCGTTCGTTAGTTGTGAACTGCGTTGTGCGTTCACCACTTTCCTCTTTCGCTTGTCACCCAGCATAATTGCGGCACTCATCAATACCCGTGCTTTCGCCCTGGGAGAACGCCTTGCCGAGCGTATCCACATTGACCACCGCCGATTCGGCGTTGCTGGTGCAGCTGTCTGACAGCCACTTGTTCGCTGCCGCGGATGGCACGTTGCTGGGCATGAATACCCGGGACAGCCTCGTGAAAGTCCTCGAGCTGGTGCGCCTGCAGCAGCCCCTGATTGACCTGGTGATTGCCAGTGGAGATCTGTCCCAGGACGGAACACTGGAGTCTTACCAGCTGTTTCGCGACCTGACCCGCCAGCTCGATGCCCCGGCGCGCTGGATTCCCGGTAACCACGATGAGCCGCAGATCATGGCCGAGGCGGCGGTGCAAAGCGCTTTGCTGGAGCCGGTGGTGAATATCGGCAACTGGCGAGTGACGCTGCTGGATTCGGCGGTGCCGGGCTCGGTGCCCGGTTATTTGCAGGATGAACAGCTGCAATTGCTTGCGTGTTCGCTGAGCGAAGCGCCGGAGCGCCATCACCTGGTGTGTTTCCATCATCATCCGGTATCTATCGGGTGTGCCTGGATGGAGCCGATCGGCTTGCGCAATCCAGAGGCGCTGTTTGCCGTGCTGGATCGCTTTCCCCAAGTGCGGGCGGTGCTCTGGGGGCATGTGCATCAGGAAATTGACCGTGAGCGCAACGGTGTTCGGTTGATCGCTTCGCCTTCGACCTGCATCCAGTTTGAACCGGGGAGCGATGATTTCAAGGTGGGGGATCAAGCGCCGGGGTATCGATGGTTGCGGTTGCTGCCGGATGGGCGGATTGAGACGGGCGTTGAGCGGGTTACGGGGTTCGAATTCAAGGTCGATTACGACGCTGACGGTTATTAGTCATTCCTGAGGACCGCGTGATGGCCTTCGCGGGCAAGCCCGCAGCGCATATCCTGTGGGAGCGGGCTTGCCCGCGAAGGCGTTCGCACAGACGCTCCAAATTCCACGGATATCCCCGCTTCCCCCGACACCCTGTAAACTCCGCCTTCTTTACCCGACGAACAGGGAGCTCAAATGTCCGGCTCGATCCTCTATATCCACGGTTTCAACAGCGCGCCCTCCTCGAAAAAGGCCACGCAGCTGATGACGGTGATGGGCCGCCTGGGTTTGAGCGATCAGCTGCGGGTACCCGCCCTGCATCATCATCCGCGCGAAGCCATCGGTCAGCTTGAACAGGCGATTGCCGAGCTGGGGCGGCCACTGCTGGTCGGCAGCTCACTCGGCGGCTACTATGCGACTCACCTGGCCGAGCGCCATGGCCTGAAGGCCCTGCTGGTCAACCCGGCCGTAAGCCCGCACCGGATGTTCGACGGGCACCTGGGGACGCAGAAAAACCTGTACACCGATGAGGCCTGGGAACTGACCCACGACCATGTAACGGCCCTGGCCGAGCTGGAAGTGCCGGCACCGCAGGACCCCCAGCGTTATCAGGTGTGGTTGCAGACCGGTGATGAAACCCTGGACTATCGCCACGCCCAGCACTACTACCGGGCCTGTGCCTTGCGCATCCAGGCCGGCGGCGATCACAGCTTTCAGGGCTTTGCCGCGCACCTGCCGGCCATGTTGAGTTTTGCCGGCATTGGCGCAGATTTGTATCAAGCGATTGATTTCAAAGCACTGTGACCGGTCCCTTTTCTACAGAACACTTTTTTCAAAGGACGACGAGACCCCATGGCCACTCCCGGCGCTAGCTCTTATAACGCAGACGCCATCGAAGTCCTCTCGGGCCTCGACCCGGTGCGCAAACGCCCTGGCATGTACACTGACACCAGTCGGCCGAACCACCTCGCCCAGGAAGTCATCGACAACAGCGTCGACGAAGCCCTGGCCGGTCACGCGACCTCGGTGCAGGTCATCCTGCACGCCGATCACTCCCTGGAAGTCAGCGATGACGGCCGTGGCATGCCGGTGGACATCCATCCGGAAGAGGGCGTTTCAGGCGTCGAGCTGATCCTCACCAAGCTCCATGCGGGTGGCAAGTTCTCCAACAAGAACTACCAGTTTTCCGGCGGTCTGCACGGCGTGGGTATCTCCGTGGTCAACGCCCTGTCGACCGAAGTCCGGGTGCGCGTCAAGCGTGACGGCAACGAATACCAGATGACTTTCGCCGATGGCTACAAGAAAACCGAGCTGGAAGTCGTGGGTACCGTCGGCAAGCGCAACACAGGCACCAGTGTTTTCTTCGCCCCGGATCCGAAATACTTTGATTCGCCGAAATTTTCCGTCAGCCGCCTCAAGCACGTACTCAAAGCCAAGGCCGTGCTGTGCCCCGGCTTGCTGGTCAGTTTTGAAGACAAGGCCTCCGGCGAGAAAGTCGAATGGCATTACGAAGACGGCCTGCGTTCCTACCTGGTCGATGCGGTCACCGAGTTCGAACGCCTGCCGGACGAGCCGTTCTGCGGCAGCCTGGCCGGTAACAAGGAAGCGGTCGATTGGGCGCTGCTGTGGTTGCCGGAAGGCGGCGACAGCGTGCAGGAAAGCTACGTCAACCTGATCCCGACGGCCCAGGGCGGCACCCACGTCAACGGTTTGCGTCAGGGCTTGCTCGACGCCATGCGCGAATTCTGCGAATTCCGCAGCCTGCTGCCGCGCGGTGTGAAGCTGGCGCCGGAAGACGTCTGGGAGCGCATTGCCTTCGTCCTGTCGATGAAGATGCAGGAGGCGCAATTCTCCGGCCAGACCAAGGAGCGCCTGTCGTCCCGTGAGGCGGCGGCGTTTGTCTCCGGTGTGGTCAAGGATGCGTTCAGCCTGTGGCTCAACGCCAATCCGGAAACCGGCATGCTCCTGGCTGAGCTGGCGATCAACAACGCCGGGCGTCGCCTGAAGGCCAGCAAGAAGGTCGAGCGCAAGCGCATCACCCAAGGCCCCGCATTGCCGGGCAAACTCGCCGACTGCGCCGGGCAGGACCCGATGCGTTCCGAGCTGTTCCTCGTGGAAGGTGATTCCGCGGGCGGTTCGGCCAAGCAGGCGCGGGACAAGGAGTTTCAGGCCATCCTGCCGCTGCGCGGGAAGATCCTCAACACCTGGGAAGTCGACGGCAGTGAAGTCCTGGCGAGCCAGGAAGTGCACAACATCGCCGTGGCGATTGGCGTCGATCCCGGTGCTGCGGACATGAGCCAGCTGCGTTACGGCAAGATCTGCATCCTCGCCGACGCCGACTCCGACGGGCTGCACATCGCGACCCTGCTGTGCGCGTTGTTCGTGCAGCATTTCCGCCCGTTGGTGGATGCCGGTCACGTCTATGTCGCGATGCCGCCGCTGTACCGTATCGACCTCGGCAAGGAGATCTTCTACGCCCTGGACGAGGCCGAGCGTGATGGCATTCTCGATCGCCTGGTGGCCGAGAAGAAGCGCGGCAAGCCACAGGTCACCCGATTCAAAGGCCTGGGCGAAATGAACCCGCCGCAACTGCGCGAAACCACCATGGACCCGAACACCCGGCGCCTGGTGCAGCTGACGCTGGAAGATTACGAAGCCACCGCTGAAATGATGGACATGCTGCTGGCGAAAAAACGCGCTGGCGATCGCAAGTCCTGGCTGGAGTCCAAAGGCAACCTGGCCGAGGTTCTTGGCTGATGCGGGTTGGCTTGGCCCTGGCATGTGCGTTACTTCTGAGCACGGCGGCGTTGGCCGACCCGGTCCCGGAGTTGCGCCTGGTGTCCGGGCATGCCGTGGCCGGCATGCCCGGCGGCAACCTGTCAGGGCTGGCACAGTGCGGCGACGAGCTGTGGACGGTGTCCGATCGCGACGATGACCAGATCTACCGTCTCGATACCCGGCAGGATCCCTGGCAGGCCGAAGCCGTGCACATCGATGTGCCCGTGGCACCGGCCAGCGGTTTGCCCTGGAGCTTGAGCTCGCGCAGTTGGGCGGCATCGTTCGTGCGCGGCGGCGACCTGGACTTCGAAGGCATCACCTGCGACAACGCCGGTAATCGTTACATCGTCAGTGAATCCCATACGGCCGTGTTGCAGGTGCCGCTGACCGGGCCTGCGTCCTGGTTGAACATTGCGCCCAGGCTGGTCCGCGAGGCGCGGGCCGGGGGCATGTTGCTGCGCTTCAATGCGCTGTTCGAAGGCCTGGCGGTCAACCCGCAAGGCGACCAGCTATGGCTGGCCGCCGAGCGTGATCGCCGCGGCCTGCTGCTGATCAAGCGAGGGGCCACGCAATGGGACTGTGACGGCAACTGTGTGCTGCTGAGCGAGGGTGGCAAGCGAGCGCAGCCGCCGCAGTTTCACCACGCAAGACCGGTGTCGCTGGACTTCGCCGACCTGTCATTGTTCAACGGCAAGCTGTTCACCCTCGAACGCAATGCCTACGAAATATGCCGGCGCGATGCAACAACGGCCAAGGTCGAGCGTTGCTGGTCGTATGCCGCCGAGTTGCTGCAGGATGACCGGCGTTATCCACAGGACTACGGGCTGGAAGAAGCACTGGTAGTGGACGCCACGGGCGCCTGGATAGGCGTCGACAACAACACAGGGGCTCGCGTCGATGGTGAGGTTCGCCCGTTCATCTGGCGCTTTGCCGCGCCTGAAGGCGGCTGGGGTGGCAAATTATGAGTCAACAGACGCCGGGCAAGCGTGCCGGCCGAGTGCTGATGGTGCTGGCCTGGTGCGCCGCGTTGTTTCTGGCGACGCGGTTTTTCGGCGAATGGGAAGCGCGCCAGCACAACCCTAATGTTGTGGTCGACTCCGAACAGGGTGAGGGGTTCATCGAGGTAAAACTGGCCAGCAACCGCCAGGGCCACTTCGTCGCCAGCGGCCAGATCAACGGCCAGCCGGTGGATTTCATGCTCGACACCGGGGCGACAGATGTGTCGGTCCCGGCAGAGATGGCCAAGCAGCTGAAACTGGAAGAGGGCTTCGGGGTGACACTGAGCACCGCCAACGGTTTGAGCAAGGGTTATCGAACCCGAATCGACCGGCTGCAGGTCGGCGACATCGTGCTGCGTGATGTTCGCGCGCTGGTCGCCCCCGGGCTCGAAGGGAATCAGGTGCTGCTTGGTATGAGCGCCCTTAACAAACTTGAATTTACTCAGCGCGGTGGCACCATGCTGCTGCGCCAGACAACGAACCGATGAGGCCCGCATGAGCGACATCCTTGCAGACAGCTTAGACGGCGTAGAACGCCGATCGCTGGCTGACTTCACCGAAAGTGCCTACCTCAACTACTCCATGTACGTGATCATGGACCGCGCCTTGCCACATATCGGCGACGGCCTGAAGCCGGTGCAGCGGCGCATTATCTATGCGATGAGCGAGTTGGGGCTGGACGCCGATTCCAAGCACAAGAAATCGGCGCGCACCGTCGGTGACGTGCTCGGTAAATTCCACCCGCACGGTGACTCGGCCTGCTACGAAGCCATGGTCCTGATGGCCCAGCCGTTCAGCTACCGCTACACGCTGGTCGACGGCCAGGGCAACTGGGGTGCGCCCGACGATCCCAAGTCGTTCGCCGCCATGCGTTACACCGAGGCGCGGTTGTCGCGTTATTCCGAAGTACTGCTCAGCGAGTTGGGGCAGGGCACGGCAGATTGGGGGCCAAACTTCGACGGAACGCTCGACGAACCGCTGGTATTACCTGCACGTTTGCCGAATATCCTCCTCAACGGTACCACCGGCATCGCCGTGGGCATGGCCACCGACGTGCCGCCGCACAACCTGCGTGAAGTGGCCACGGCCTGCGTACGTTTGCTGGATGAACCCAAGGCCACGGTCGAACAACTCTGTGAGCACATCCAGGGTCCGGACTACCCGACCGAGGCGGAGATCATCACCCCCCGCGCCGACCTGCTGAAAATCTACGAGACCGGTCGCGGCTCGGTGCGCATGCGCGCCGTGTACCACATCGAAGACGGCGACATCATCGTTACCGCATTACCGCACCAGGTGTCCGGTGCCAAAGTGCTGGAACAGATCGCCGCGATGATGCAGGCCAAGCCTTCCAAGGCCCCGCAGATCGCTGACCTGCGCGATGAATCGGACCACGAGAACCCGTGCCGGATCGTGATCATCCCGGGCGCGCGCAAGAATTTCGACCACGATGGCTTGATGCAGCACCTGTTCGCGAGCACCGAGCTGGAGTCGAGCTACCGGGTCAACATCAACATCATCGGCCTGGACGGCAAGCCGCAGCTGAAGAACCTGCGCGCGCTGCTGGTGGAATGGCTGGAATTCCGCGTGCAGACCGTGCGTCGCCGCCTGCAATTCCGCCTCGACAAGGTCGAGCGTCGCCTGCATCTGTTGGACGGCTTGTTGATTGCCTACCTCAACCTGGATGAAGTGATCCACATCATCCGCACCGAGGAGCACCCCAAGGCTGCGCTGATCGAGCGCTTTGCCCTGAGTGAGATCCAGGCCGACTACATCCTCGACACCCGCCTGCGTCAACTGGCGCGGCTGGAAGAGATGAAGCTGCGCAGCGAGCAGGACGAGTTGCTCAAGGAGCAAGCGAAGCTGCAAGCCTTGCTGAGCAGCGAAGCCAAGTTGAAGAAACTGGTGCGCACCGAGCTGATCAAGGACGCCGAAACCTATGGCGACGACCGTCGCTCGCCAATCGTTGAGCGCGCCGAGGCCAAGGCCCTGACCGAGCACGACCTGCTGCCGAACGAGAAAGTCACGGTAGTGCTGTCGGAAAAAGGCTGGGTACGTTCCGCCAAGGGCCACGAAATCGACGCCACCGGTCTGTCCTACAAGGCTGGTGATGGGTACAAGGCCCTGGCTGCCGGGCGCTCCAACCAGTTCGCGGTATTTATCGACTCTACCGGTCGCAGCTACTCGGTCGCGGCGCATACCCTGCCATCGGCCCGTGGCCAGGGCGAACCCCTGACCGGTCGCCTGACGCCGCCGCCAGGCGCCACCTTTGAATGCGTGATGATGCCCGAGGACGATGCGCTGTACGTGATCGCATCCGACGCCGGTTATGGATTCGTGGTCAAGGGCGAGGACCTGCAGGCCAAGAACAAGGCGGGCAAGGCGCTGTTGAGCCTGCCGAACAACGCCAAGGTGATCCTGCCGCGGCCGGTAGCTGATCGTGAGCATAACTGGCTGGCGTCGGTGACCACCGAAGGTCGCCTGCTGATCTTCAAGATCAGTGATCTGCCACAATTAGGTAAGGGCAAAGGCAACAAGATCATCGGCATTCCCGGTGAGCGAGTAGCCAGTCGCGAAGAATATGTCACGGACATCGCCGTACTGCCCGATGGCGCCACACTGGTGCTGCAGGCCGGCAAACGCACGCTTTCGCTCAAGGCAGACGACCTCGAACACTACAAAGGTGAGCGTGGACGCCGTGGTAACAAACTGCCACGAGGCTTTCAGAGAGTGGATGCGCTGTTCGTCGAAAACCTCAATTAGGCGTGCTAGAGCGCTCGATCTACGATTTAACGCGTAGATCGACGCTTTCGCGCTGGAGTCGGGACGCATATTCACGGATGATACGGCCTTTCAAGCGCCGGCGTGGCCGAGCGATCTTCATATTTATTGAGTATTTTCACTGTGGTTAGCCGTGTGGCAACCACCTGGATGGGACGATGACTGCTCTGCGCCTTCCTTTTATCTTGATGCTCGCTGGCGTTCTTGGCCTGGCGGGTTGCAGCGTTCACCAACCGGTGTCGCTGTATCAGCTGGACAGCGGTAATCCGGTGCAGCCGGCACAAAGTGCCGGCATGGCCGTTTTGCTGGGCCCGGTGACAATTGCCGACTACCTGCAACGTGAGACCCTCTTGCAGCGGCAACCGGACGGCAGCCTCCAGGCCTCGACCGACGGTCGTTGGGCTGGCAGCCTGTCTTCGGACATCGATCAATTGCTGCTACGCCAGGTGTCTGGTCACCTGGACAGCCAGCGCGTGGTGTTGGCGCCGGCGACGCTTGGCTTCACGCCGGATGTGCAGGTGTTGTTGACCATTACACGCCTGGATTCGGGTGAGTCGCAGCCAGCTATCCTCGATGCGCAATGGCGCTTGATCGACCGTCGCGGCCAGGTGCGGGACAACCGCATCATTCATCTGCAGGAGCAGCACGCAGGCGGCACGGCGGCGCAGGTCCAGGCCCAGGGCGTATTGCTGCAACGGCTGGCCGAGCAGCTGTCGGTGGCGCTCAAGCCCCTGGCCAACCAGCCCCCAGTTGCCGAAGGGCCGAAGAAACCGGCCGCCAAGCCTGCCGCGCCCGCAGCGGAAAAGGACAAACAGCCGAAGATCCCGATGGCTTCGCCAATTCGCACCGATATGGAAGTGTTCAGGTTTTAAGGCCTGAATGAAGCCAGAACAAAGCCCGCCTTGTGCGGGCTTTGTTTTGTCTGTCTTGGGAGATCGATGTTGCCTGTGGGGGCCTCTTCGCGGGCAAGCCCGCTCCCACAGTGACCTGTGGTGTCCTCAGGAAATGTGTAGACCCAGAACCCTGTTGGGGGCAGTTCGCGGGCAAGCCTGCTCCTGCGGTGACCCGCAGTGTCCACAGAAAATGTGTGGACCCAGAACCCCTGTGGGAGCGGGCTTGCCCGCGATGGCGCCAGCAGGGGCAACAAAAAAGCCCGCAGACAATCGCTTGTCTGCGGGCTTTTTCACATCAGGGCTTAAGCCCGGCGCTCATGCATCCGCGCCAGTTGCCGCTCCAGCATTGATGGATACGGCTCCATCAAACGCTCCACGCAGCATGCGCCTTCAGGGCTGGCGATCGGGCGGATCCGCGCGCGCTGGCGGATCAGCACGTCGTCGCCGACCTTGCGTTCCACCAGCAGCAGGTTGCGGCTGTGTTGAGACAAGGCCAGGGCGTCCTGAGCCGATTCGGTCAGCAGCAGGTCAATCTGGCTCAGACCGAACAGCTCGTCACCCAAGGTCAGGCCCAGCTGCAGTTGCAGGGTAATGCCCGAGTCGGCCACTTCGATCTGCAACTGATGACCCAGTGCGCGCAGCAACTCGCCACAGCAGATCGCATTGGTCAGGTAGTCTTCGCCGCTGTCTTCAGTGTGGAACAGCATCAGGGTGCTGCCGTCGTTCAGGGTGTGCAGCTCGCTCTGGTAGAGCGAGGCGGCCTGGTCGAGGCAGTCGCGATAACGCTTGAGCAACTCCTCGAGGCGAGTACGGGGCAGGCGGCGCAGTTGATCCTGGGCACCGAGTTGCACGGCCAGCACCGCGCTGTGTTGAGGCACGTTGGAAACGGGCGCTTTAACCACGGGCTTGGGCGCGCTGGCCACTGCCTCGTCACGCAGGTCGGCGAACGGGTCTTCGTCGTCGTCATCTTCGACAGTGCTGACAATCTGCCGAGGCGCGGGCTTCAAGCCGGCCACCGGCCTGGTTTCGTCGAAACTCGGGTCACGCAGGTTGCGCACCTCGAAAGAAGGCTCGTCTTCGTCTTCTGTCTCTTCGTACTCAGGCTCCGGGTCCGGCTCGGGTTCAACGGGCTCCGGGGCGAAGTTGGCGTGCAGCTGACGCGCCAGGTCGCCGATCTCGTCCTGACGCTCGGTGGCCGGGGTGTATTCGTCGATGTTGCGCAGCCACACGCGCAGTTGCAGCAGCGGCGTGGAGATGTGCCGACCCAGGCGCAGGCTCAGCGCGAGGGATAAGGCTAGCAGAATGGCACTGAGAATCCCCATGCTCTGCAGGCTGATGGTCATCGGCTGCTGGAACTGATCCATGTCCAGGCTGATGCGCAGTTGCCCGGCCGTCACGTCCTGGAAAGTGATCTTGCTCTGGTACATGCCCTCGGCTTCGCCCAGCAGGCTGTGCTTGGGGCGCTGCCCGGCTTCGGCGAGGATGCGGTTATCCACGCTATAGATGGCAGCGTGAGCCACCAGCTTGTTCTTGGTCAGGTTGTTGAGCAGCACATTCAGGCTGAGGATGTCATTGGACACCAGCAACTCAGTGGCGGAGGTGGCGGTTTGCGTGGTCAGGCTTTCACCCAGCGCATCCGCTTGCTCGTGCATGGCCTGCTTGAACTGCAATCCCATCACGCAGGCGTAGATGACCAGGGCCAGGGCGACCAGGATCACGTTATGGCTGGCAATGCGTAATGCAATCGGTACACGGCGATGGCGCAGTGCCCGGAAGATCAGCAGAAAGAAGTTATCGGTTTTTACTGGCGTGGGCCGGTTCACTTGAGCTCGGCTCTTTTGTCCGTGAAGTTGACGCGCAGTATAGCGACAGGCCCCAGACCGGCAAAGCGCTCACGGTGCCCGATGGTCACTGAATGTGGGTAGAATGCGGTTTTTTTCCACTTGCGGGGGTGCGCCTTGCGCGAAATCGTCCTGATAAACATCACGGGAGTCGACCGTCCGGGTCTGACTGCGGCCATTACCGGCGTTCTGGCCCAGGGTGGTGTGAACATTCTCGACATCGGCCAGGCGGTGATCCACGACACCCTGTCGTTCGGCATCCTGGTTGAGATTCCCGACACCGAGCAAGGCAAGTCCGTCCTCAAGGACATTCTGTTCACGGCCTACAAGCTCGATCAACAGGTCCGTTTCACGCCGGTTTCCGAAGAGGATTACCAGCAGTGGGTCGGCAACCAGGGGAAAAAACGCCACATCGTTACCCTGTTGACCCGCAAGGTGACTGCCGAGCAATTGCAGGCCGTCAGCTCGATCACGGCCAAGTATGGGCTGAATATCGATCATATCGATCGCTTGTCGGGACGCATGCCGCTGGATACGCCGGCCGACAAGGGCAAGGGCTGTATCGAGTTTTCTGTGCGTGGCGAAGCGGCCGACCCGCAGGCGCTGCGGGCCGAGTTCCTCAGCGTGGCGCAGGACCTCAACGTCGATATCGCTTTCCAGGAAGATTCGCTGTTCCGCCGCAACCGCCGCCTGGCGGTGTTCGACATGGACTCCACGCTGATTGAAGCCGAAGTCATTGATGAACTGGCCAAGGCCGCGGGTGTGGGCGAGCAGGTTTCTGCGATCACCGAGCGGGCGATGGCCGGCGAGCTGGATTTCCGCGCGAGTTTCAAGGAGCGCCTTGCCTTGCTGCAGGGGCTGGACGTCAGCGTGCTGGATTCGATCGGCGCCTCGCTGCGCCTGACCGAAGGCGCCGAAACCCTGTTCGCCGAACTCAAGCGCCTGGGCTACAAGACAGCGATCCTGTCAGGCGGCTTCACTTACTTCGCCAAGCAATTGCAAGCAAAACTGGGCATCGACTACGTATTTGCCAATGAACTGGAAGTGGTCGACGGCAAGGTGACTGGCGTGGCGGTCGAGCCAATTGTCGATGCGCAGCGCAAGGCGGACCTGTTGCGGGAGCTGGCGCACAAGGAAGGCCTGCGTCTGGAGCAGACGATTGCCGTGGGCGACGGCGCCAACGATTTGCCGATGCTGGCGATCGCCGGGTTGGGCGTGGCGTTCCGTGCCAAACCTCTGGTCAAGCAGTCGGCGAAGCAGGCGATTTCGACCCTTGGGCTGGATGGTGTGCTGTATCTGCTGGGCTTTCGGGATCGTGATGGGCAGCTCTGAGACTTTAGCCGCCTGATCAGGCCTCATCGCGGGCAAGCCTTGCTCCCACAGAATCACCGACCTGGGAGCAAAGGTTGCCCGCGATGACCACACCAAAATCTTACAAAATCACTGACCTGTGGGTGCAAGGCTTGCCCGCGATGGCCGCACTACATTTTTCATGCCTGACCTCAAAGCGACTTCCACAAAGAATCAAAGTCTTCCTCGACGCCGCCACCCGCGGCGTTGTCGTTTTTGGCACCCTCCAACGACCGGTAAGCGAACTGATTAAAACTGTTGGTACTCGCCACCCGTCGATCCAGCCCTGCCCGATGTTCCTCGCCGTTGGTGTTGATCATCACCTTTTGCCCTTCCTGAAAGGGCAGGCGCGGGGCCAATAGTGTGGCGGGCAGGTCTACCGCGCTGATCGCGGGCAATAACAGGCCGCGCAGGTAGTGGCTGTGATCATCATGGGTGCGCACCAGCTGCAGGCCACAGGGCTCTGCGTAGGGTGCAACCTGTTCGATGCCCATTTGTGTGCCGCCGCCACGAACCTGGCGAATCCAGCGCACCACCGCGATACTCCAGCCCTGGCCCGCGACATCCTCGATGCCGACCATCTCACCCGCCTGAAGCTCGGCCGGTACTTCGCCGGGCCACGCCAGGCAATAGCCTCCCGGGCTGTGGTTGACCACTGGCAACACATAAGTCGGAAAATGCCGATTGCTGTCGGCCGTGTCATTGCCATCATCGTTTTGCAGCTGGGGGTATTCGATTTCTTCGTAGGGCAGCAGGTCGTGGGTGTTGCCCTCCGGCGCCACGTCGAAGGCGTGGCTCCATTGGTCCTGGCCCTTGGTCGCCGACGACAGCGCAGAAAATTTCGCCTGTCGGCCGCCGTGGTTTTTCAGCAGCTCACTGAACGAGCGCTGGCCACCCAGATAGAAATGCAGGGCGCTCATGCCGACGCACAGGGTCAGTTGGCCCTGGCTTGCCGTGCGTTGAAAACTGCGCTCGGCGGTCTGCCCCCAGGCGGCACTCAGGTGTTGCAAGGTATCCAGGCTCAAACCCGTCGGCACCAGCAGAGGTTGGGCCGAGTCGGTCTTGTGTAGATGAGCGTCGATGGCCGCCACCAGCGGGGTGGTGTCAATGGCCAGCAAATCGTCCTGCTGTTCGCTCCTGAATTTGGAGCGGTAGCGCGGAGCGGTATCGAGCATTGGTGCGACGGCGAACAGCCCTTCGACCGATTGGCCCGGATTCAGGCGTATCAGCGAGCTCCATGACTCCAGCACTTCGGCGAGACGGGCAATCTGGTTCTGCCGCAGTTGATTGCAGCGTGCAGCACCCATCAGCAGCGCCGTGATATAGGTCTGCTCAATGCTGAGGTTTTGCGTCTGGCTGGCCAATTCGTCGCGCACATTCTGGCGCTGGAGCTGGTGCGAGCAGGCGATTCGGTAGAGTTGATGCAGCTCCACCCAGACGCCTTCCGGCGCCGGGCAATACAGCTGCGTCGCGCGCATCAACGGCCCGTTGAGGCAATGGATCGCCCGTTGCAGCGCTTGAGTCAAGAGCGGGGCGCGATCCTTGCTGAAGCGCGGTGACACGCGCAGGACGATCTGCTTGTAGCCAATCGCCAGGTGACTTTGCAATGCCTGGCATAGGTTGGCGATCTTGCGCGAGCGCTCGTCCAGCACAATCGCCTGATGCAGGAAGTGCCGCTCCAGGTGTTTGCAGACGTAGTACACCTCTGGTCGCAACAACTCGAGCAATTGCAGGCGATTGTCACTGGGAGTGAGCAACTGGTTGAGTTCGCCCAGGCCCTGATAGAGCAAGCGGGCAGTTTCGCCAATGTTAGCCTTGGGCAGGTTGGCGATCCAGCGCTTGAGATCGCGCGGGGTTGGCTCACAGAACGACAGGCGAGTCTGTTGAGGAAGCGGTGCACGTAACAGCTGGAGTGGGGTGGTCTCATTCATGGCCAAAACGATAGCAGGAATCAGGCCGTATAGGCGCTGCCGCAGGCGGTGATCTTTTGATCCCGGGTAACAAAAACAACGCCGCCCCTGGTAGGAGCTGCCGAAGGCTGCGATCTTTTGACTTTGTTTCTAACATCAAAAGATCGCAGCCTGCGGCAGTTCCTACCGGGACAGGCCGGTTATCAGGCCTTCGGCAAGCCCAGCGCTTGACCCATCTGCACTGGCGACAGCGCACCGAGGCCTTCAGCCCATTTCACCTGGTCCGGGCCGAACAGCACCACGGCGGTCGAACCCAGCTTGAAGCGCCCCAATTCCGCCCCTTTTTCCAGGTGGATCGGCGCACGGGCGGCTTCGTCGTAGCGGAAGGTTTTCAGTTCACGCTTGGGCGGAGTGACCAGGCCTGCCCAGACGGTTTCGATCGAGGCAACAATCATTGCCCCGACCAGCACAACGGCCATCGGCCCGCGCTCGGTGTCGAAAATGCATGCGACGCGCTCGTTGCGAGCGAACAGCTCCGGCACGTTTTCAGCAGTCGTCTGGTTGACGGAGAAAATGCGGCCCGGGATATAGACCATCTCACGCAAGGTGCCGGCCAGGGGCATATGCACGCGGTGATAGTCTTTCGGCGACAGGTAGATGGTGGCGAAGTCGCCGCCCATGAACGGTGCAGCGTTGGCCGCATCGCCACCGAGCAATTCCAGCACGCTGAAACTGTGGCCCTTGGCCTGGAAAACGCGACCATGCTCGATCGGGCCAAGCTGGCTGACTGCGCCATCGGCCGGGCTCAGGATCGCCCCCGGCGTTTCGTCCAGAGGGCGCGCGCCCTCTTTCAAGGCGCGGGTGAAGAACGCATTGAAATGTTCATAGGCAGTCAGGTCTTCGACCAGCGCCTGGGACATGTCCACCTGGTAGCGCTTGGCGAACCAGGCGGTGAAGGCATTCTTGAACCAGCGCACACGGCATTCGGCAATGCAGCCGGCCAGTCGCGAGAGCAAGTGATGAGGCAGCAGGTATTGGCTGAGGATAAACAGACGCTTGTTCATTAACTGTCCTTAAAAACCTTAGATCTCTACGGGGGTGTCGGGATGGTTGCCCCATTCGCCCCAGGAGCCGGCGTAACCCTTGACCCGCGGATAACCGAGCGCCTTGGCCACCAGATAAGTGAAGCCAGAGCGATGGTGTGTCTGGCAGTGAGTAATAACTTCTTTGTCCGGGGTTATCCCCAGTTGTTCCAGGATTTGCGGCATGTCTGTACGGATGCGCAGGTTGCGCGCCTGATCCATGCCGGCGGTCCATTCAAAATTGATCGCTCCGGGAATGTGTCCGGCCTTGGCAGCCAGGACCTTCTCGCCGGAATACTCCTGCGGGGCGCGCGCGTCCCAAATGGCCAGGTCGGCGGCGCCAATCCGGCTTTGCAGGTACTCTCGGGTGGCCGTGGGTTCGTCGTGCAAGGTCAGGCTTACCGGGCCTCCCGCCGAAGCCGGGACCTCGGTCGAGACCGGCAGGCCATCCGCCAGCCAGGAAAGCAGGCCGCCATCCAGATAGTGGTAGTGCTTGTGGCCGATGACGTCGAGCAGCCAGATGAAGCGTCCGGCCCAGCCGCCGCCTTCGTCGTCATACACCACGTACACCGCATCCTTGTGGTGGCCCAGTTCGCCGAACAGCGCTTCAAGTGCAGCGAGTGGCGGGATCAGGCCCGGAGCGGGTAGCTGGCCGAGTTGCGTGCGCTTGGGGTCGACAAAGCGCGCGCCAGGAATATGCCCTTGGGCGTAGCGGGCACTGCTGGTGAGGTCCACCAGGATCAGATTGCACGCGTCGAGACGGGCGAGCAGGTCGCCGGGTTCGATGACCAGCGCCAAGCCAGAGAAGTCAGACATGTGAGGTCTCCAGAGCACAAAAAGGGGGATTGTAACGCAGCCTCATTGGCCACGGTGGCTAAAGCTGTGCAGCGCCTTCTCGATGCACTGCGCGGTTTTGCCGAAGGCTTGTACGGTGATATCCGAGAACGGTCCACCACCCTGGTCCGCCACCACCAGCATGATCACCCGGCCATTATTGACCAGTGAACGCAGCAGCAAATGCTCGCCGCCAAACAGCGTGCGCAGGCTGGCCGGGAGCAATGCGGAAAATTGTGCGTTATTTTCCGGGGTTAGGCGCACCTGGGCCTGCTGGGCGAGCAGGCGTTGCAGCACGGTGCTCTGGCTGACCAGCAAATTCAGGCTGGCGGCGTCCTTGGGCAGTCCGGCGCTCTGATGCACGCGTAAATTGGCGTGAGTGCGATCAGCCATCAGGATCAGCACCCGGCGCATGCCGCAGGCAACCAGGGCATCCCTGGCGGACGTGGTCAGGTGCATCGCATTGGCAAAGCGGCTCGGCTCCACCAGCAACTCGGCACACACCTTGCGCCACTTGGCCAGGTCTTGCGCAGTCGGTGGCGGGGTCGGCTGCGAGCCTGCCTGCTGGCGCGGGGTGTCCCAGGGCCAGATCAGTGAGACCGCCGGGTGCCAGAGGTCCGGCATGGCATGGTAGCGGGCGCTGTTGGCAGCCTGCTGGTGCAATTGCTGCTGTACCTCGTCCATCGAAACTTGCAGGTACAGGCTGGTCAGGTGCTGCCAGCGTCTGCTGTGGGGGCTGTCCCAGGCTTGTTGTGCCGACAGCGCCAGGCCATTGGCCAGTAGTACGGTGTTGGCAGGTTGATTGAGCCAGCGACGCAGGGTCGGGTCGTCATCCAGGCGATTCTGCTGGCGCAACGGGTGGTCGCTGTCGCGGGCAATGCGCAGCACCTTGACCAGTTCGCGCTGTTCCTTGAGCAACAGGCGGTAACCCTGCTGCACCCAGATCGGCAGGCGCCACAGATCGACCAGGGCCTGGCAAATGTCCAGCAAACGCAAGCCGAACAACTGTTGTTCGACCTTGCGTGCGGATTCACCTCTGTGAATCACGCGCCGTTCCCACTCTTCGAGCAACTGCGGGTAGATCAGCGCCATCGGCCATAGTGGTGACAGAAACAGCAGGCTACCCCAATGGATGTCCTGCCAGAGCCGGGCCAGGCGGCTGGCGAAAAAGCCGTTGGCCTGCTGGGTCGCGTGCTGGCTGATCAGCTGCAACTGGCGCAAGGTCGCGGGGATTTGCATCTGGGGCAGCGTCGGCAGGCGGGCGAGCAGTTCTTCAGTGCGTTTGAGGCCGAGACGATTGATCGCCACTTCCAGGTTTTCCGCCGGTTCGCCAAGGCCGCTGCGCACCTGCCGATTGGCTTCACGAATCACGCTCAGCGCCAGGGCCGGGCTGCCCTGGATCAGTTCGGCGATGTCACGCAGTGAGCTGCGGCTGTTGCGAATCGCCTGGCATACCCGGTCATGGCTGGCCTGCGGTACGGGCAGCCGGACGCTGTCGAGAAGCTTGATCCAGCCTTCGAGCGTCGTTGGTTTTGGGGTTGGAACGTTCGTTTCATTAGCCATGGATGGACGTGATCATCGTCTGCATTACCTGCGCGCTGAATGAGCCAAAGTGGCTTTTCGCCTGAACGGGCTATAGTCTGGCGCAGTTTTGCCGATAAGTAGAAGAAGAGATTGTTTAACTTCCGAATATGACCTTGAACCCGACTCAGTAAGTGCTCTCCTACCTATGGCTAAAATAATCGGCATCATTGTCGTATTCGCGAGCGTGCTCGGCGGATACGTGCTATCCCACGGAAAAATTGCCGCCCTGATCCAGCCTTTCGAGGTAATGATCATCGGCGGTGCGGCGCTCGGCGCCTTCCTGCAGGCCAATCCCGGCTACATGACGATGCACGTGCTCAAGAAATCCCTGAGCATGTTCGGATCGCGTTTCAGTCACGCCTTCTACCTCGAAGTGCTGGGCCTGATCTTCGAAATCCTCAACAAGAGCCGCCGTGAAGGCATGATGGCCATCGAAGGCGACATCGAAGATGCGGCGGCGAGCCCGATCTTCGCCAAGTACCCGACTGTGCTCAAAGATGAGCGCATGACCGCTTTCATCTGTGATTACCTGCGCATCATGTCCTCCGGGAACATGGCTCCCCATGAGCTTGAAGGCCTGTTCGACATGGAGCTCTACAGCCTCAAGGAAGACCTCGAGCACCCATCCCACGCAGTCAACGGCATCGCCGACGCCATGCCGGGTTTCGGTATCGTGGCTGCGGTACTGGGTATCGTGGTGACCATGGCTTCCCTGGGTGAAGGCGACCAGAAAGCGATCGGCATGCACGTCGGCGCGGCACTGGTGGGGACCTTCTTCGGTATCCTCGCGGCCTACGGTTTCTTCGGCCCGCTGGCCACTTCCCTGGCCCACGATGCCAAGGAAGAGTTGAACGTCTACGAAGCCATCAAGGCTTCGCTGGTCGCCTCGGCCTCCGGCATGCCGCCGTCGCTGGCGGTGGAGTTCGGGCGCAAGGTCCTTTACCCGGCGCACCGTCCAAGCTTCTCCGAGCTGGAACAAGCGGTTCGCGGACGCTGAGTCATGGAAAACAACCAGCCGATAATCATCAAGCGCGTCAAGCGCATAGCCGGCGGGCATCACGGCGGCGCCTGGAAAATCGCCTTCGCCGACTTCGCGACGGCGATGATGGCGTTCTTCCTGGTGTTGTGGCTGATGTCCACGGCAACGCCTGAGCAGAAGATCGCCATCGCCGGCTACTTCAAGGACCCTATCGGGTTCTCCGAAAGTGGCACGCCCTACATCATTGATCTGGGCGGCTCGCCGACCCTGGCGCCGGAGAACACGCTCAATCCTGAGGTCAAGTCCCAGCCGCAGCCGGACAAGGTGACCATTGATACCGAACAGGTCGAAGGCATGGCCGAACAGGTCGAGAAAGAGCGCCTGGAACTGTTGCTGCAAGAGTTGCAGAACAAGGTCGACGAGAACCCGCAGCTGCAGAAATTCAAGGACCAGATCCTGTTCGAGATCACCCCGAACGGCTTGCGTATCCAGATCATGGACGCGGAAAACCGGCCGATGTTCGACTCGGGCAGCGCCCGGCTCAAGCCTTACTTCGAAGACATCCTGCTGGCCATGGCCGATACCATCAAGGCGGTACCGAACAAGATCAGCATCAGTGGCCACACCGATGCCACGCCGTACACCGGCAGCGGCGAGTTTGGTAACTGGGAACTCTCGGCCAACCGCGCCAACGCCGCACGACGTGCACTGGTAGCGGGCAGTTATCCTGAATCGCAGGTGGCGCGGGTGGTCGGTTATGCATCTTCGGCCTTGTTTGACCGGGTCAACCCGGTCAATCCGGTCAATCGCCGTATCGACATAGTGGTCTTGACCAAAAAGGCCCAGGAAGCCATTGAAGGGGCGCAAGGTGCTGATCCTTCGGGGGCGCTGCCCCAGGGGCAGGGCGCGCCGGGGGAAGTCCCGGCCACTCCGGTTGATCCAGATGCCTTGCCGGCCGACCAGCAGCCGATACCGGCGCATGAGATTCGCGAGCGGTTGAATCTGTTCGAGGATGCGGCGCCGAAACCGGGCGGGCCGGCGCAATAGGCGTGGGCAAGCCCTGCAGAAACATCTGACGTCTAATGGTTTCAGGTTTCAGGTTTCAGGCAGGCAGCAGCGAGCCCACCCCCTCGGTATCGAGGGGGCAGGGCAGCTGTTTAGTAGGTGCTTTCCGGCAGACTGGCGATGATCGAGCGGTAGCTGTTCATCCGTTGCTGCTGCACGCGGCCATCTTCCAGGGCCTTGAGCAGGGCACAACCCGGTTCGCGGTCGTGTTTGCAGTCGCGGAAGCGGCAGGTGCCGATCAGGTCGTTGAACTCGATGAAGCCGGCCTCGACATCGGCACGGCTTACGTGGCCCAGGCCGAATTCACGGATGCCCGGGGAGTCGATCAGCTCACCGCCGCCGGGGAAGTGGAACAGGCGCGCGGTGGTGGTGGTGTGAGTACCCTGGCCGGAGAGCTCGGACAGCGGGCCGACACGGGTGTCGACTTCCGGCAGCAGGCTGTTGACCAGCGAGGACTTACCGACGCCGGACTGGCCGACGAACACGCTGATGCGCCCATCGAGCTGTTGCTGAAGCTGCTCCATGCCATTGCCGTGGTGCGCAGAGACTTCCAGCACCGGATAACCCAGGGTGCGGTAGACCGCCAGCAGGGCATTCAGCGCCGGGGCATTCTGCTCGTCGATCAGGTCGAACTTGTTGAGCAGCAGCAGCGGGCGAATACCCGCATGCTCGGCGGCGACCAGGTAACGGTCGATCAGGTTGGCGTGAGGCTCGGGCAGCGGAGCGAAGACAATCACGATCATGTCGACGTTGGCCGCCACCGGCTTGAGCTGGCCACGGCTGTCCGGGCGACAGAGCTCGGTGTTGCGCGGCAATTGCGCGACGATTACGCCGATGCCCTGGTTGCCGGCACGCCAGACGACCCGATCACCGGTTACCAGCGCAGGCAAGTTGGCCCGCAAGTGGCAGCGGAATACCTGGCCGGCCAAATCGCCATCGAGCGCCTCGACTTCGACCTGTACACCGAAGTGCGCGATCACCAGGCCGGTCTGTTCCGGGCCCAGGTCGCCACCTTCGAGTGCCTCGACAGCCGAGGACTCGCGTTTGGCGGCGCGGGCAGCGCGCTCGCCCTGAATCTTTTCGATGCGCCAGTTTTGACGACGATTGAGTTGGCGTTTGGCCATGGGTGTTCCGTATCAAGAATGCAGCGATTAGTTAAAACGGCCGCGAGTTTAGCACGCCCAGCCACCTCTCTAAGCTAAACTGCGCAGCATTGCCTAGGAGCCGACACATGCAAAACCCGCAGAATTTGATCTGGATCGACCTGGAAATGACCGGTCTGAACCCTGATACCGACGTCATCATCGAGATGGCCACCATCGTCACCGACAGTGATTTGAACACCTTGGCCGAAGGTCCGGTGATCGCTATCCACCACAGCGATGAAATTCTCGCCGGCATGGATGAGTGGAATACCCGTCAGCATGGCGGCTCAGGCTTGACTCAACGGGTTCGCGACAGCCGCATCAGTATGGCTGAAGCCGAAGCCGAGACCATTGCCTTCCTGGAGAAGTGGGTGCCCAAGGGCAAGTCGCCGATCTGTGGGAACAGCATCTGTCAGGACCGTCGCTTCCTCTATACGCACATGAAATCCCTGGAAAGCTATTTCCACTACCGCAACCTCGACGTGTCGACGCTCAAGGAACTGGCCGCGCGCTGGGCGCCCGAGGTGCGTGACAGCTTCCAGAAGGGCAGCACCCATCTGGCCCTGGATGACATCCGCGAATCCATCGCCGAGCTGCAGCATTATCGCAAGCACTTCATCAAGTTCTGATTGCGGACTACGTCCCCTGTGTAAGAGCTGCCGAAGGCTGCGATCTGTTGATCTTGAAAAGTCAAAAAATCGCAGCCTGCGGCGGCTCCTAAGGGGGATTGCACCGCACTTGCCCTCTTTTGGTGCCTCGGCGAAGTGAGTAGACTGCGCGCCTTCCTGCAAGGACCGCCACCATGTTGCTGATGCTCTACCTGATCGCCATCACCGCCGAAGCCATGACCGGCGCCCTGTCTGCCGGGCGTCGCGGCATGGACTGGTTTGGCGTGGTGCTGATCGCCTGCGTCACGGCCCTGGGCGGTGGATCGGTGCGCGATGTGCTGCTGGGGCATTACCCGCTGACCTGGGTCAAACACCCGGAATACCTGGTACTGACCTCGTTCGCAGCCATGTTCACCATCTTTGCGGCACGCTGGATGCGCCACTTGCGCTCATTGTTCCTGGTGCTGGACGCCGTGGGTCTGGTGGCTTTCACCCTGATCGGCTGCATGACCGCCCTGGAAATGGGCCATGGCATGTTGGTGGCTTCTGTCAGCGGAGTGATCACCGGCGTGTTCGGCGGCATCCTGCGGGACATCTTCTGCAACGATATACCGCTGATCTTCCGCCGCGAGCTATACGCCAGCGTCTCGTTCGCCGCAGCCTGGTGCTACATGTTGTGCATTTACCTGCAAATGCCCGGCGAGCAGGCCATCCTGGTGACGTTGTTTGGCGGGTTCCTGCTGCGTTTGCTGGCGATTCGATTCCACTGGGAAATGCCCAAGTTCGTCTATAACGACGAAGCCTGACATCGCACGGTCCCTGTAGGAGCAGCCGCAGGCTGCGATCTTTTGACTTTGATTTTTTTAGATCAAAAGATCGCAGCCTGCGGCAGCTCCTACGTAAGTCCGTGTTGTTTCAGGGCCCATTCAACATGTTCGCGCACCAGCTCCGACGGATACTCGCGCCGAGCCTTCAACGCCTCCAGTACCGGAATACTCGACGGTGCATTCCCCAGCCCCACCGCCAGATTGCGCAGCCAACGCTCATAACCCGCCCGGCGTAGCGGCGAGCCTTCAGTGCTGCCGAGAAATTTTTCTTCATCCCACATGAACAGCTCGGCCAGTTCAGCGTTGTCCAGATTGTGCCGCGGCTTGAAATCGCTTTCGCCCGATGGTCGGGCAAAACGGTTCCATGGACAGACCATCTGGCAGTCGTCGCAGCCGAACACCCGATTGCCGATCAGCGGCCGGAGTTCTTCGGGAATCGCGCTTTTGAGTTCGATGGTCAGGTAGGAAATGCAGCGGCGGGCATCCAGCACATAGGGACCCACGAAGGCATTGGTAGGGCAGATGTCCAGGCAAGCGGTGCAGCGGCCGCAATGCTCGGTGGCGTGGGGCGGGTCTTCCGGCAGCGGCAGGTCGACGAACAGCTCGCTGAGAAAGAAGTAGCTGCCGGCTTTGCGGTTCAACACCAGGGTGTTCTTGCCAATCCAGCCTAGGCCGGCCTTTTCGGCGATCGCTTTCTCGAGCACCGGAGCGCTGTCGACGAAAGCGCGATAGCCGAAGGGGCCAATGACCGCCTGAATTTTTTCTGCCAGCTGTTGCACACGTTTACGGATCAATTTGTGGTAATCGCGGCCCAACGCATAGCGCGAGACATAAGCTTTTTCAGGTTGTGCCAGGCGCTTGGCCATCTCGGTTTCACCCGGCAGGTAGTCCATGCGCAGGGAAACCACTCGAAGGGTGCCGGGTACCAGCTGTTCCGGGTGCGAGCGTTTACTGCCGTGGGCGCCCATGTATTCCATTTCGCCGTGGTAGCCGGCTGCCAGCCAGCGCTCCAGGTGCTGCTCATGCTCGGCCAGGTCGAGGCCGCTGATGCCGACTTGCTGAAAGCCCAGCTCGCGGCCCCAGTCCTTGATGGATTGGGCGAGGGCGGGCAGGTCTGTAGTAATAGCGGGCATGAGGCGAGAGAAACCGGAGCTGAGGTGCGTATAATTCTGCCAGACATCGGAGCCCGAAGACGCATGCCGCACACTAAAGATGAATTACCCGACGCGCTGTACAGCGCCGCGCAAGTCCGTGGGCTTGATGCGAGCCTGATTGCGGCAGGCACGCCAGGCTTCGAATTGATGCAGCGCGCGGCGCGGGCAACCTGGCGCGCGCTGGTGCGCCAATGGCCGGCGGCGAACGAACTGAGCGTGCTGGCGGGGCATGGTAACAATGCCGGTGACGGCTATCTGGTTGCCGTGCTAGCCCGGCGCGCGGGATGGTCGGTGCGAGTGCTGGCTGTTGCTGACCCCCAGCGCCTGCAGGGTGATGCGGCGCGGGCTTATGCCGAAGCCGTTGCCGAACAGGTCGTCATTGAGGCCTGGGATGCGCAGTCGTGCTTGCGTGGCATCGTGCTGGACGCCTTGCTGGGCACCGGGCTGAGCGGCGAAGTACGTGAACCCTATGCCAGTGCAATCGCCGCCATCAATTGCAGCGACCTGCCAGTGGTCGCAGTGGATATTCCTTCAGGCCTGTGTGCCGATACCGGGCGCATCCTTGGCTGCGCCGTGCGTGCCGACCTGACGGTGACGTTCATTGGCCTGAAACTGGGGCTATTCACCGGCGATGCGGCGGATCAAGTAGGAGCGTTGGTATTCAACGATCTGCAGGCGGATCCGCAGCTGCTGGGGCGGGCGCCTGTCAGCGCTCGTCGCCTGGGCACTGGCAATCTGCCTCGCCTGGCACCCAGGGCGCCGGCGTCACATAAAGGTAAATTTGGCCATGTGTTGCTTATCGGCGGTGATCGGGGCTTCGGCGGCGCTATTCTCCTGAGTGCGCAAAGCGCCCTGCGCAGTGGTGCGGGCATGGTCTCCGTGGCGACTCGTAGCGAACACGTGCCCGCCGCTTTGGCCAGGATTCCAGAAGCCATGGTGCTGGGAACTTCCTCCGCGAACCAGCTGATGGGGATACTGGAAAAGGTCTCTGTGCTGGTCGTCGGCCCAGGCTTGGGTCGCGACGCCTGGGGACGCAGCCTGTTGTCGGCCGCTGCCAACGCACCGCTGCCGCAAGTCTGGGACGCCGATGCACTGAACCTGCTGTCCGAGGCGCACGTCAGCTTGCCCAAAGGCTGCATCATTACTCCGCACCCGGGGGAGGCCGCGCGCTTGCTGGGCATGTCGACGGCCGAGGTCCAGGCGGACCGCCCAGCTGCTGCCCGCGCGTTGAGCAAAAAATATACAGCTGTCGTCGTTCTCAAAGGCGCCGGCAGCTTGATCGCCAGCCCGGATGGCCGCCTGGCGCTGTGTCATCAAGGCCATCCGGCGATGGCTACCGCCGGCTTGGGCGATGTACTGGCAGGATTGGTCGGTGCGTTGCTGGCCCAGGGCATGGACGCGTACGACGCGGCCTGCCTGGGTGTATGGCTGCATGCCAATGCTGGTGCGCAAGAAGGTAAATCGGGCCGTGGGCTGGCGGCCAGTGATCTGATCCCGGCCATTCGTCAGTTGTTGGAGGAGCAAGCACCGTGTCTGAAGTAAACCTGTACCTGGCTGATGAAGAAGCGATGAGCGCATTTGGCGAGCGCATTGCACGAACCACTGGCGGGCATGGTCTGATTTTTCTCGAGGGCGATCTGGGGGCAGGCAAGACCACGCTGTCACGGGGAATCATTCGGGGGCTGGGGCATGTTGGCGCGGTAAAAAGTCCGACCTTCACTTTGGTGGAGCCTTACGAGATCGGCGAGGTCCGGGCTTTCCATTTCGACCTCTACAGGCTGGTCGATCCGGAAGAGCTGGAGTACCTGGGGATACGGGATTATTTCGAAGATGACGCGTTGTGTCTTATTGAATGGCCCGAAAAGGGTGCAGGCTTTTTGCCAAAGCCCGACCTGACCATTACCATTAGCCCGCAACACAGCGGCCGTTCGCTGAAAATTTTGTCCCAAGGCTCGCGTGGCGAGTCCTGGTGTGCCGCTTTGGCATTGGAATTCAATTAAATGATGGGGTCAGGTATGCGCTTTCGCGCGATGGTAGCTGCCGTAGGATTTTTGCTTTTGGCGGTAACCGTCAACGCTGTGGCCGAATCGAAGGTCAACAGCGTTCGCTTGTGGCGAGCGCCGGACAACACAAGGCTGGTGTTCGACCTGTCTGGGCCAGTGCAACACAGTGTCTTCACGTTGACAGCGCCGGATCGACTGGTCATTGACATCAATGGCGCGTCCCTTGGTGCACCATTGAGTGTCAATTCGGCGAATACGCCGATCACCGCCATGCGCTCGGCCCAGCGTACGCCGACCGACCTGCGGGTGGTCATCGACCTGAAGAAGGCCGTGACTCCCAAGAGCTTTACCCTGGCGCCGAACGCCCAGTACGGCAATCGCCTGGTGGTCGACCTGTTCGACGACGCTGCCGATGCCGCGCCTATTCCCGCGCCGACCAACGTCGCCAAGGTGGCGCCGGTACCGGTCACGCCAATCGATCCGCCGGTCAAGTTGCCGCCAGCCCCGGCTGGCAAGCGGGAAATCATCGTGGTCATCGATGCCGGGCACGGTGGCGAAGACCCGGGCGCCTCGGGCTCCCGCGGCCAACGTGAAAAAGACGTGGTACTGGCCATCGCCCGGGAGCTGCAGCGTCAGGTCAATGGCATGAAAGGCTTCCGCGCCGAACTGACACGCACCGGTGACTACTTCATCCCGCTGCGCGGCCGAACCGAAATTGCCCGCAAGAAAGGCGCCGACCTGTTCGTCTCGATCCATGCCGACGCGGCCCCATCGGCGGCGGCATTCGGCGCTTCGGTGTTTGCCCTGTCTGATCGCGGTGCCACTTCGGAGACAGCCCGTTGGCTGGCTGATAGCGAAAACCGTTCCGACCTGATCGGGGGCGCTGGCAATGTCAGCCTCGATGACAAGGACCGCATGCTCGCTGGCGTACTGCTCGACCTGTCGATGACCGCCTCCCTGACCTCCAGCCTGAACGTCGGCCAGAAAGTCCTGAGCAACATCGGTCGCGTCACTCCGCTGCACAAACAACGAGTGGAGCAGGCCGGGTTCATGGTGCTCAAGTCCCCGGATATCCCGTCGATCCTGGTGGAAACCGGGTTTATCTCCAATGCCAACGAAGCTTCGAAACTCGCCGCGGCGAGTCACCAGCAGGCGCTGGCCCGCTCCATCAGCAGCGGCGTACGCCAATTCTTCCAGCAGAACCCGCCGCCAGGCACCTACATCGCCTGGTTGCGTGATTCCGGTGGGATCGCCCAGGGGCCGCGTGATCACCGGGTTAACCCTGGCGAGACACTGGCGATGATTGCCGTGCGCTACCAGGTGTCCCCGGCCACTTTGCGCAGCGCGAACAACCTGAAAAGTGACGACCTCAAGGCCGGGCAACACCTGACCATTCCTGGCACCGAACTGGCGGCCAAGGAATGAGTGCAGTCGTCGGCAACGATGCTCGTATCGAACTGCTCAGCCCGCGCCTGGCGAACCAGATTGCTGCCGGCGAGGTGGTCGAGCGCCCGGCTTCGGTGATCAAGGAGTTGCTGGAGAACAGCCTCGACTCCGGCGCCAGGCGCATTGACGTCGATGTCGAGCTGGGCGGCATTAAACTGCTGCGAGTGCGTGACGATGGCCGTGGAATCTCGGCGGATGACCTGCCGCTGGCCCTGGCCCGCCACGCCACCAGCAAGATCCGTAACCTGGAAGACCTCGAACAGGTCATGAGCCTTGGGTTTCGTGGCGAGGCATTGGCGTCGATCAGTTCCGTGGCGCGCCTGACCCTGACCTCGCGCACCCGCGACGCCGATCAGGCCTGGCAGGTCGAGACCGAAGGCCGGGACATGGCGCCCCGCGTGCAACCGGCTGCTCACCCGGTGGGCACCTCGGTGGAAGTTCGCGACCTGTTTTTCAATACGCCGGCGCGACGCAAGTTTCTCAAGACCGAAAAAACCGAATTCGATCACCTGCAGGAAGTGATCAAGCGCCTGGCGCTGGCCCGCTTCGACGTGGCATTCCACCTGCGCCACAACGGCAAGACTATCCTCAGCCTGCATGAGGCGCACGATGATGCGGCCCGCGCCCGGCGCGTGGCGGCAATCTGTGGTGCGGGTTTCCTCGAGCAGGCCCTGCCGATCGAAATCGAGCGCAACGGCTTGCATCTGTGGGGTTGGGTGGGTTTGCCGACCTTCAACCGCAGCCAGGCCGACCTGCAGTATTTCTTCGTGAACGGCCGTGCGGTGCGCGACAAGCTGGTGGCTCACGCCGTGCGCCAGGCTTATCGCGACGTACTGTTCAATGGCCGGCACCCGACCTTCGTGCTGTTCTTCGAGGTCGATCCGGCGGGCGTTGACGTCAACGTGCACCCGACCAAACACGAAGTGCGCTTTCGCGATGGGCGCATGGTTCACGATTTTCTTTATGGCACGCTGCACCGCGCCCTGGGCGATGTGCGTCCGGACGATCATCTGGCAGCGCCTGTCGCCACGGCGATCGTGCGCCCCACCGGCATCGATGCCGGCGAGTTCGGCCCGCAGGGTGAAATGCGCCTGGCGGCCAACGCGCTGCTGGAGCAACCCCAGGCCCAGCCGACGTTCAATACGCCGGCGGGTTCGGGCGCGGGTGCCGGCTACCAGTATCAATACTCGCCACGGCCACAGTCCACAGTGCCGACAGCTGAAGCGCAGGCGGCCTACCGTGAGTTCTTTGCCCCGCTGCCCGAAGCCAACGCAGCCGCGCTGCCTGCCGGACAAGAAGACATTCCGCCGCTGGGCTACGCCCTGGCGCAGCTCAAGGGCATCTACATCCTCTCGGAAAACGCCCAGGGGCTGGTGCTGGTCGACATGCACGCCGCCCACGAGCGGATCATGTACGAGCGCCTCAAAATTGCCATGGCCAGCGAAGGCTTGAGTGGCCAGCCGCTGTTGGTGCCAGAGTCCCTGGCGGTCAGCCAGCGCGAAGCCGATTGCGCCGAGGAACACCAGGCCTGGTTCCAGCGCCTGGGGTTTGAGTTGCAGCGCCTGGGCCCGGAAACACTGGCCATCCGGCAGATACCGGCACTGCTCAAGCAGGCCGAGGCCAATCGCCTGGTCGGTGACGTGTTGGCGGACCTGATGGAATACGGCACCAGTGACCGCATCCAGGCTCATTTGAATGAATTGCTCGGCACCATGGCCTGCCATGGCGCCATCCGCGCCAACCGGCGCCTGGCATTGCCGGAAATGAACGGTCTGCTGCGTGACATGGAAAACACCGAGCGCAGCGGTCAATGCAATCATGGCCGACCGACCTGGACCCAACTGGGCCTGGACGATCTGGACAAACTGTTCTTGCGCGGTCGCTGATGAACCAGCTCCCTCCTGCGATTTTCCTCATGGGGCCGACCGCCGCCGGCAAGACCGACCTGGCCATCGAACTCAGCAAAGTGCTGCCGTGTGAGCTGATCAGCGTTGATTCGGCGCTGGTCTACCGCGGCATGGATATCGGCACTGCGAAGCCTTCCAGGGAGCTGCTGGCCGAATACCCGCACCGCCTGATCGATATTCTCGATCCGGCGCAGAGCTATTCAGCCGCCGATTTCCGCTGTGACGCGCTGGAGGCCATGGCCGAGATCACCGCCCGCGGCAAAATACCGCTGCTGGTGGGCGGCACAATGCTCTATTACAAGGCTTTGCTGGAAGGCCTGGCAGACATGCCCGCGGCCGACGCCGACGTTCGTGCGCAGATCGAGGAAGAGGCTGCGCGCCTGGGTTGGCAAGCCCTGCACGACCAGTTGGCGGTCATCGACCCGGAATCCGCAGCACGTATTCATCCGAACGATCCCCAGCGCCTTAGTCGAGCCTTGGAAGTTTACCGGGTGAGCGGTCAGAGCATGACTGCGCTACGCTTGCAACAATCTGCGCAAAGTACTGAAGCAGCCGCTTCGGGTCGGCAACAATTGCCCTATACTGTCGCGAACTTGGCCATTGCCCCGGCGAATCGCCAAGTACTGCACGAGCGAATTAAACAAAGATTCACATTAATGTTGGAACAGGGATTCATTGACGAGGTCGTAGCCCTGCGTAAACGAAGTGACCTGCATGCCGGGTTGCCCTCTATACGTGCAGTAGGCTACCGACAAGTCTGGGACTACCTGGATGGCAAGCTGACGCAAGCCGAGATGCAGGAGCGTGGAATTATTGCTACGCGCCAGTTGGCAAAGCGTCAGTTCACCTGGCTGCGCAGCTGGGCTGACTTACATTGGTTGGACAGCCTGGATTGCGACAATCTGCCGCGCGCCTTGAAATACCTGGGGACCATCTCCATATTGAGCTGAGTCCTTGCAATTGCCGTCTATCCTTGGGGGTGTGACGGCCACAAGCCATCTGTTTACCTATTTTTATTTTGAATCCTTAAAGGAGTGCGGCACATGTCAAAAGGGCATTCGCTACAAGACCCTTACCTGAATACTTTACGTAAAGAGAAAGTTGGGGTTTCCATCTACCTGGTCAACGGGATCAAACTGCAAGGCACGATCGAGTCTTTCGACCAGTTCGTTATCCTGCTGAAGAACACCGTGAGCCAGATGGTTTACAAGCACGCTATCTCGACAGTGGTGCCGGTTCGTCCAATTCGTCTGCCTAGCGCAACCGAATCCGAAGCGGGTGACGCTGAGCCAGGTAACGCCTGATAGGAGTCTCCTTTGTTCTTTGAGCGCCACGGTGGTGGTGAGCGAGTGATCCTCGTTCACTTGGATGGACAGGACCCTGAGGCGCGCGAAGATCCGCAGGAGTTTCAGGAGTTGGCTAATTCGGCCGGCGCCGAGACCGTTGCGTTTTTTAACGTGCCGCGTCATCGGCCAACCGCCAAATTCCTGATCGGCAGTGGCAAGGTCGAGGAACTGCGCGACCTGGTCCATGCCGAGAAGGCAGACCTGGTGATCTTCAATCACATCCTCACGCCGAGTCAGGAACGTAACCTCGAACGAGTTTTCGAGTGTCGCGTGATTGACCGCACCGGTCTGATTCTCGATATTTTCGCCCAGCGCGCCCGTACCCATGAAGGCAAGCTCCAGGTAGAACTGGCCCAGCTTGACCACATGAGCACCCGCCTGGTTCGTGGCTGGACTCACCTTGAACGTCAAGGTGGCGGTATCGGCATGCGTGGCCCGGGTGAAACCCAACTGGAAACCGACCGCCGTCTGCTGCGGGTTCGCCTGCGTCAGATCAAGGGCCGGTTGGCAAAAGTGCGCAGCCAGCGCGAGCAGTCGCGACGTGGCCGTACGCGCGCGGATATCCCTACCGTTTCCCTGGTGGGGTATACCAACGCCGGCAAGTCCACGCTCTTCAACAACGTGACGAAATCCGATGTGTATGCGGCTGACCAGCTGTTTGCCACCCTGGACCCGACCTTGCGCCGTCTGGAACTGGACGACCTGGGGCCGATCGTCCTGGCCGACACTGTGGGTTTCATTCGCCACTTGCCACACAAGCTTGTCGAGGCATTTCGGTCTACCCTCGAAGAGTCGAGCAACTCCGATCTGTTGTTGCACGTGATCGATGCGGCCGAGCCGGATCGCATGTTGCAGATCGAACAGGTGATGGTGGTGCTGGGCGAGATTGGTGCCCAGGACTTGCCGATCCTCGAGGTCTATAACAAACTCGATTTGCTTGAAGGCGTTGAGCCACAAATCCAGCGCGACGAAAACGGCAAGCCTCTACGGGTCTGGTTGTCGGCGCGTGATGGCAGTGGCCTGGAGTTGCTGGAGCAAGCCATTGCCGAGTTGCTGGGCAGTGAGCTGTTTGTGGGTACCTTGCGCTTGCCGCAACGATTCGCTCGACTGCGTGCGCAGTTTTTCGACCTCGGTGCGGTGCAGAAAGAAGAATACGACGAAGAAGGGGTCAGCTTGCTGGCCGTTCGATTGCCGCGCTCGGAGCTCAATCGGCTGGTCAGCCGTGAAGGCGTTGTGCCGACAGAGTTCATCGAGCAACACACTTTGCAATAAAAGCCTGAGAAAGCGGTTGTGCCGCAGTCGCAGGCATTCTGTAGCATTGGTCGGCGCGCCGTGGGTGCGTCTTTGCTTTATCAGATGGAGAGCGCTATGGCTTGGAATGAGCCGGGTGGCAACTCGAATAATCAGGATCCTTGGGGTGGCAAGCGCCGCAATAACGGCGACCGCAAGGGACCACCGGATCTCGACGAGGCCTTCCGAAAGCTGCAGGAAAGCCTGAACGGGTTGTTCGGTGGTGGTAAGAAACGTGGTGATGACGGCGGCGGTTCGGGCAAGAGTGGAGGCTTCGGCGGCATTCTTGGCGTCGTCCTCGTCGTGCTGGCGGCTGTCTGGCTGTACAGCGCGGTCTATGTCGTCGACGAGCAGGAGCAAGCCGTGGTGCTGCGCTTCGGCAAGTACTACGAAACGGTTGGCCCGGGCTTGAACATCTACTTCCCGCCAATCGATCGCAAGTACCTGGAAAACGTCACGCGTGAGCGTGCCTACACCAAGCAGGGTCAAATGCTGACTGAAGACGAGAACATCGTCGAAGTGCCGCTGACCGTGCAGTACAGGATCAGCAACCTGCAGGACTTCGTGCTGAGCGTCGATCAGCCGGAAATCAGCCTGCAGCACGCGACTGAAAGCGCCTTGCGCCATGTGGTGGGTTCCACCGCCATGGACCAGGTACTGACCGAAGGTCGTGAGTTGATGGCCAGCGAAATCAAGGAGCGCCTGCAACGCTTCATGGATACCTATCGCACCGGTATTACCATCACCCAGGTCAACGTACAGAGCGCAGCGGCACCGCGTGAAGTACAGGAAGCCTTCGATGATGTGATCCGTGCCCGTGAAGACGAGCAGCGTTCGCGCAACCAGGCTGAAACCTACGCCAACGGTGTCGTGCCGGAAGCCCGTGGTCAGGCCCAGCGCATCCTTGAAGATGCCAACGGCTACCGCGACGAAACCGTCTCGCGCGCCAAGGGTGAGGCAGATCGCTTCACCAAACTGGTCAGCGAGTATCGCAAGGCACCTGAAGTTACCCGCGAGCGTCTGTACCTGGACACCATGCAGGAAGTCTTCAGCAATACCAGCAAGGTTCTCGTGACCGGTAACAAGAATGGCCAGAGCAATCTGCTGTACTTGCCGCTGGACAAGATGATTGACAGTGGTCGCAGCACCAGCGCTCCGGTGACGGGCGCAGCAGCCACCAGCAATGAAGCGAATGCGCGTGCAGCAGCTGATCTGCAGCAACAGCAGACACGTACCAGGGAGAGTCGCTGATGAGCAATAAATCGCTGATCGCCCTTATTGTCGTGGTCGTCGTGGCGATCGCTGCCTGGAACTGCTTCTACATCGTGGCTCAGACCGAGCGTGCGGTGTTGCTGCAGTTCGGTCGCGTGGTCCAGGCTGACGTTCAGCCGGGCCTGCATGTGAAAGTGCCTTACGTTAACCAGGTGCGCAAATTCGACGCGCGCCTGATGACGCTGGATGCACCGACACAACGTTTCCTGACGCTGGAAAAGAAAGCCGTCATGGTCGATGCCTACGCCAAGTGGCGCGTGAAAGATGCCGAGCGCTTCTACACCGCTACATCCGGCCTCAAGCAGATCGCTGACGAGCGTCTGTCCCGTCGTCTGGAATCGGGCCTGCGTGACCAGTTTGGTAAGCGCACGTTGCACGAGGTTGTCTCGGGCGAGCGTGATGCGTTGATGTCTGACATCACCGCTTCGCTGAACAAGATGGCCGAAAAAGAGCTGGGCATCGAAGTTGTCGATGTTCGGGTCAAGGCCATCGACCTGCCGAAGGAAGTGAACCGCAGCGTATTCGAACGCATGAGTTCGGAGCGTGAGCGTGAAGCTCGCGAGCACCGCGCCAAAGGTAACGAACTGGCTGAAGGCATCCGTGCCGACGCCGATCGTCAGCGTCGAGTGCTGCTGGCTGAGGCCTATCGTGAATCTGAAGAGGTTCGCGGTGACGGCGACGCCCAGGCAGCGGCGATCTACTCCAAGGCCTACGGCCAGGACCAGGAGTTCTACGGTTTCTATCGTAGCCTGCGAGCCTACCGTGAAAGCTTCGCGAACAAATCCGACGTCATGGTCCTCGACCCAAGCAGCGACTTCTTCCGTTACCTGGAAAAAGCCAAGCCTTGATACGGCGTTGACCTGAATCATCCCCCGCCTGGCGGCTAAAGCCTCGGGCGGGGTGATCCTTTGGGAAAACGTGTGTATGATGCGGCAGCCGGGAAATTCCCGGCTTTTTTGCGTCTGCACGTTTGATTGCTGTTTTTATGCAGGCACCCGAGTTGAACGACTCGACAGGTTTTTCGAGGGAAATGGCAGGCGAAGCCGATTGCAGGCTTTTCGCCCTGTTGTTCATGCGCGCTGATTTGCGCATGAGCCGGCCATTTTCTGCTTCACTCAAGGCTCGCCCAACGGCTGGCCGCCCGGATCATAGGGGAATGGCGTAATGGCAACGGTAGACCGCTGGCTGCTGCCAGATGGCATCGAAGAAGTACTGCCACCGGAGGCAGCGCGCATTGAAGTAGCGCGCCGCCAGGTGTTGGATCTGTTCCAGAGCTGGGGTTACGAGTTTGTCGTGACTCCCCATATCGAGTACCTGGAATCCCTGCTGACCGGCGCGGGCCAGGACCTCGATCTGCGTACCTTCAAGGTCATCGACCCACAGTCGGGCCGGCAGATGGGCTTTCGTGCCGACATCACGCCGCAGGTGGCGCGCATCGACGCGCACACCCTGCGTCGCGAAGGCCCGAGCCGCCTGTGCTATGCCGGCAGCGTCCTGCACGCGCAGCCGCGCGCCTTGTCGTCCTCGCGCAGCCCGATTCAGCTGGGCGCCGAGCTGTACGGCGACGGTAGCCCGAGCAGCGACGTGGAAGTCATTAGCCTGATGCTGGCCATGCTGCAGCTGGCCGATGTGCCGGACGTGCACATGGACCTGGGGCATGTAGGCATTTACCGTGGCCTGGCGCGCGCCGCCGGTTTGTCCGGTGAAGTCGAGCAGCAGTTGTTCGACGCGCTGCAACGCAAGGCCATCGACGAGGTCATTACCTTGACCGAGGGCTTGCCTGCCGATTTGTCGGGCATGCTGCGGGCATTGGTCGACCTGTGCGGCGGGCGTGAAGTGCTGGAAGCGGCCCGTGAGCGCCTGGCTCATGCGCCGGCGCCGGTACTGGCTGCGCTGGACGACCTGCTGGCAATCGCCGAACGGCTGTCCGTACGCTTCCCGGAATTACCGCTGTACTTCGACCTGGGCGAATTGCGTGGTTACCACTACCACACCGGTGTGGTGTTTGCCGTGTTCGTGCCGGGTGTTGGCCAGTCCATCGCCCAGGGTGGTCGTTACGACGACATCGGCGCCGACTTCGGTCGTGCCCGCCCGGCCACCGGCTTCTCCACCGATTTGAAAACCCTGGTGACCCTGGGGCGTGCTGAAATCCAGCTACCGTCTGGCGGTATCTGGATGCCTGACAGTACGGATGCGGCACTCTGGCAGCAGGTTTGCCAGTTGCGCAGTGAGGGTCAGCGTGTCGTTCAGGCGTTGCCTGGGCAACCTTTGGCCGCCGCCCGTGAAGCGGACTGCGACCGGCAATTGATTCAGCAGAACGGGCTGTGGCAAGTATCGCCACTGGCTTCTTGAGTTTTCCTGTCGGCCCGTGGCCGGCACCAAGTTTGCGCGAAGAGGACAAGTGTTATGGGTAAGAATGTCGTAGTCCTGGGCACCCAATGGGGTGATGAGGGCAAAGGCAAGATCGTTGATCTGCTGACCGAACATGCTGCCGCCGTAGTGCGCTACCAAGGTGGCCACAACGCGGGTCACACCCTGGTGATCGACGGCGAAAAAACCGTCTTGCACCTGATCCCGTCGGGCGTGCTGCGCGAAGGCGTGCAGTGCCTGATCGGCAACGGCGTGGTGGTTGCACCGGACGCCCTGCTGCGTGAGATCACCAAGCTGGAAGAGAAAGGCGTACCGGTGCGTGAGCGCCTGCGTATCAGCCCGTCCTGCCCGCTGATCCTGTCCTTCCACGTTGCGCTGGACCAGGCCCGTGAAAAAGCCCGTGGCGAGCTGAAGATCGGCACCACCGGTCGCGGTATCGGCCCGGCTTACGAAGACAAGGTCGCGCGTCGTGGCCTGCGTGTGGGCGACCTGCTCAACATGCCGCGCTTTGAAGACAAGCTGCGTGAACTGGTGGACTACCACAACTTCATGCTGGTGGGTTACTACAAAGAGCCGGCCATCGAATTCGACAAGACCCTGGCCGAGTGCAAGGAATACGCTGAGCTGCTCAAGCCGCTGATGCTGGACGTGACTGCCGAACTGCACGACCTGCGTCGCGCTGGCAAAGACATCATGTTCGAAGGCGCCCAAGGCTCGCTGCTGGACATCGACCACGGTACCTACCCGTACGTGACCAGCTCCAACACCACCGCTGGTGGCGTTGCGACTGGCTCGGGTGTTGGTCCCATGTTCCTGGACTACATCCTGGGCATCACCAAGGCCTACACCACTCGCGTAGGTTCGGGTCCTTTCCCGACTGAGCTGTTCGACGAAGTCGGTGCGCACCTGGCCAAACAAGGCCACGAGTTCGGCGCGACTACCGGCCGTGCCCGTCGTTGTGGCTGGTTCGACGCCGTTATCCTGCGTCGTGCTATCGATGTGAACAGCATCTCGGGCATCTGCCTGACCAAGCTGGACGTACTCGACGGCCTGCAAACCATCAATATCTGCGTCGGCTACCAGGATGCAGAAGGCAAGGCCGTGGCTCCAACCGACGCTGACAGCTACGTGGGCCTGGTGCCTGTGTACGAAGAAGTGCCGGGCTGGACCGAGTCGACCGTGGGTGCCAAAACCCTTGAAGAGCTGCCAGCTAACGCCCGTGCCTACATCAAGCGTGTTGAAGAGCTGATCGGCGCGCCGATCGACATTATTTCGACGGGTCCGGACCGCAACGAAACCATCGTTCTGCGTCACCCGTTCGCTTAATAAGCTGTTGATGTAAAACACAAAGGCCCCTTAATTGGGGCCTTTGTCGTTTCTGCTCAGCCGGCGGCATGACCTTTGCTGTGATCTTCATTAAGTGCATCTTTTGTGGGATGCCATCAATTTAATGGCGTCAAGCAGAGGGATTCCTAGTGTCAGCCGTTCTCTCATTGTTACAAAGCCGTTTGTTGCGGCCCGTGTTCGTTACCCTCGGTATCGCTCTTTTGGTGCAAGTACTGGTGGCCGTAGCCCTGACACGGAGCACGGTGACTGCGCTGGAAGCTGATTTGGCTGTGCGCCTGGGCGCCGACAGTCAAAAGCTGTCCGGCGAGCTCGAGCAGGCCGGGCGTGAGGTCACGTCGAGTCTCGACAACCTTTCCACCAGCACGCGTCAGCGCCTCACGGCGGGTTTGTCCTCGAAACTGGAAGAGGAGCAGGCGCAACTGCGTGCGACCCTGGAAAAGGATCTCAAGGATTCCGCCAACGACATGGCTCAGCTGCTGGCCTCGGTCGCACCCCGTGCCATGTGGGACAGCGACGTCCCGACACTCTCGGAGTTCGCCCGCCGGGCGCAGCGCAATCCCAACGTGCTGTTTGTGGTGTATGACGACGCCACCGGGCAGCACCTCACGCGTTATCTGAACCGTGAGAACCCGATCAACAAGGCCCTGCTGGAAAAAGGCCAGGGCGAGCGCGCGCTGGACAAGGTGCTGGATGCGGCAAAGAACGATCCGTCGGTTTACTACCTCGAAGCCTCGATCAACCCCAATGGGGTGGAAATCGGCAAGGTCCTGATGGGCGTCTCGACTGCCTCGGTTGAAGCCGACCTGGCGGCCCTCGACAAGCGCTTCTCGGGGTTGATTGGCAGCAGCGACCAACTGGTCGCCGACAGCCTCAAGGGCGCCGCTGCCGACAGCGCCACGGCCATGCGTGCGCGCCTGCAGTCGGCGCAATCGACCGCCTCGGACATGAAAGCCAACACCGCCGCCACTGTGCAGGAGGCCGCGGGTACATTGCGCTGGCGCATAGGCATGAGCCTGGCCGTGGTTGGCTTTGGTGTGCTGCTGTTACTGGCGGTAGTGCTCGGCCGGCGTGTGGTCAACCGTCTGAAGCTGCTGATTGCCGCCATGGACGACCTTGCGGCGGGTGAGGGCGACCTGACCAAGCGCGTGCAGATCAGCAGCAAGGATGAAATCGGCGACATGGCCTCGGCGGTCAACCGCTTCGTCGACAAGTTGCAACCCATCGTGCGCGAAGCCGGGGATGTGGCTCAGCGCACTGGCGTGGAAATCGGCGCGATGACCCTGCGCAATGCCGGGGCTGATGCGGCGGCGGGGATGCAGCGCGATGAAGTGGCCGAGAGCCTGCGGGCGCTCTCGCAAATGGCCGATGAGGCGCAGTCGGAAAGTCATGCGATGCAGGCCGCCTTGCAGCAGGTGGTGGACATTCGCTCGGCGACCGATGAGAACACCCGGACCTCGGCAAAAGTGGGCAGCCTGATCGAGGCGCTGGCCGGGCAGGTGGATACCGGGGCCAAGGTTATCGAGCGCCTGGCGCTGCAGAGCGAGCAGATTGAAGTGGTTTTGACGGTGATCCACGGGATCGCCGAGCAAACCAACCTGTTGGCGCTCAATGCGGCCATCGAGGCGGCCCGTGCCGGGGAAACCGGTCGCGGGTTTGCGGTGGTGGCAGATGAGGTGCGGGCGTTGGCCAGCAAGACCCAGAGCTCAACCGGTGACATTCAGGCGCATATCGTCGCCTTGCAGCAAGGCGCACGCGAGGCTGTGGCCGCGATTGGCCAGGCTGGGCGCCAGGCCAATGAAGGCTTGCTGGTATTGCGTGACAGTGCGCGTTTGCAGCAGTCGGTGCAGGCCTCGGTCGAACAGGTGCATGCGGCCATCGGCCTGGCAACGCAGGCGGCGGCGCACCAGGCGCAAGGCGCGCAGGCGGTGCGGGGACGGGTTGAAACCATTCATGCCCAAGCGGAGAAGGCCGCTCAGGCGGTTGTCGAGACCACTGCCAGCGGCAAGGTGCTGGATGGGTTGGCGGCACAGCTGAAGGCGAGCCTGGGGCAGTTCAGGGCTTAGGTTTTGTATTGGCAGGTCTGACGCTATCGCGGGCAAGCCCGCTCCCACAGTGACTTCTGTTGAGCACAGATTGTGTGTTCACCGAAGAACATTGTGGGAGCGGGCTAGCCCGCGATAGCAGTCTCAGCGGCTGAGATACATCCGGGTAGTTAACAAATACACCGGCAACCCCGACACCATAATCAACAGCGCCGCATAAGGCGCTGCCGCCGCGAATTCCACATTCGCGGTATGCGCCCACACCTCGGTCGCCAGCGTATTGAGCCCGGTTGGGCTCAGCAGCAGCGTGGCCGTCAGCTCCTTCATCGCGTCCAGGAACACCAGGGCGAACGCCGCCCCCAGCGCCGGGAAAATGATCGGCAGCGTCACCCGGCAAAACGCGCTGAAGGACGACGCTCCCAGCGTGCGAGCCGCCTCTTCCAGCTGCGGCGCAGCCTTGTTCAATGCCGTGCGGATCGGTGCCTGGGCCAGCGGTAGAAACAGCAGCGCATAAGCGATCAGCAGCAATGCCGAAGTCTGGTACAGCACCGGTACGTAGTGCAGGGCGAAATAAACGAGCGTCAGTGCGATCACCAGGCCTGGCAACGCATGCAGCAGGTAGGGCAGGCGCTCGGCCCAGATCGCCAGCCGGCCCTTGTAGCGCACCACCAGCAAGCCCACCGGCACTGCCAGCACAAGACACAGCGCCGCGCCGCCCAGCGAAAGAGCAAGCGACGACAGCAACGCCTCGCTGATCGCTGCTACGGGAAAGGCCGCCGACGAACCCACCGCCAGCCAGTACGCCAGCATCCCCAAAGGAATGCCGGTGCCGATGATTGCCAGCATCAGGCAGTACGCCTGTCCCGCGACAGCCCAGGGCCCCAGGCGAACCTGTGCAGCCTGTCGCGCAGCGCCCTGGCCGGTGCGCACGTGTCGACCCTTGCCGCGCACTTTAAGCTCGAGCCAGAGCAGTATCAGGCACAGCGCCAACAGTACCGCCGAAAGCATTGCCGCGTTGGCGTTGCTGAATTCCAGCTCGAACTGCTGGTAGATCGCTGTAGTGAAAGTCTGCAGGCCAATGATCGACAGTGCGCCGAATTCCACCAGCATGTGCAGGGCAATCAGCAGGGAGCCTGCGAGCAAGGACGGCCATAGGAGCGGCAGCGTGACCCGGAAAAACACGCCCCAGCGATTCTGCCCGAGGGTGCGGGCGGACTCTTCCAGGGACGGGTCCAGATTGCGCAAGGTGGCAGCGACGGGCAGGAAGATCAGCGGGTACTTGGACAGGGTCATCACCAGAATCGCCCCGCCCAGGCCTTCAAAGCTTGCGCTCAGAGATACCCAGGTGAAGCTGCTGACAAACGCGGGTACCGCGAATGGCAGGCATAGAATCACCCCCCATAGTCGCCGCCCTGGCAGGTTGCTGCGTTCCAGCAGCCAGGCCAGCGACAGCCCGATCACCCCACAGGCGACCGTCACGCCGACCATCAGTGCCAGGGTATTGCGCAGCAGGCCGAACACATACGGCCGCCAGAGCAAATGCAGCGCCTCGGCCCAGCCGGCCTGCCAGGTTTTGAGGCCGACATACACCAGCGGTAGAAGGCTGAGCACAACCAGTAGCAAAACGGGCAGTAACAGCCAGATAGAAGGCCGCTTGCGACGCGGAACATAACCCCCGCGCGAGGCGGGGGCGGATAACGATGCGCTCATCAGTTCAAGCCAACGTCACGTTCCAGGTCCAGTGCCTCTTCGGCATTGCCGAGGTCGGCGGGGGTGACTTTCGGTGCTTCCAGCTCGCTGAACGGCTTGAGGCCTCGGTCCGATTGCATGCCTTTGTGCAGCGGGTACTCGGCGGTGGTTTGGGTGATCACGCGCTGGCCTTCTTCGCTCGCCATGTAGGCCAGCAACTGCTGGGCTTCCTTGGGATGCTTGCTGGATTTGAGCACGGCTGCGCTGGAAACGGTGATCAGCCCGCCGACGTCACCGCCGGTGAAGTAATGCAGTTTGGAGTCCAGCTGGCCTTTTTCCCGCTGCAGGGCAAACCAGTAGTAGTTGTTCACCAGCACGGTAGCGACTTCGCCGTTTTCAACAGCCTTGAGGGCGACCATGTTGTTGCTGTACGTCTTGCCGAATGCGCGCAGGCCGGTCAGCCATTCTTCGGCGGCGTCCATACCGTGCACCTTGATGATGGCGACTGCCTGTTCCTGGAATGCGCCGCTGGTGGGCACGAAGCCGACTTTGCCTTGCCATTTCGGGTCGGAGAACTCCATCACCGACTTGGGCAGGTCTTTTTCGTCGATCAGCTTGGGGTTGTAGGCGACTACACGAACCCGGGCGGTGATGCCGATCCAGGTGCCGTCCGCGGCAACATAGTCCTTGGGCAGCACGGCGAGGGTGGCTGCATCGGTAGGCGCGAGCACGCCCTGTTGCCCGAGTTTGTTCAGCGGAGGCGATTCTTCGGTATAGATCACGTCGGCAGGGGAGCGCTCGCCCTCTTCGACAACCTGGCTGGCCAGCTGGTTGCTGCTGCCCTTGCGCACATTGACGTGAATGCCGGTCTTGGCTTCGAAGGCCTTGGCGACGGCGTCGCCCACTTCCTTGTGTTGACCGTTATAGAGTGTCAGGGAAACTGGATCAGCAGCCTGGGTGAGGGGAGTGGCGATTGCCAGGCCGAGCAGGGTGATGGTCAGGCCGCGGCGCAGGGTATTTCGAAGCATCATTCGCAGGGTTCCTCACTGTCGCATTGCAAAAACTTGAAACAATTATAAACGATATTGTTTCTCAAGTGCGCTTTGCGGGGGTGGGAATGCCTGTGCGGGAAAAGGGCGAATGCACGCCAACCCACCATAGGAGCTGCCGAAGGCTGCGATCTTTTGATCTTCAGCGACTTCAGATCAGTCAACAATCAAGATCAAAAGATCGCAGCCTTCGGCAGCTCCTACAGGGGAATTGATGCCGAATACAGATTTCTGAAGCCAGAAACGCAAAAACCCGCTTTCGCGGGTTTTTGTGAAATCCAAGGCCGAAACCTTGAATTTGAATTGGTGCCCAGAAGAAGACTCGAACTTCCACGACCTTGCGGTCACCAGCACCTGAAGCTGGCGTGTCTACCAATTTCACCATCTGGGCATAATCTTCAGCGTTGCCGCTGTTGATGTGGCGCACTATACGGAGAGCTTTTTGATCTGTAAACCCCTGATTTAATTTTAATAAATCAAAAGCTTATAATGCAAAAAACCCGCTTTCGCGGGTTTTTGTGCGAGTCTTGAAATTGATCTAATCTCAAGCTCGAAATTGGTGCCCAGAAGAAGACTCGAACTTCCACGACCTTGCGGTCACCAGCACCTGAAGCTGGCGTGTCTACCAATT
>NZ_JBEOPS010000016.1:0-178675 GCF_040310305.1 Pseudomonas sp. HY13-MNA-CIBAN-0226
GCGCCGGTTTATGACCAGCTCACAGCACCAACCGATTTTCCTCGTGTGGCTGCTTGCATGAGTTCCGAATCCCGCGGGTCCTGTAACTGTTACACCCAGCAGGGAACGCCGATTGATGTCCCTAAAAGTGCGTGCCTGGTGTTCGTCAGTCATGGCGCCTTTGATCCATGGTTTACCAGTCGTAACCAACGTGCGCAGGAGCAACAGTCGCAATCGAGCGAGCAGCCAACAGCTCAGCCCGTGACCCGAGCAGAAACCAATCTAGGGGCAGGATTCACCGTGGTGGCTGATAACTCACACACGGAGCGGAAAACCGGCATTGCCAAGTAGCCATCAGATATAACTAAACTAAATACCTGTTTAGTCGTGTTAGATCATTCGGTGCTTAAAAGAAGCGTATCACCAGGGCAAAGCGTTAACCAATGGTTACGCATAATGTATATTATGTTAAATTCCATATGCCTTTAGGAAGCCAGTCCTCTGTTCATTTCCACTTATCCCCGGTCGCTTTTCCACAAAACCCCGCTTGCTGAAAAATCAGTAATGTTGGCGCTCCATCCTCACACTTTCCCTTAGGTCGCCCTGTCACGAATCTCCGTTTCCATATCTGACGCTTTGGAGACTGGCTAGCACTCAGTACGTCTGCTAAACGTAATTGATGAGAACGTGTGGAAACGTGAGATCCGATGCGTTACGCAGTTCATTGCAATACTAATGGCGTCTGTTACACACGCGGGAACGGGATTAAGCCGTGCCAAAACTCGAATGCCCAGCAACACACTGAGCAAATGATGCGCCCCCTGCTTCACATCAATCGGTAGACCTGTCTTTTGATTGGCGAAGATCACCCTTCACCAAAATGATGAGTATGGGCGAGTAGCGAATCGGGTATTCCATCGCGAATCAATCCGCCCTCTTCTACCCAGACTTGGGTTGACTGATAAGCACGTTGCAGCAGTTGGTCTGTCTGGTTGAAGTCGAACACTGAAGCGTCCAGTGGGCACAACGGCGGGACGACATGGATGGCTGCGCGGTCGCGGTACAACTCGATGTCACGCACAAGTTGACGCATGCTCATCAAATTGAGCGTGTGCAAGGCTAGCGCAACGAGTCCACTGGGCGGACATGGGCAGGCACAACCGAATCCGGTAGGAAGAACCAGAACCCGTGTTGCCCCCAATGCCACCGCACTGGCAATCGGCGTATTGCTGCTGACTCCGCCATCGACCAGGAACTTTTCTCCGACTCGCACGCTGGGAAACACAAGCGGAATCGCAGCGCTGGCGAGCAAAGCCTGTTCAGCACTCCCACTGGACAGAAGCTCTTCGGCACCGCTGAGCAAATTGGTGGTGACGATATAAAGCGGTAACACGGTGTCTTCGATCAATTTGACCGGCAGTGATCTGCTCACTAAACGATGCAATGCGGATGCGCTCAGCAAGTGCCCACGTCGATTAAGAATGCCCTTGAGGGTATCGAACGCCGAGAACGGAAACACATCTGACTTACGCAGACTGCGCCAGAACTCCGCGAGTTCGCTCACGCCTTTGGCATTCGGTCTGGCTGCGAAGTAGGCACCGTTGATGGCGCCGACCGACGCTCCCACCACCAGGTCGAATACGACGTCAGCCTCAACCAGAGCCTGCAGCATCCCGACCTGAACCGCCCCGAGGCTTCCACCACCAGCAAGCACAAGAGCAGTTTTTAGAGTTGGCATAAACATACCCTCGTCGATAACGCCCTTCTGACGTTACAAGCCTAGCTGGGCTGGCGACATTGGCTACGAGAATGATTTCGACTCTACCCCCGCTAGGACGGCAAACACGTGGCGGCGCGCAGCAGTGAGTTCGGCTACGTGAACTATGAAGTCGAGGAAGTCAGATAGCCGCCACCTGGTTTGATTGTTCGCTAACGTCGAAAGTCACCGCCGCCGCGTTGGGTCTGAACGTGGCGCCGAGTCTGGTCCGCACCTCTCTGTCGATTTTGCCTATCCTGGTTCAACTCACCCATGGATGCTTGGCCATTTGCGCGGTTATAGCCGCTGGCAGGACTCTGTTGAGCACCTGCGCTCGGTCTGTTGGCACTCGATGCAGCCGGTCGCTGTTGTTGAGCGCTCCGAGCCCTCTGCTGCGTGGTTGCCTCATTGACTTCGGTGCGCTGTTGTTGCGTTTTTTTTGCAGGTTGCGCGTTGGTGGCAGAACTGGCCGCCTCGCCTGCGGTAGCGCGTTTTGGTTGCGCGCTTTGTGTTGGCGGTGACGCGTTTTTTGGCGTGGGCTTGTTCACCGAAGACCAGGAGCCATCATCATATTTTTGCCAATTCCCGTTGGTGTTTTTATAGACGTTGCCGTCACGTCCGGCGTACATATCGCCGCTCGCGGTTTTGCCCGCCGCCGCACGGCCATTGATACTGGTGCCGGCAATGGCCTTGCCGCCTGCCGAATTCTGGTACGTCCCCACCGAGCCTCTGGCCGTCGTCTGATGCTGAGTCGCCGCCCACTGGTTACCCTTCGTCACGACGGAGCTACCCCACTGGCCATAAGCATTCGAGCCTTGACGCGTCGCGCCATAGGCCCCGGTGTAAGGATTGTAGGCCTGGCCGACAGCGGCGCTGCCGTATCGCCCCGACACAGCAGCGCCTCGAGCGTAGGTGCCAGTGTTGGGATTGTACGACACACCCCATTGCGCGCCGCCATTGGGCCCGTAAGCGTCTCTTCTGATGCCGCTGGCACCCGTGTAAGGGTTGTATGTGCGATAGGCATAGGGCATCGGACGTGGGTAATACGAAGGATAACGACCGCCCCCGATACCGATGTAGGGCGGATAGTAATACCCGTTCCCTTGCGCGATGATCGCGCCAACGACTGCGCCTGCGATGAACACACCGAGATACCCCGGCGTGTAACTTGCCTGCACCATGCCGGTAGGCATGACTTGCTGCGTGACATACGTGACGTTGTAGACGGGCGAACTCGGTGGGATCGTATAGATGGCGGGCGGCACAGAAGTCGTGGTTTGCCACGGGCCCGCCGGTGTCGACGAGTCGAACCACACGCCCTGAGTGCAGGCATAGTAACGATTGTCGACCTTGATCACTTTGTCCGGCGTGTTCGTTGCGTATGAGAGTGCAGTGCCTTCAATGGGCTCGAACTCAGGTTCGCCGCTGTATGACACCTTGACGGCGCTCGCCGCCGCAGCAGGGTTGACTTCAACGGTTGTCGGGATCTGTGCGAGCAGTACTGCATCCTCGGCCTCTGGTGTGCCGGGCACGGAACTCAGGACCCAGGCAGCCTCGCTGTCACGCGGTATCAGGGCAAAGTCAGGCGGCAGCTGGTTCGTTGCGAACGTCCACGGCCCGCCAGGACCGGGAGCGGAAAACCATCGGCCGGCGGTGAGGTAGTAGAACGTCCGGGTCGGAGAAAAAACGAACACATTGCTCTCAGTGTTCTTGGCGACCACCAATTGGGTGCCGGGTATCGCGGTGTAGACCGGCGGCCCGTCAAAGACAATTAACTCGGCAGGGGGACTGCTGTAGTACACGCCAAGCGCCTCGGCCTTTTGCCCTTTGGGTAGCGGAATAAAGGGCTTCAGATCTGCCCACGTCGGATCCGCCGGCACTTTTGACATCGAGGCGGGAAGCGCTTTCGTTTCGACCCAGCCGCTTTTCAGGTCGGTCGAGGTCATCCATGACTGTCCGGTGAACAGGTAGTACTGGTGGCTGGCCGAGTCTGTGAACAGTGGCCAGTTGGCATTTACCACGAACGAAAGGTCTGAATGCTGGACCGGTGCGAGCGTCGGCTCCCCGTCGACATACAGCAAGATCGCCGGCGCATAGCTCACTAAGATGGCTGGCGGATCGTTCTTGACCTCTGTCACGGGCGGCGATTTTTTGTTTTGTACACTCGCCACCAAGCGATCGACTGACAGGGTCATTGAAGCCTGTGGATTGAGAAACGTGCGCACCAGTTGATCCAGCTTTTGGCTGGTTTGCGGGTCCATACCGGGAAACGCGGTGCTGGCGAATTGCGGATTGGTTAAAAGTGCCGTGCGGTTGTCGAGGTCCACATCGGTATGCGCCTGGAACGCGGCCACGCCGAGCTGTGGTTTGCTACCTCGAGGGGTAATGCTAAATGCCATTCGACCGCTCAGCTCCTTGAAATCTTTCCAGTCGTCGATCTGTGGCTGGTAGTAGATGAGGGTCGCGTCCTCCCGGACAATTTCACGTGGCCAGCCAGGGTCCAGTTGGGCGGCTCGGAGCGGCAGTGCCGCAAACAATACAAACATCAGCATCAATGCACGGACGGGCAATTTTGATGTGGTCATGGTTTGTTCAGAACCTGCTTCAAGAGGAGTTTGCTACGCAGTCAGACCTATGAAGTGTAGGCGATGGCGGTGTCGCCGGGATAACACCACACTGGACGATGGCAGTAAGCGATACAGAGTCGTTGATCTTGTAGAGGGAGGTTCAGCTAGCAAGCATGGTGTGTTTAAAGTCAGGATGGAGGCAACCGCAGTTTGTTCGCTCCTGAATACCGAGCATCGACGCCAGAATGGGGTAAGTCGCGCTTCCGCCAGCTTCTGATCCACTCGTTTCGAAATCCGGCCCTGATAACTATGCGGGATTGAATGCCTATAGAGCAGGCACGGATTCCCGGTCCGATAGGACGCTCTGAAGCCGCTCCAGGTTAACCCGCAGGCACTCCCTCTCCGCTTCTTCCCGGGTCTGATAGGTTGTCTTCAGACGCAGCTTTCCCTCATTGTCGTAGAGGTTGAAGCCTATTGGTGCGGTCTGGCAGTAAAAGCGCACTCCTTTACGCGTTGATCCCGTTTCCGTTGGGATTGCAGGGACAACAACAAATCTCGAAATCATCTTCACGCCCTCTCCAAGCACCTCCTCACTATTAGCGGCTATAGGCCACTATCGCAAGCGACCGCAGTCAGTTTCCGATGAGAAGCACGACCGGGCATGAGTCGATTGGATGCATCGTAAAAAGCTTGGCCGTCGCTTTTAAGCATAAAAGCCCGGGTTCTCGCTAACCAATCCCAGTTCACCAATCGGAACCTCCAAGTCCTGCCCGAAAAGGGTCTATCTAAGAGATTTTCCTATGAAAAACGCAATCTCACTAGCCTCGCGCATGGGCCTTGGATTCGCTAATTGTCAGCCAACAACCATCTATGCATGAAGCAAGCTGAGCGCGGATAGGCAAGTATGAAAGCCCGTAGCGACAAGTCGCACACCGTCGCCAACGACTCGGTTTGTCACAGCGCGACTGCTGGCACCATACTCAATGATCCTGACGCAGGCACGATTAACCGCCTAAACTAGGAAGCTAGGAGCGTCTCTACATCGACTTGACCGATACTACTTCAACATACTTGTACTTCTTCCTGGCAGCCTTCACGGCCTCTTGCTCGGCAAGCAACGAGCTCAACGTATCGGCCTCGTGAATCAACTCGTGCATCTTCCCCTCAAATTCATTACCAACCCGGAGCGTGACCCTAAGCCTAGGCGTAAACGCTTTCGTTACTGCTTTCTTAACTATCTGAGCTTCAACCGGCTTGGTAAGTACAACCTCGGGCACAGGCTCCTGCACCGGAGGAGCAGAAACCTGCACTTCGGGCTCATCCGAACCGAACAGGGCACGACGCATTTCTTCTTCAGTTAATTCAGAGTTCATAGGACATCTCAAAGGAGTGGTACTTAGCTCGACAAATTTTACTAGGATTGTTACTGACTGGTGTCATCGGGGACCTGCATAGACCTCACATCCCCACTTCGATTTCGATCCGAGAGCCCCTTAACGCTCGCGAAAGCCGTTCCTTCGGCAGTCGCGTGATAAGCCCGTCAGCTCAATCACTTGCATGACGTGCTTAAAGCGTGACCGTCTCACGAACGGGCCTTCGATCCCCTGCGACATATCCAGGCGACCCCTGGTCTTTACGGAGTTCTGACGGCATGCGACTCTTTCTTGATTGCGAATTTACCCAGCTCTCGGCGGCAGCGAAGCTTATATCGCTGGCATTGGTGGCATAAGATGGACGCGAATTCTACGCGGAATTGCTCAACACATGGCGAGAAGAAGGCGCAATCAGCAGGCGATTGATGACTTTACGGCTAGGCTGATTATCGAATTGTAATTTTTAAATTTTAATTTCGTTATTTCGCGTAATTAGAAAATATAAGGAAACCCCTATGAGCAGCAAAACTATCTTCGTCCAACCCGGTGGCGGCTATGAAAAGGTTGTGGTTGGCAGCAGCGAAGTCCGAGCCGCAGCACGTGGCGAAATCACCGTACGCCTCCACGCCAACTCGCTCAACTACCACGACTTCGCGGTGGTCAGCGGTATGTGGGGCCCTAGCGAAAAACGCATCCCCATGGCCGATGGTGCCGGTGAAGTCATTGCTATCGGCCCAGATGTCACTGAATTCAAGGTGGGTGACTCGGTCGTCAGCACCTTCTTCCCGGAGTGGATCAACGGTGTGCCACTGGTTGAAGGCTTTGTTAGCGTGCCAGGTGATGGCATTGACGGCTACGCCCGTGAGCAAGTGACGGCCAAAGCCACATCGTTCACTCTCGCGCCTACTGGCTACAGCCATGCTGAAGCGTCGACGCTTACCACCGCCGGCCTTACTGCATGGCGCGCCCTGATGGCCGATGACTCACTCAAGCCGGGCGACACCGTGCTAGTCCAAGGTACTGGTGGCGTTTCAATTTTCGCCCTGCAGTTCGCTAAAATGGCCGGTGCTACCGTCATTGCTACCTCTTCAAGCGACGAAAAACTTGAACGTCTGAAAGCGCTAGGTGCTGATCATGTGATCAATTACCGCAAAGACCTTAACTGGGGCGAAACTGCACGCGCTCTAACGGGTGGCCGCGGTGTTGACCACATCATCGAAGTCGGCGGCCCTGCGACGCTTGAGCAATCGATGATTGCAATTCGGGTTGCTGGTCACATCTCCATCATCGGGATATTGAGTGGCGTAAGCGGTGCAATGAATTTTGTACCGGCACTGATCAAGCAAGTGCGTCTGCAGGGTGTATTGGTGGGTAGCCGCAGCCAGCAGCAAGACATGGTCCGAGCCATCAATGCTAATGGCATGCGCCCGATTATTGATCGTCATTTCCCTTTGAGCGAGATTGTCGAAGCGTTCAAGTATCAGGAAACCAACCAGCATTTCGGCAAAATTTGCCTGGATATCTAAGCACGCATGAATGGGCATGATCCGTATGCCTATTTCATAGATGAGCTGACACGGCGGGCGAAGCAGCGGAGATGGTGGATGGCCAAGCGATTAGTCGGCGCGAATGATCTGCCTGGCACACATTGGCACACAAGAGAGGCCAATGCGGATCCGGTTTAGTTTGAACCTCTGTTGCTTATGCGGACTCCCAACCCTACATCCAGGAGAAACGTATGACCCAGACAGCATTGGTCGTGGGCGCCAGCGGCATCGTTGGCAGCGCCATTAGTCAGTTACTGATCGACAATAAGTGGCAGGTCGCTGCGTTGTCGCGACATCCGTCGCAGGCCCCCGGAATGATCCCTATCGTGGCAGACCTTCAGGATCCGGCGTCGCTGGAACATGCGCTGGCGGATTTGAAACCCACTCATGTATTCATTACCACATGGTCAAGGCAAGCCACGGAGGCCGAGAATATTCGCGTCAATGCCGCCATGGTACGCAACGTACTCGCCGCCATTCGCCCGGCCAGGAGTGTTGAGCATGTAGCACTGGTTACTGGTCTCAAACACTACCTCGGCCCGTTCGAAGCGTATGGCAAAGGAAGCCTTCCTCAAACACCTTTTCGCGAAGAGCAGGGTCGTCTGGACATCGAAAATTTCTACTACGCCCAAGAAGACGAACTCTTCGCCGCCGCTGAAAAGGACGGCTTCACTTGGAGCGTTCATCGCCCCCATACCGTCACCGGGGTTGCCGTAGGGAACGCGATGAATATGGCAACCACCCTCGCCGTCTACGCCTCGATTTGCAAACAAACCAATCGCCCTTTTGTGTTTCCCGGATCAAGAGTGCAGTGGGACAGCCTCACCGATATGACGGATGCCCGGCAGTTGGCGAAACAACAACTGTGGGCGGCCACCACGCCGGCTGCAGCCAACCAGGCATTCAATGTCACTAACGGCGATGTATTTCGTTGGAAATGGATGTGGAGCAGGATCGCCAAATACTTCGACTTGCCTGCTGCCGATTATCCCGCTTCACTCTCACCCCTTGAGAAGCAGATGGCTGACGACCAAGCCGTATGGACGCAAATAGTTGCGGAACACGGTTTGAAAGAACCCGATATTGGGCGTCTGGTCTCCCCATGGCACACCGACGCAGACCTGGGTCGGCCCATCGAAGTTGTCACGGATATGTCAAAGAGCCGGGCCATGGGTTTCACCGCCTACCAGGCGAGCGATCAGGCATTTTTCGATGTGTTCGACAAACTGCGTGATATGAACTTGATCCCTAAGGCCGTTCCAGAACGGATAATCGAGTAGGCGCCATAGAAAGGATCGCTTGAGGCCGAGAATCCTCAACCAACACACAATGCCTATAGGCCGTTTTCAGATGGAGTGTGAATTGAAAGGGAATATGGCTCCCCATCGCTCAGGAAGCGGACGGCTAGTGCCACCAGGCGAAGCAGTCGTTCTATTCGATGGTACCTGCAAACTCTGCAATGGGTGGGCGAGATTCATCATCCGACATGACCGGGCACATCGGATCAAGCTAGCGACGGTGCAGTCTCCTGAGGGGCAGGCCTTGCTCGAGTGGGCCGGCCTACCACAGCATGAGTTCAACACAATCGTATTAATCGCTGATCACCAATTCCACGTTCGCTCCGATGCGATGTTCAGAATTTTTGATCGCTTACCTGCACCATGGCGCTGGTTGAAAGTCGCCCGAATCATCCCTGGCCCGTTCCGCGACTGGATGTACAACAAGATCGCCCTCAACCGTTACCGGCTATTTGGCAAATATGATTCCTGCCAATCGCCTTCTCCCGATCATCGCGGTCGATTTCTGAAGCATGAATGAGTGCACACACATCACTACCATCGTCTTTGGCAGATAGAGGCCCTTTTGTACTCAAACCAAAATCACCTGGTCAGCCATGACTCAACGTTCGCGCAGCCGTGTTCTGCTTTCCATTCTTTCAAGGTCTTGTGATTGCCGCCTTTGGTTTCGACGACTTCGCCTGTGTGAGGGCTTTTATAGAACTTCACTTGGCGAGGCTTACGAGTGCCTGAGTTTCGCCCGGGGGAGCGCGACGACCAGCTTGCGGGTCGAGCAAATTGATTACGTCTTTCAGGCCATCATCGCCTTTCAGCGCTTCGAGTCCATCACGTGTGCTCCTTCAAGAGGATCACGGTCCAGAATCACAGTTACTGAGAGGCCGCCATCGCGAGCAGGCTGAACTGGCCTAATGATTTTGGACACTTCAATCGGGCGCTATCATGGCGGCCAAATCTGAGGTGTTTGGATATGCGTAAATCTTATTCCAGTGAGTTCAAACTCAAGGCCGCCAGCATGGTGCTGGACGAGGGTCAGTCAGTTCCCGATGTTGTGCCAGCCTGGATATTGGCCCTACCGCCTTGCGCCGTTGGGTCGACCAGGTTCGTATAGAACGCTTGGGTTCTACCCCGGAGGGGCCAAGGCGATTACCGCCTCAGCGCAAGATTCCCGTTGGTTAAGGCTCCGCAGAAACCCCGCCCTTTATAGACCAGTCGCTCTGTTTACCCATTAAGTTATGCGGCAGCGTCGGGCCAAAAGTGAACGCTTTGGGGCGTTCCACTGCTGTTAGATTACGCATGCACCAAGCATGCAGGAATGCCTCCAGAGCCTCCTGGTCAACATGATCCTCGGCGGGCACGATGAACGCTTTCAGGCGGTCACCTTCGAGTGCGGACATAAGCCGAACAGCTGCAGCCGCAATCTCGGGAAGACACTGCAAACGCTCGGTGATGCGAGACGGAAACACATTGATCCCAGCCACCTGTACAACCTCATCGCGACGACCTTCAGGCAGAAAATGTGCATGGCCCAGCCACTTCACGTGATCACTCAATTCATACTCAATGCCAGTTTCACACTCGGCAAGGGTGTTGGCATGACTGCCGTGTTGCCATCGCGGAAGTAGCTGGAAGGGTAACCCGGGATCGCTTCGAACCCCGATTCCGGCTGTTTCACTTGAGCCGTAGACCTCGACCATGCGATCCACGCCTTGACTGCTGAGCTCGCTGATTATCGTAGGGTCGCAGGGGCTAGTAGAGGTGATCGCTGTAATCCCGGACGGAAAGCGGCTGCCCTGACGACTTAATTGTCGCCAGATAAACGGAAAGCCAATCATCAGGTCGCCTGCCCGTAGTTTGCGCTGGTGGGCCATTGCCAGTGCTTTAGGCGCGCGCATCACCGGCACGTGCAGTTGTAAGGGCAACAATATGCTGAAAATAAAGCCATATATATGATGGCATGGACTCAGTGCGATGATTCGTTGCGGCGCAAGAGTCGAGTCAGAGCCAAAGTATTTAGCAAAAAAAGTTGTCTCGGCGACTAGGCCATCCCATTGCTGTAAGCATTGCTTAGGTGTACCCGTGCTTCCAGACGTAGCGAACGTAATGTTCTTGGATCCCCGCTGGCGGGCAGTGACAACCAGGTCTGCCCACTCCCCAAGTGTCTGGAAGCGCAGCAGATAGTCTTCAAGACCGCTTTCATAGATGTTGAAGAACATCGCGACACTGGTCGCAAAACTCAGGAGCTCCAGCGAGTCGGCGCCTATGGCGATCCCATCGTGGTCAAGCAAGGATGTTTGCTGTAAGTCCCCTATCAGGGTCGACTCGCTCCAGCGCTCGCTACCTGTCTGGTGTGAAGAGAGGTGGCGCAGGGTTTTCAGTTCATCAGCCAGTACAGAGATTATAACGGCCAGGATACTGGCTTTATCCAGTTCAAGTCGGTTCAAGGTCATCCTTTCTGGCTGATTAATGTAAACGAGGGATCAGAGACGCTTTACGAAAACCCAATAGGCTTCGCCAATGAGGGCCTTCTTCATGTGCACTTTTACTTTCGTGGGCTTCATTTGATAGTCGAAGACATATTCGAACATGGTGTTGAGGCTGCCATTCTTGACACCATCGGCGAAGCGCCCTTGGAACTCGGGTCTATTGGTGCAAGGTGCAATATCACGGAAAAAATTCTTTCCAATTACTTCGCTCGGTTTGCGGCCCGTGATGTCACCTTCCGCAGCGTTGTACTGCAGGATTTTACCGGACGCGTCCAGCTGGATAGCTCCAAATGCAACCTTATCGAGCTGTCCAGCCGACATTTTGGCGAGAGTATTTTCGATGTCATTAGATCCAAAGCTTATCAATTGCATGGGTAACCCCTGCTGCTTGAGCGCAGCGAAAATTTTCGCTATCGTTAAAATCTGTACAGACCGTATCTTATGTACAGGTTTTGTACAACTCTGATTTTAATCGCGCCGCTAGTGAGAACCCTTCTGGAATAAAGTCCTCCGTCCAAGACTGGACTCGAGTGGCGCGGATTCTGATTGCCGCAGCCCGTTTTTCTGCACTCCGTTTTGTGTCAATTTTCAATCAACACTAACAAGCCGGGCCGTCATTAGTCCCCAGCCCGTTGGCATCCGAATCATATAGAGTTTCGAAATGGCCATAAAAACGTTGGGGACGCATCGTTATCATAAGCAACTACGACAGGCTCACCACAATTTACTATCCCTCAGCTCGCTGACCAGGACTGCAGCAATGTAGATAATTCTTCCGCACGTACTGGAGGGCTGAATAGATACCCTTGCACGAATGGGCAATCCATTTCTTTCAATCGTTGGAGCTGAGCGAGCGTCTCAATGCCCTCCGCTGTGATAGCCAAATTCAACGTCCTGCCAAGGGAAAGTATACTTCTGATGATGGCATCACTTCGGTCGAAGGACATCATTCTAGAAACGAAGGAACGGTCGATTTTGATGGCATCGAGCGGGTAGCGATCAATATATCCTAGGGAACTGTAGCCCGTACCGAAGTCATCAAGCGCCACGCGAATACCTAGCTGCCGAACCCCCTCCAGCACGCTTGCGGTCATCTCAGGTTCGTGAAGAAAAACAGATTCCGTAATTTCAATCTGAAGCTCGTGTGCGCAAACTCCCGTGGTCGACAGCACATTGCTGACTTGAGCTACATAACCAGGACGAATGAGCTCAGTACCTGATACGTTCACATTCAAATGCAATCGTAGAGAAGGAAATTCGTGCTTCCAGCGCATTAGTTCTGTGCAAGCTTGTTGCATGACCCAATGGCCCAACTCATGAATGACACCGATATCTTCCGCTACCGGGATGAAGACGTCTGGAGGCACATGCCCCAGCTCTGGATGTAGCCATCTGACCAAAGCTTCGACGCCACTTATTTCACCGGTCTTGACGTTATAAATCGGCTGGTAAACAACTGAAAACTCTTCGCGCGCAATGGCTTGCTTCAGCGCGTTCTGCATCAGGAGTGCATCAATAGCAGCCTTTCGCATTGAGGCATCAAATATCGTCCAGCGGCCACGCCCCTTCTTCTTAGCGGCGTACATCGCTACATCAGCGTCTCTAAGCAAATCTTCAGGTGTTTCGTGTGAGGCGTCAGTTGTGACAATGCCCAGGCTGCAGGACGTGAAAATATCTTGGCCATCAATCGCAACTGGCTGGCTGAGCTGGCTAACGATGCGTTGAGCGAGCTCAATGGCTAGAGGAGCCGTTTCATCCCCAGCCAGTAGAATTGCAAATTCGTCGCCGCCAATGCGGGCAAAGATATCGTCTGCCCGGATACAGCTTTCAAGGCGCCGCGCGACGACTTTCAGGAGATGATCACCTGCGCTGTGGCCAAGGCTATCGTTGACAAATTTAAATCGGTCAAGGTCTAGAAAAAGTACCGTGGCCGCAGGTACATAGTGAGGCTTGCTCGCAGTGAACATACTCAGCAACCTGGACATAAGATAAGCCCGGTTGTGCAACAAGGTCAGATCGTCGTGAAAGGCTGCATATGAAAGCTCCTCTTCAATGCGCTCCCTCTCTAACAGCCGCGTCTCCAACGCGACCTTCGCGTCTCTATCAGCCTGAGCCTGAAGTGCCAGCAACTCGGCTTCCTTGCGTTCGCTGATATCCCTCTGAACGGAAACCCAATGGGTGAACCACCCACGCTCGTCGGCGACAGGAACGATGCTCAGTTGCACCCAGAATTTGCTGCCGTCTTTGCGCGCGTTGATAAGCTCAACCTCAATGGGCTCCCACTTCGACAATGCGGCACGAATTGAATCGAGAGTCGCTCTGCTCGTATCTTCCGAATGGAGAATACGAGGGGTTAGCCCGATCACGTCTGAAGAGCTAAAACCCGTAGCGGTGATGAACGCGGGATTACAGTAAACAATCCTCGGGCCGGGCTGATCTATGGGCTCGGCCTCAGTGATCAGGATTGCGTCTTTCGCATTGACCACCACAGACTCAAGTAGCCTCAAGCGCTCGATCAACGGATCAATAGCCGGGACAGGTTCGGTTCCCTTTGACTCAATAAGCTTACTAAAAAGAGCGCCATGCGTTTGTAAGGCGTATGTTTGCGCGGCACTCAAGCGCTGTTGCGGCTCAGCACTGCTGACCAGCAAAACGCCCAACAAACTGTTGTCCGCCCCACGGACGGCTAGGCCAATCAGAAAGCCTTCTCGGAAATACATAAGCCGGTGAAACAAGATAGGCATGACCTGTCCTGCGGCTTCACTGATTGCGATCAAAGCTTTTTGGGAAACGACCTCACGTAGAAAGCTTTCAGTAGGGGCCTCGACGACCAGGTCTTCTTGCACGCCGTAACTGGCGATAATCGACCACTTCCCTGGCACTCCACCCACAAGCAGTCCCCTGGTGCAGTCTGCCGAGTAGGCAGCAGCCTGCACCAGCAGATTCATAGCGTCTGAGCTTTGGGTGTTGAAGTCATCTTGCATTTGATTGCCTACTTTCAAGCCATTACTGAGGCTGGTGGATACCAAGATATCACTATGCCATCATCTCCGTACGTCACTTTGACGGATGGCTCGCTGCCTAGGCTCGCGATGAAACTCGTAAGGTTGATTCGTCACGCTGAGAACGCCGCAAATGCGGGCCTTCCCACTAAAGCGCCAGACTCAATACCATTGATCGAAAAAGGCCAGCTCTAAGCACGCGCACTCGCTGACCACTTTACGACCCCACCCGCCTCTATCGTCTCATCACCCTTCGAACGAGAAGTCGCAACCGCATTCCATAACCCCACGATGACCGAGACCGTGCGACAAGCGGTGGTGTGAAATGACTTGGTGATCATAAATATCTCAAGGTTCTGGGTATTCAGTGATCGCAATACCTTTGCGCCCTAGCTGTTTTACCCCGTACATAGCTTGATCCGCTGCCTTGAGCAATGCGTCGAGGCTCTGTCCATGCAACGGGCAAATTGAGACGCCGATAGAGCAAGAAAGGGAAAGCTCCCCAACGCTTGTCACGACTGTACCCGCAATGGAGTCGAGCACCCTCGCTGCTCTGGTTTCAGCACTTCCGGGGTTGGATAAATCCTTAATCAGAATCACGAACTCATCTCCTCCGTAGCGGGCGACCGTATCAGTCGAGCGAGTGGCCTGAAGCATGCGACTTGCGACCGTTTGAAGAACCTGGTCTCCGATCTCATGACCGTGCTGATCATTTATCTGTTTGAAATGATCCAGATCGATCAACAGCACCGCAAACGGTTCCGCCCGCTCTTTCCAATCGGAGAAGGCTTGCTGAAAACGATCAGCAAATAGGTAGCGGTTTGGCAGTTCGGTGAGTACGTCATGGGTCGCAAGATAGGCGGATCTTTCGTGCTCAACCTCAGCTCTTTCTATCGCCCTGAAGTGCCGAATCAGTACCCCTGGAATAAGAAAGAGAGCCGCGGCGAGAACCGAAAGGATGATCAGCGCTTGCGCAGTCAAAACGTCTGCAAAACGTAACTGACGCTCAAACAGCAGTGTCATCGGTTGCGAGGTACTTCTGATTTCGACTCGATCAGTCAGGCGCGGCAAAATCAGACGATCAAGAAAGCCAGCATTGTTGGCGTTCGTAGAGAACACGTTACTTTCAGACCCTGCCCCGGCTTTCATGACTGCGCTGATATGAACCAAGGGATCTATGTTCGAATCATTGACCGCATCCAACAGCGAGCCGGTCTGGATCAAAAGCAAAGACACCATGGTGCTTCCGAAAAAATTGGGCCGATTGCTCTCCCTTAGATTTTCGGGCCGACTCACGGACTGCATGAGAATGTAAGCGCTGCCTCCTTCGTACATAGAGAAGACAGGTGATACAACCGGCTTCGGATTATTGTGAGTGCGGGCCAACGCGTAGGAAAGATGCCCAACGGTTTCCAATCTAACGCCATAGATGGAACTGGATTCGGGAAGCGGCGGGTACATAAACAACACAGGCCAAGTCTCACTGAGGTAGGCCTGATGCTGGGCAGGTTGCTGGGTGAGACTCGGGAAGTCTTTGAGCTCAAAGTCCGGACGCCAAGTGCGGCGCATCAGAGCCTCAAATGCAGCCTGCTCCAAGATGGGAACCGCCCTCGCCGCCTCAAGCATGTAAATATGAGGGTATGCGGACAATACGGCTGACGCATAACGGGCTGCGGCTTCCGTGTCGCTCTGATCGACCGCTTGGAGAAAGGCAGAGAACCCCGACAATACCGCTTCATTGGTATCAAGCTTATTTCGCACGATGCTCGAGATGTTCTGCACGTAATCCGAGAAGCGCGTCTCCCTGCGTTGAGTTTCTGACTTAAGCAGTAACAGGGCCGAAAAACCGACCAAGCCGGCAGCCATGAGAATGAAACCCAATAAAGATCTGCGCCTTTTAGTCAACATCATCCTTATATTCCAATGCGCATCATATGTGTGGGACTTCGGTCAACCTCAGGGCTGAGCGGCGTTGCTGCCCCAATCTCATATTAAGTGACCATCGCTAATTCTAGGGCATATCGCCGGTGAGGATCAGCGTGCGCTGGCGCAGACGGACAATCCGCAGCAGGCTTGTCCAGCCGACCAAGGCGGCGAGCTGGCAATTGCTTGAGCATCTCGGCGACCAAGTCAGCATAGCGCGGCAGACGCATCGGCCAGCGGGGCATTTGCGATTTCCCGACCCCGGGCACGTCCAACGTTATGGTCGTGAAGTCCACCAACTCATAGCGCAGGGAGTCGAAGGTACGGATCAAACCACCCTGGCCATTGAGCAATAAAAGCGGCGAGCCTTTACCGTAGATTGACACGTTTACCTGCAAGTCTTTAATGGTTAGTTTGTGCGTTGCCATGGTTTTCCCTTGCTGCACGTAGCTGAGATGGCAGTCGTGAACAAGGACGCCGATCATGTAAGTGAACAGTTTCTGGGGGCTCAGAACAGCACTGCGGCGGCTTCCCCATAAATATCTCGATCGTCTTCGGCCCGATTCCTTCAAATTCGGATAATCGGTTTTCGAATGACTGATGCTCAGGGCTCGCTTCCACAATGTTGCTCGCCCTGCCAGCGTATTCAATGGTGAGCTTGTTTGCCAATGCTAGCAACCGCGACGCGGTGGTCTCGTCGTAACGGACATAGCTCGGCGCCTAACGATTGCACCAAAAGTTCGAGAGTTACGAATTGCATATGACCGAGGCTACTCAAGTCATGGAAGCGTTGTCGGCCAACGAATCAAACCTGAAGCTTCATGAGGGCTGGTCATTGATATCCGTGGTTGTCACGACACATCCTAATGGTCAGCTTCATCCCTGCTACATACTGGGGAAATCGGTGACCGTAGTTAACCATCAAAGCCCCGATGAAATTACGCGGTGCTTAGCGATCTAGCGCATCGAAAGGTGTTGGGAGGAGATTTTGGCTTATCTGGACTGGGTTCAATGGCCCGCGATGCTTGTGACCGTTCTCGCCGCATGGCTAATCGGATCGCAGCGGTCAGGACGGCGGATGATCGGGTTTGTGTGCTTCAGCTTGAGCAACGTGTTGTGGGTGATTTGGGGAGCCTATGCAGAGGCGTTTGCATTGATCGCCTTACAGGTTTGTCTATTCCTGATGAATCTCCGGGGCTTCAGGAAAAACTTCAAAGGGCAGGAAAGGGAGCAGTCTCATGACTGACGGTGGCCATCGAAATTCTTTTTAGAACCTCGGGCATTCATCCCCAAGAGAATGCACTCAAGGAGGATCAGCGCGATCGTAAGGGGGAAACGGTGTCCTGTCTTTCATGGGGCTCGTTCAAGCGGTAACCAGACGCGCACTTCGAAACCCTCTTGTCGACCGGTTGCAGGAGAGATCAATTGCATACGCGCGTTGACCCCCTGCGCAATCGTTTTGGCAATCGCGAGGCCCAGTCCTGAACCGCTGATTTCACGGTGACCTCGCACAAAGCGCTCAGTCAGGTGCTGCAACACCGACTCCGGTACCGCCGGGCCGCCATTGACTACCCGCAGCTGTGCCTGTTCGGTGAGGCTGACTTCCACCGGTTGATCGGTTGCGCCGTACTTCAACGCATTCTCGATCAGGTTGCGCAACAAGATGCCAAAGGCGTCAGGGTCGATGTTCGAGTACACGCTGGCCTGGCCCGGCAGATGCAGCTCAATGCTTTGGCCGCCGCGCTGGCTCCACTCGTCGACCCCATGGGCCAGCAATGGAATCAAGTCCTGAGGCGTTTCGGACAACAGCCCGCCGCCCTCGGCCTTGGCCAGTTGCATGAGCTTTTCCGATAGGCGTGCCAGCTCGCGCAAGGCATTTTCGATCTTCGCCGCACGCACTCGCAACGGCCCTTCGGGCGCCTCGTGGCGTAACCGCTGGATCTGCGCCAGGGTCGCGGCCAGTGGCGTGCGCAGTTCATGGGCGCTGTTGGCGGTAAAGCTGCGCTCGGTTTCAAGGGCCTTGCGCATGCGCTCCAGCAGGTGGTTGACCGCCTCGGCCAACGGGTCGATTTCTGCCGGCAGACGGGCCACCTTGATTGGCGACAAGTCACCCACGCCCCGCGCCTCAACCGCACGACGATACGCCAACACACTGCGCAGGCTGATCCGCACAAATAACCAGGTGCCCAACAGACTCACAGGAATCAGCGCCAACAGCGGCAGCAACAAGGCAAACAAGGCCTCCCGCGCGGCTTCACGGCGGTGATCCAGGGGCTCGGCTATCTCGATAAACAGCGTCTCGCGCAACGCACTGGCGCCGTACAAGCGGTATTTTTCAGAAGTGGTAAACCCCTCAGTCGGCTGTTGATTGAAGATCTTCGGGTTGGCGTCGTGGGACTGCATCAGGATCTTGCCGCTGGCATCGCGCACCAGGTACGTCAGGTATTCCTTGTGCATTTTCAACGTCGCAACGTGCTGCGCTTCACGGGGTTCCTCCCGGTTGCTGATTTCCATCACGGCCAGCGGCAAGATGCGTTGCGCGGTCTCTTCCAGAGCGCTGTCGAACGCCTCGTCCAACTCATGTTGCACCACCAGCCAGGCGCCGACTGTCGCGCCCAGCCACAGCAGGGTCATGCCCAGGGTCAGCCCCAGGCCGAGGCGTTTTTGCAGGCTCGAAGAAGACTTCATACGGCCATCAACCGGTAGCCCATGCCTCGCACGGTTTCAATCAGCTCGCGTCCCAGTTTTTTGCGCAGCCGGCTGATGTAGACCTCGATGGTATTGCTCTCGATTTCGGCACCGAAGGCATACAGCCGCTCTTCGAGCTGCGACTTGGACAACAACGCGCTGGGGCGCTGCACGAACGCTTCGAACAGCGCCCATTCGCGGGCCGTCAAGTCCACGGTGGTGCCGGCACGCTGCACGGTGCGGGCGCTCATGTCGACCTGTAAATCGCCGAGTCTGATCTGCGGATTGGGGTTGCCGCTGTAACGTCGGGCCACCGCCGCCACACGGGCCGAGAGCTCAAACAGGTCAAACGGCTTGACCAGGTAGTCGTCGGCGCCTGCGTTGAGGCCGGCGATGCGATCGGAAATCTGATCCTGGGCTGTCAGGATAATCACCGGGGTCACGTCCCCTGCCGAGCGCTGCTGACGCAAGAAATCCAGCCCGCGACCGTCGGGCAGCATCAGGTCAAGCAGGATCAGGTCGTAAGGCGTGGTGCGCACGCTGTTGCGCGCATGGGCCAGGCGCTGCACCCAATCGACGGCGTGGCCGTCATCGGCGATCTGCTCGCGCACCGCTTCCCCCAACCCTGGCGCGTCCTCGACCAATAAAACCCGCATCTGGCACCTCCTGTGGTGATTGTTGTGCCGCACCTTAATCGCCCTACCTGACGTGAATCTGAAGATTCAGCTGGTTGTCAGGAATGCACCTTAGGGTATGCCACAGACGCCGACCTCGGCAGGAGACAGATCATGAAATCAGGTTTTATTGCCCATGCCGCGCTGTTGAGCCTGATGCTCAGCGGTTACGCCTTGGCCGACGACGACTGCAGCGACCCGGTGAGCGACTGGCAACCGCGCGAAAACCTGCGTGAGCAGGTCGAGCGGCAATACGGCTGGAGCGTGCAACGCATCAAGGTCGACGACGGTTGTTACGAGCTCAAGGGGTTGGACCGCAAGGGCAACGTTATCGAAGCCAACTACTCACCGGCCTCGTTGCGCCTGCGCACCCTCGAGATCCATTTCCGCGACGACGGCGATGCCAGGGATTACCTCGGCAACCCGCTCACCGAATGACGCCTCTCCTGTCGAGTTTTTCCTGCGCTTCAGGTTGCTGTCAGCAAGCAGGTCCAGGCTCTCGACCTAACGATCAAAAGGACACCCTCATGAAAAAGATCATCGCAGCCACCTGCCTCGCCGGCGCCATTGCCCTGCCGGGGTTGGCCCAGGCCCGGGAAGTGACCCTGACCACCCAGCTCAAGGACTACAGCGGCAATGATGCTTACCTGGCGATCTACGTAACCGACGCCAACGGCCAGTACCAGAAAACCCTGTGGGTGGCCGGCAAGAAGGCCAAGTACTACAAGCACCTGGGCGACTGGGCCCGTGGCAGCGGGATGAACCGGAGCGAGTTTGACGGCGTCAGCGGCGCCAGTGTCGGCAGCGGGAGCACGCTCAAGGTCAGCGTCGAGCTGGCAGACACCCTGATCGATGCCGGGTATCAGATCCGCATCGACAGCGCCGTCGAGGACAAACGTGACGCTCGCGCCGATGTCGGCGTGCCGTTGACGTCCAAGGGCGCCGGCAAGCCGGTAACCGGCAGCACCTATGTCGAGTCCTTTACTTACGATTTGTAGCACTTGCCCTTTCTGGAGGCTGAACATGCTTCGCCAGTCCCATTCCCTGCCCGGCCTGATCGCCGCCCTGTTGGTCATGCTGTTGGCCATCAGCGGCGCGATCCTGTCGGTCGACCCGGCGCTGGAACGCTTGCACAACACCGCCACCGCGGCCGGGCAACTTAACGTCGGCCAACTGGCCGGGCGTGTCGCCAGTCACTTTCCGGGCGTGGAGCAGATCCAGCGCACAGCGTCCGGGACGGTCATCGTCTACTACACCCAGAACGGTCAGGCCGGGGCTGAAACGGTTGACCCACTGACCGGAGAAGGCCTCGCGCCTTATGCACCCTCCGCGTTCACGCGTTGGGTGAAAGAGCTGCACCGCTCGATGTTCCTTGGCACGCCAGGCCATGGAGTGTCGGGAGTCGGCGCGTTGTTCATGCTGATGCTGTCAGTGTCCGGCGCGCTGTTGCTGGCCCGGCGCCTGGGTGGCTGGCGCAACCTGCTGCGGCCACTGCACGGCACCTTCAGCCAGCGCTGGCATGCTGAAGTCGGGCGACTGGCCTTGCTCGGGCTGCTGCTGTCGGCATTGAGCGGGCTTTACATGTCCGCCACCACTTTTGGTTTTATCGCCGACGGCAGTCAGAGTGAACCCGCCTTCCCCGTCCACGTCAGCGCCGGCCCGGCCTTGCCGGTGGCGAACCTGCAAGCCTTGCAGGCCACCGACCTGAATGACCTGCGCGAGCTGGTCTACCCCAGCCCCGGTAACCCGAAGGACGTGTTTTCCCTGCGCACGGCCCAGGGCGACGGCTACGTGGATCAGGCCAGCGGCGCTTTGTTGTCCTATCAGGCACACGACTCGATGCACAACCTCTATGAATTGATCTATCAGCTGCACACCGGTGAAGGCCTGTGGTGGTTGGGCCTGCCGCTTGGGCTCTGTGCCCTCTGTGTGCCGTTGATGAGCGTCACCGGCCTCCTGTTATGGTGGCGCCGCCGCAAGGCGATCCCGAACATCGGCCACAACAGCCCTGCCCACTCTGCCGACAGCGTGATTCTGGTGGGCAGTGAAAACAACAGCACCTGGGGCTTTGCCAAGACCTTGCATGACGCCTTGCACCTGGCCGGACACCGAGTGCATAGCGCGGCGATGAATCAATACGCCAACGACTACCGCAGCGCCCAACGCGTGATCATCCTCACCGCGACCCACGGTGACGGCGACGCGCCAGCCTCGGCTTCGCAGTTCCTGGCGCGGTTGGCCAAAACCGGCCTCAAGCCCGGCCAGCCCTTTGCCGTGCTGGGCTTTGGTGACCGCCAGTTTGCGCAGTTCTGTCAGTTCGCCCATCAGGTGCAGGACGCGATGTTGCAGGCCGGTGGCTTGCCGTTACTGGGGCTGGAAACCGTCAACCGCCAATCCTCTCAGGAATTTGCACGTTGGGGCCACGCGCTGGGCGACGTGCTCAAACATGACCTGACACTGGTCCATGCCCCGCAGCGGCCACAGACCCATCCATTGGAGTTGACAGAGCGCATTGTCTACGGCGAACAGGTGAACGCACCGACACACGTGTTGCGCTTCAAGGCACCCGGCGCGCTGCCGGACTTCTTGGCCGGTGACCTGGTCGGGATTGTGCCTCCGGGCAGTCCGATCCCCCGTTTCTACTCGCTGGCCAGTGGTTCGCAGGACGGCGTGCTGGAAATCTGCGTTCGCAAACACAACGCAGGCGTGTGCTCGGAATTCCTTCATGGCCTGGACATTGGTGCGCAGATAGAAGCGTTTATCCAGCCCAACCCGCAATTTCGCCCGGCGTCGGGCACGCACCCGGTGATCCTGATCGGGGCCGGTACCGGCATCGGTCCATTGGCCGGTTTTATCCGCAACAACAAGGCGCGACACCCAATGCACTTGTATTGGGGCGGGCGCAACCCGGACTCGGATTTTCTCTATGAACCGCAGCTCAATCAGTACCTGGCCGACCGACGCCTGACGGCATTGCGCGCCGCCTTTTCTCAGGTTCAGGACCGCTGTTATGTGCAAGATCGGTTGATCGGCGATGCCCTGACCTTGCGCCGGCTGATTGAAAAAGGTGCCCAGGTGCTGGTGTGTGGCAGTCGCGAAATGGCCAAAGGCGTGATGCAAGCCCTCGATGAAGTGTTGGCACCTCTCAATCTGACTGTGCTGACCCTCAAGGCACAAGGACGCTACCGTGAAGACGTTTACTGAGTTGCAACGCTATAGCCTGAACGGCGAAACGATGGGCACGCGCTACATCGCCCTGTTTTATGCCGGGGCCGGGATCGATACCGACGCAATTGGCCATCGCCTGGCGCGCGCCGTGGCCCGGGTGGACCAGCAAATGTCCACCTGGAAACCCGACTCGGACCTCAACCGCCTCAACACCGCCCCCGAGCAGGAATGGGTATCAGTGCCCCAGGAACTGGCAACGGTGTTGTCTGCGGCACTGCGTGTCAGTCAGCAATCCGGCGGCGCCTTCGACATCGGGGTCGGTGATCTGGTTGATGCCTGGGGGTTCGGCCCCGGGGAGCAGACGGTCACAGAGCAGGCGCTCGCGACGATGCCGCCGCGCACCCGGCTGTCAGCCAGCGCAGCGTTGGTGATTGACCCATTACGTCATCAGGTGCGTAAACGCGCACAGCTGCACCTTGACTTGAATGGCATCGCCAAAGGGTTTGGCGTCGATGAACTGGCCCGTTGCCTGGAAGGTTTGGGCATAACCCGCTACCTGGTCGGCATCGACGGCGAAATGCGCGCCCGGGGCGTCAAACCCGATGGCCAGTGCTGGACCGTAGCGGTGGAAAAACCTAACCGGGGCGTGCGTGAAGTCATGGGCGTGATGGAGCTTGGCGATGCCGCGATCGCGACCTCCGGGGACTACCGACGGTGGGTCGACGTGGCCGGTCAAGCCTATGCCCATACCATGAACCCGGCCACTGGCGCGCCGCTGTGCAACCCGCTCGCCGCCGTCACCGTGGTGGCCGCTTCGTGCATGCTCGCCGATGCCTGGGCCACGGCGCTGATGGTGCTGGGTGAAACCGAAGGCCCACGCTTGGCTCAGGAACGCGGGATGGACGCGTTGTTCGTGCTTCGCGACGGCCAACAATTCAAGGAAATATCCATTGTCGGCGGCCAGTTGCAGGCGCAGATTGAAACCCGTCCGATGTGAACCGCCTAATGACAGTGAGTCGCGCTCAACCATGAAATTCATGCACAGACACACCGAGTCCCACCGCAGTGATCGTATCGGCTGGCTGCGCGCCGCCGTCCTTGGGGCCAACGACGGAATTGTCTCCACCGCCAGCCTGCTGATCGGCGTCGCCGCCGCCAACGCCAGCCACGCCACGTTGCTGGTCACGGGCATGGCGGGGCTGATGGCCGGCGCCATGTCCATGGCGGCAGGCGAGTACATCTCCGTGCACTCCCAGGCCGATACCGAGCGCGCCGACTTGTCCCGCGAACGTGCCGAGCTCGCCAGTGACCCGAAAGCCGAACACATCGAGCTCGCCAACATCTACATGCACCGTGGCGTATCACCCGAACTGGCGCATCAGGTGGCCGATCAATTGATGGCCCATGACGCACTGGGCTCTCACGCCCGGGACGAACTGGGTATCAGCGCCACCCTTACCGCCAAACCCTTACAGGCCGCCCTGGCCTCCGCCGCCAGCTTTGTGGTGGGTGCCGCCCTGCCCCTGGCGGTGACGTTTGTCGCGCCGGAGCACAGCGTGGTGCCCTGGATATCGGGCATGTCATTGGTGTTTCTCGGGACACTGGGCGCCATTGCCGCCAGGGCCGGCGGCGCCAAGGTCATCACCGGTGCCTGGCGGGTGACCTTCTGGGGGGCGCTGGCCATGGGGATTACGGCGCTGGTGGGGCACTTGTTTGGCGCCGTGGTCTAGCTCACGTCCGTTCCCGCAAAAAACAAAGGGCGCCCCTTAATGAAAAGGGGCGCCCTTTTTACGCTGCCAACCTATACCACGCCGACGAAATCGCTCGCAGTGAGGGCCACATGCCCGACCAGATCAATCTGGAAGTCGGCGCCATTGCCGCTGTTCACATTGCCCTCCACATAGGTGTGATCGACCCCGCCGACATTGACGAAGTGGTACTTCAATTGCGCCTGGTTGTTGAACTCGTTGCCGGTGCCGTTCCACTCGCCGAGGAAGGTGAAGTCCTGATTACCGGCGGAACCTGCGCCGGAGGTCCGGGCATCCATCAGCGACAGATCGATAAGGTCTTGCCCTTGGGTAAAGTCGGTAATTGCATCTCGGGTAAGGGTTGACGTGCCTGAATCCCCAATGGCCGAGAAGACAAACAGGTCATTGCCCGCTCCACCGGTCAGGGTGTCCCGGTTCGCTCCACCGAACAAAGTATCGTTGCCACCGCCACCGCCGAGCGTGTCATTGCCTCCCAGGCCTGTCAGCACGTTAGCGCCACCGTCACCGGTCAGGATATTGGCACCGCTGCTGCCGATCACATTCTCGATACCCGTCAAGGTGTCATTGCCGGTTTGCGAACTGCTGGCAAGGCCGGTGAGCAGATTGACCGATGCGTTGGCCGAGGTCCCCGACAGGTCGTAGGTATCGGTGTCGCCACCGCCGTCGTAGCTGTCGTTGCCGTCATTGACCGACGCCCGGAAGGTGTCGTTGCCAAGCCCACCGAACAGACTGTCCGCACCTTGCCCGCCAATCAACGTATCGTCGCCGCTGCCACCGTTGATCCAGTCATTACCGCCCTGGCCTTGCAACAGGTTGCTGACGCCATCGCCCTGGATGTGATCGTCACCCGAACTGCCGGTGACGTTCTCGATGCCGGTCAGACTGTCGCTGCCAGTCTGAGTGCTGGTTGACGTACCCGCGATCAAATCGACCGTGGCTGGCGCCGATGTGGCCGACAAATCGTAGGTGTCGACATCCGCACCACCGTCATAGTGGTCGTTGCCATCGTTCAAGGAGGCCAGCAGCGTATCGTTGCCGGCGTCCCCGAACACCGTGTCGTTACCCGTCAAGCCAGTGAGCTGGTTGTTGCCGCTGTTGCCATTGATAACGTTGTCCAGTGCGTTACCGATGCCGTTGATGTTGTTCGACCCCAGCAAGGTCAGGTTTTCGACGTTGGCGCCCAGGGTGTAGCTGACCGACGACATGACCGTGTCGTTGCCTTCGTTAAGGTTCTCCTGAACCACATCGCCATTGGCATCGACCATATAGACGTCGTTGCCGGTATTGCCGCGCATTGTGTCGTTGCCCGTGCCGCCGTCCAGCACGTCGGAGCCCAAGCCACCGTTGAGGATGTCATTGCCCGAGTAGCCCATCAGGATGTCCTGAAAGTTGGTGCCATTGAGCGTGTTGTTGAAGAAGTTGGTGCCCTCGATCAAGCGCCCGACTGCCTCCGACGGGGCCGACGTCAGCTGTTCCACCGTGCCGCTGTCATCGGTGTAGGTGGTGATCACTCGCAATTGCTGGCCGAACTGCGCCGAGGTGGGTGCGAAGGTCGACGCATTGGCCCCGGTTATGCTCAGCCAGGCGGCGCCCACCAGCGCTTGCCACTGATAGGAGAACCCGCTTGGTCCAGGCAAGCCGTCGGCGTCCTGGATGGCCGAGGTGTTGGCCGTCAGCCGGTATTGGGCAGGCACCGGACGACTTGGCGTGGTCGGCGCAGTGGCATAGCCCGACAGCGCCACATTCCCGGTCGGCAGATGATTGGTGATGCTCAGGTTGACCGTGCGGTCGGCGAAGCCCAGTTTCTCCACGCCAACCACAATGTCGCTGCCATCGCGGCCCGCCACGCTGTCGGTGATCTTGAAGGCGGTGATAAGGCCCTGATGTTGAGTCAAAAAGTTGATCCTCTGAATCGTGTATTCCGACCGGTTTCCCGTAAACAACGCCATGTCCGACAGGCCCGCCGTACCACCGTCACCGACCGTGACGCTATCGGCGAGATCGGCAGGATTGGAACTCGCGACCCCATTGCGCCACAAACGGGTGATTTGGCTACCGCCCAGTTCCAGATTCTCGAAAGTGGCCGACTTCAGCATCTCGGTGAAGTGCTTGTCGAAGCCAGGCCCCGCCGCGTCCAGCAGACCGTTAGTGCCGATAAATCCGGCAGCACGGTAGCTGGCGCCATCCTGGTAATTGTCGTAGCCACCGGCGTACGTGCCGATCAGGCTGTCCAGACGGATACCGTCACCCACGATCACGTCGTTGCCAATGCCGCCGACCAGCTTGTCATTGCCGCTGCCGCCAATCAGCCAGTTGGCGCTCGCATCGCCCAGGACAGTGTCATTGTTCTGGCTGGCAATGACCCCTTCAATGCCAACCCACGCCGGAAAAGGTGTGGTCAGGTCGATCGCCACCGCCGGGTTCTGCTGGGTCGAAAAATCGATCGTAAGGCCTTGGGGGGCCTTGGCATGGTCGCTGAAGTCGATCAAGTCGAATCCAATGCCCTTGCCATCGTTGCCCAGGTCGGTCTTGCCGTCACCACCCAGTACTTCGTCCGGCCCACCGCCCATGGCTTGGGAGAAGGCCCCCGGGCGCAGGATATCGTCGCCATCGAGGCCGCCCGAAACATCCTGGTCGTCGCCGCCGATGATCAGGTCGTCGCCGCCGTCGCCCCACAGCAGATCACCACCGGCACCGCCGTCAAGGATGTCGTTGCCATCGCCACCGTGGGTGAAGGGATCGGTATCGCCTTCGCCGAACAGGAAGTCGTCTCCCGACTCCCCCGACAGCTTGTCGATGCCCACTCCGCTGTGGAGGATGTCATTGCCTTCGCCGCCAATAATCTGGTCGATTCCCGCCGCTGCCGTGGCGGATTGTTCGCCGCTCAAGTAGTCGTCACCGGCGCCGCCATCCAGCAGATCGCCGCCATCGCCGCCGTAGATGCGGTCGTTACCATCACCACCGTACAGGCGGTCGATACCGTTGCCGCCGTAGATAATATCGTTACCGCCTTCGCCATAGACCGTATCGTCACCGCCCCAGGCGTAAATCAGGTCGTTACTGTCGCTGGCCACTATTACCTCGTGGGACTCGGCACCGCTGTTCAGCGTGCCGTCGAGATTTACCCCTCCATTGATCGCCGTGGTGCCAGAGGTCGCGGCGCTGTCTTCGACACGGAAGTCACGGATGTACTGCACGCCATTGACGGTCACGATGTCGCCGTTGTTGGTGGTGGCATTGCCCCGAGTGGAATAAATGCCAAGAGACTGATGACCAATCACCGTGATGCCATCGGCGGCGTAGAGGGGATGAGCATCCTCGTAAGCCTTGATCGCATCGGCGTACTTGTGCTCGGTCTTGGCATTGGCGACCTCGTTCTGCGCCAGGTCGTAGTACTTGTCGGCATAGGCGAAAACGCTGCCATTGAGGTGCTCGGCGCCGGTGTTGCGCTCGACGATGTCCTTGAACTGTTCATTGACGATGCCCTCTCCCATCTGCAACTGGTCCAGTCGATAGAGGTAGTAAAAGCGGTCGCCGTTCATCAGTCGGCTGATCTGGTCGACAAACACCGTGTCGAAGGTTTCACCCAGAATGCCCCCGGTGACGTGCACCTCCGCCAGACCGCCCAACCAGGTGTCGATGTGTTGAAAGCCGTCGACGCCATAGCTGCCTGCGTCAGCGGGGCTGTTGAAGGTGTTGTTGAGGAAGTCCAGTGCCTGGTTGTACGTATACCCTTGGGCTTCGATGCTGCCCTCGGCGATCTTGCCGTTTTCCAGACCGATCAGCGCGGCGGCGCGTGCGACGTTGCCGTCGAACGAATAAGCCGCAATGAAATTCACCAGGTTGTCCGGGTGGATCATGTTGGCGCCAAAGTCGGCCCAACTGCTGTATTCGCTCAGGCCAATGGCGGCGCGGAACTCATTGAGTGTGGGGATGCCAACGTCGCGGCCACGGGCGATGTTGATCGCGGCCAGGTCCAGCGGCTGGCCGAGCAGGCCCTGGTTCAGCGCTGGCGTGACGAATTCGTCAACCTCGTTGGCCTGTTGGTGGGTCATGCCCAGGGCGATGGCGGCCGCGCCCTTTTGCGCAAACAGCTCAGGCGTGAGGAATGCTCGCTCGAGTGCAACGCGCATCACACTGCCGGTGATGCCTCCCGACGGGTCGATCAGGTCGATTGATTCGCGCAAGGTGCTGTGGCCGAAGCGGTAGGCCACTTGAGAGAAGTCCAGGCTCACATCGGCTTGTTCGCCGCTGTTGTAGCCCACGAATTCGGCGATGTTGGGTGTGATGGTTCGGGCGAATTGGTCCACCGCCGTATGCTGATACTCCATCTCGACCGTGATTTTGGCTGCATTGAACAGTTTGGTATCGTCCCAGGCGATGGCACCACCGGCGTAAACGTAATTGCCTTGGGCATCTTCGTAGTGATTGCCGATCACGCTCACACCGGCCGCCACGACATCTGTCGCCTGGGTGAGCACCGAGACCTGCCACTCATGCAGCAGGTCATGGTTGTATGTACCCGCTTGATCGAGCCGCTCTTGTCGCAAGTCCTCGACCGCAACGGCATCCTGAATGTTGCGCACCTGGAAGTTGTGCTCTTCGTGCCACACATGGTGTACCGCGGTCAGACCGATGTTCTCGTTCACTCGGCCGTCACCGGCAATGTAGTGATCGCCCACCGCCGCCATCAGCAGCTCGCCGACGGCGGCGTGCACTGCTGGAGTGAGTGCGATCACTGTAGGGCCCACCTGCATCGATGTCTTGATGCTGAAGTCGCTGAAGTTCACCCACAGCGCCAACGCGCTGGCTCCCGTCAGCGTCACCGCCGGTGATCCCGGGCCCATGGCGCCGGCCGGCAGTTTCAGTTCCAGGTGTCCATCATTGGGGCCCGCACCGTCGACATAGGCGAACTCATAACCGGCGCCCAACGCCTGCGCAGCGTCACGAAGGGTCGCAATATTGGCCAGGAAATCAGTCGCAGCCTCGGGGTTCAACGGGTTTTTGAAGTGCGCCTCGTCGAAGCGCGGGTTCATATCAAGAATCAGCGCCTGGCCAGAGTTACCGGCCTCTGCTCCGGTTTCCACGTTGCCAGCCGCATCGCGATTGCGCAGGTCGAGCACATCTTCCCAGGTCAAGTCAGCACGTTGGGTGAGCATCAGGTGCGCACGTAGCTCGTTCAGCGTAGGCAGCGTGGCGTGAGTGGTTTCGCCAAACGCATTCTTCCAGGCGACCGACGTGTTGCCGTCCAGCATTTGGGCGCCGGCGTGGTAAGTGATACCGCCATCGGTGGACACCCACGCTCGCAACAGGTCGGTGACTTCCTGGTCGGAGCCGTAGGTCTGGCTCTGATCAATATAAGGCGATGTGTGGTTGTTCCATTGCGGCGTTCCTTCAGCGGTGAAGCCGCTCACATCCGCGCGGGAAATCACGATCTTGGTGGCAGGCTGGCCGGTGGTGGGGTTGATCACGCCATAGAGCGGATCGTCCGGGGACAAGTTGATCGTGATCTTGGTGCCGTCCGCGCCCTTGCCGATGAAATCGAGGCCGTGATCGAAAAACTGGCCGAACAGGACGAACCAGCCATTGACCGGTGACACACCAGGGTTCTGTGCGCCAATGAAATACTCATCATTTTGCACAGACGAATAGGCTTGAACGTTGGCGCCGGTCAGCGGGTCAGTGACCGGCTCGCCATTGCCATCCAGTTGCCAGACCGGATTGCCGCTGGCATCAAACTGCAAGTCATAGCCGCGTTGGGCGTCTTGCTGGCCGAGGGCTTCCAGCATGCCGTAGTCAGCAACCTGGGTGAAACCATTGACGTCCTTGACGAGGTGAGTGCTATCGGGCTCCGTCTGGAAGGTGACATCTGCCGTGGTGACCAACCGACTGATCATGCGCGGCGTGTAATCCACAACGTCGTGAGCGGGAGACGCCTCGTTGATCGGCGTCCCGAGGTTGTCGCCTTGCTTGGTGTAGTCGGCCGCGGCCGTGTTGGGACTGGTTGTAAACGTGTTGGCGTAGAACGCGTTGGGGTCGCTGCCAAGCCCAGCCATGGGCTTTACGTACTGATCGAACGCCACCGCCATGCGTTGCAGAAAGGGCTGGTCGGCTGATCCCCAACTGGCATTGACCAGGTACAGGTTGTTGTTCAGCCCCGACAGATCGCGCAGGCCCTGAGAGGCCGTCACCGATGCATATGAGTGGCCATACATCGCAAGATTACTGTCAATCTGGGTCTGGCTCAGGGTCGTGCTGCCCGGATCGTAGATTAACCGGTGTTGCGAATCGTATATCGCACTCGACCCGCTCCAATCGATGATCGCATTGCCATCCGCATCGAAGAGTGGACGAAATCCAATTTGACTCCTCATGAAATCCAGATCGGAAAAATTGAATCGAAAAGGCTTCAAAATATAGCGCGTGGCCATGATATTTCACCTGTCAAATTAGGTTTCAAACTTCAGATCTGTCATGACTGGCCTGGCCTTGATCCCAACCTTGAGGGCAGCCCGTAAGCGAGTGAGTCCAAATCGCTTTTTTCGTCACCTAAAGCATCGGGGAGGCCAACGAAAACCGATAGATGCGAAGGTCCAATCAAGAATCGGGACCTTCGTCGCAGGCGCACACTCGACTTTGGTCGCCCCTGAAGAGTGAATCGCCCCAGATTGGACAGGTCGCTACACGCCCTGCAACAGGCCGTCGCCTGTTGCACCGAATGTCCATCTATAGTGAGGCTGTTCGTATAGGCAGTTGGACCATGGCACTCTGCGGTTGATGCACTGTTTTACCACCCACGGCGAGCAATGATTGGGGAATTGAAGCAATGGCGAATGACTCAAACGCCCACTCGGAAAGAGAGACATTTATCGCCGAACAGGGTGAGACGCCGGATGGCCCGATACCGGTCTCCGATAGTGGTCGGCATGCCAACCTGCGCAGCCGACTGATGGATCAGATACGCAAGCTAAGCCGCTCCACGCAGTTCGTGATGGTCGCCGCACTAATCCTGGGGCTTACCATGTTTTTTGTCGGCGAGCTGGTCAGTGAGCGCATAGAAAGGGCCGCCGTACAAAGCGCGGCGGAAGCCGGCGCCCACTACATGGAGGCGTTTCTGGAGCCCTATGTGCAGGAGATGAGTCGCGACAACATCCTCTCGCCGCAAAGCGTCGGCTCCCTGGACCGCTTGATGGACAGCCGTTCGCTGAAACGGCACATCGTCTCCATCAAAATTTGGCGACCGGACGGCACGGTGGTCTATAGCACGGACAAATCCATCACTAATCGCAAGTTTCCGATGGAAGAAATTGCCCATGCACTCAAAGGTAACGTGGTGACCGACCTTGAGGACCTGACGCAGGAAGAGAACGAATTCGAGCGAAACATGAATGTGCCTCTCTATGAGATTTATGCACCGTTGCGCGAGATTTCCACGGGAAAAATCATCGCCGTAGGCGAGTTTTATGAAAAGGCCGACAGCCTGGAACAGGAGATCAAACGCGTCCGCCAGCAAGTATGGATGGTGGTTGGTGCCGCGACCATGGCGATGCTGACGCTGCTGTTCTTCCTGGTGCGAGGCGGTGACAAAATCATTCAACGCCAGCAGGTGGCCTTGCGAATGAGGTTGCAGGAACAAAACCGGTTGCATGATCACAACGCCACGCTCCAGCACAAGATGAGCACCGCGACCCAAGAGTTCTCACGGATTAACGAACTGACACTGCGCCGCATCGGTGCAGACCTGCATGACGGCCCGGCGCAGCTGTTGACCTTGATTCTGATCCGCCTCGATGACCTGGCCGAGACTTGCACGGCGGTCGATCAGGAGACAATGGAAACCATTCGCGGCGCAGCGACCGATGCCCTGCGTGAGGTCAGAGAGCTATCGCGGGGTCTGGCGCTTCCAGAGATAAACAACCTTAGCCTGCAGGATGAATTGCACCTGGTGGCACAGCGACACCAACAACGCACCGGCACCAAAGTCAAAGTCACGCTGGGGGCGTTACCCGAGGACGCGCCGCTGCCCTTCAAACTGTGTCTTTACCGGTTTGTGCAGGAGACCCTCAACAACGCCTACCGTCATGCCCGGGGCCAAGGCCAGGCCATCAGCGCGGACTACATGGACGGCCTGCTTCACATCAGCGTCAAAGATAGCGGGCCGGGTATGTCGGCTGACGCCATGATGGTCGACACAGCCGGCAGAACTCGACTGGGGCTCGCCGGTTTGCGCAACCGCGTTGAATCCTTGGGGGGACTGTTCAGCATCGATTCATCCGCCGACGGCACTGCGGTGAATGCACAGTTCAAGCTTTAGCCATGGGCTACCTTACATATCCATGTGATTACTCACTGCCCCGATGTGCAGGCGACCGACGGCCTCGCGCTCCCAATAGCGCCGCAGGGCTGTGACGGCCTCGACACGGTTGCGCACATGAAGCTTCTGCATCACGCAGGTCATGTAGTACTTCACGGTTTTTTCGCTGATCAAAAGCTTTGAAGCCACTTCCTTATTGGTCAGGCCCATTGATACTTCACGAATGATCTGCTCCTCCCGGTGGGTGAGGTCGATCTTACGGACTTCGGCTTCATGCTTTTTGAAGTTGCTCAGGAGCTTTTGCGCAAAGTCCGGGGTGATGTACGTTTCGCCCCTGGAGATCGAGCGTATCGCAAGAACCAGGTCCGGACCGCTGATCCCTTTCAATACATAACCGCGTGCCCCCGCTTCGAGCGCTGAGTAGGCGTCATCTTCGGACTCGGACACCGTGAGCATCAGGACTTTCACACCCGAAAGCTGAGTGGAGATGTAACGAACGGCAGCAAACACATCGCCCGGCATATTGACGTCCATCAGCATCACGTCCGGTCTCAAGCGCAGTGCGATGTCCTGGGCTTCGTTCGCAGTGCTCCCCTGCTCTACGACTTGCAAATCCGTTCTCTTCCTCAGTGTGTTGGCAACTCCCTCACGCAACATCGGGTGGTCGTCGACAATGCCGATCCGAATGAAAGGGTTCATGACACGCTCCTGAAATGGTCAAGCATTCGTACTCCCATTGATTAATAGCAGGTAACCCCGGCGAACGCTGTGCACTGATCGAATGGGCGAACACCTCGGTGCCACAAATTAGACTTAGGTCGCACGAAATTAGTCCGCCAAGAAGCAACTTTCATCACTATCTACCGAAAGAAAATACGCAACCTGTTGTTCTTAAACACCGTCAAACGCGTCAAAAAAACATTGACGCGTAAAAACCGGGTCGGCGCGTCATCCGACCAACCGTCGTCCCCCTACGCTGAGGTACATACACCGACAGCAATGGACCTTCCGATGGACAAGAAAAACCAGCAGCGATCCGAGTTTGCCGAGGTGTTTTTTCGGCTGCGCCACACGTTCTACTCGCTGGCCGGATTCAGCGGTGTCATCAACGTGCTAATGCTGGCGCCGGCCATCTACATGCTGCAGGTGTATGACCGGGCGCTGGTCAGCAGCAACCTCACCACGCTGCTGATGCTGACCCTGCTGATGATCGGTCTGTACACCTTGCTGGCCATGCTGGAAGTGGTGCGCACTCGCGTAATGATCCGGGTCGGCAACCGACTGGACATGGCCCTGAACCGGCGTGTCTTTACCGCCGCTTTCGAGCGCAACCTGCAGCGTGCTGGCGGCAACCCGGCGCAAGCCCTGCAAGACCTCGCGCAAGTACGCCAGTTTCTTACCGGCAACGGCCTGTTTGCGTTCTTCGATGCGCCGTGGACGCCCATTTACCTATTCGTCGCCTACCTGATCCACCCCTTGCTCGGGATCGTCACCCTGTGCGGCTCGCTGATTCTGGTATCCCTGACCTGGCTCACTGAAATCGCCACCAAAAAGCCGTTGAACGAAGCGAATCTGGCGTCACAGATCTCGGGCACTTTCGCCAACAACAATCTGCGCAACGCCGAAGTCATCGAGGCCATGGGCATGCTGCCGGCGATCACCCGGCGCTGGTTCGGCAGCCACCTGCGGATTCTCGAAATGCAGACCCTGGCGTCCGACCGCGCGGCCTATATCAGCGGCCTCGCGCGTTTCGTGCGGATCACCCTGCAATCGCTGATCCTCGGCACTGGTGCCCTGCTGGCGATCGAAGGTTCAATCACCCCCGGCATGATGATCGCCAGCTCGATCCTCAGCGGCCGCGCGCTGGCACCCGTGGAGCAACTGATCGGCAGCTGGAAGCAATTGCTGACCAGCCGCCGCGCCTGGGCGCGGCTCAAGCAACTGCTGCAAGATTTTCCGCCCCGAGCCGATGCGATGAAGCTGCAACGGCCCCTGGGCATGCTCTCGGTGGAGCACTTGCACGCCGGGGCGCCGGGCATGAGCCAATCGATCCTTCGCGGGCCGCACTTCAACCTGTCGCCGGGTGAATCACTGGGCATCATCGGCCCGTCCGCGTCGGGCAAATCAACCCTGGCACGGCTGCTGGTGGGCATCTGGCCGGCGCAAAGCGGCAAAGTGAGGCTCGACGGTGTGGACGTCTACCTGTGGAACAAGGAAGAGCTCGGCCCCTGGGTCGGTTACCTGCCCCAGGACGTGGAATTGTTCGAAGGCACTATTGCCGACAATATCGCCCGCTTCGGCGCAGTCGACAGTGATGCCGTGATCGTGGCAGCCAAGCGGGCCGGCGTGCACGACATGATCCTGCGCTTTGCCCATGGTTATGACACGCCCCTGGATGTGGACGGCAACCCGCTGTCCGGTGGACAGCGCCAACGCATCGGCCTGGCTCGTGCGCTGTATGGCGAGCCGTCGATCATCGTGCTGGATGAGCCGAACGCCAACCTCGACGACGCCGGGGAAAAAGCCCTGATCGAGGTGCTTGAAGACCTCAAGTCCAGGGGCTGCACCACGGTGCTGATCAGCCACCGCCCGAGCATCCTCGGCACCGTCGATAAAGTCCTGATGCTGCGTGAAGGCAGCACACAATTGTTCGGCCCCCGGGATGAAGTGTTCGCGGCGTTGCGCCAGACCAGCGTGCTGCCGTCGGTGGGCGCTCCAACCCTGTCAGCCGTTCGCGGGAGAGAATAAATGGGCGCCTTGAGTCTTGATCCGCGAGGCCAGGAATTGGTGCGCGCGGCAGCCAGTATCGATGTCGACGACCTTCGCCCCGCACGTTGGGGCGTGCTGCTGGTGATCCTCGGCTTTGGCGGATTTCTGCTCTGGTCCTGGCTGGCCCCGCTGGACGCCGGCATCGTCGCCACCGCCACAGTCAAGGTCACCAGCAACCGCAAAGCCATCCAGCACATCACCGGCGGCAGTGTCGACGCGATTCTAGTGCGTGAAGGCGACAGCGTCAGCAAGGATCAGGAATTGGTGCGGCTCGACGCCACCCAGGCACTCTCGGAACAAGGGGTGGTGAACGCGCAGTACATCGCCACCAAAGCCATGGAAAACCGCCTGGAAGCCGAACGCGATGGCGCCGCCGACGTGGTTTTCGACCCCGCCATGTTGCAGCGCTATGCCGGCAACGATCACCTGAAAGACGCCATCAACCTGCAACGTCATCTGTTTGCCACGCGCCGCACCAGCCTTGAGGGCGAGATCGGCATCTTGCGCGAGTCGCTCAACTCCGCCGAGGCGCAGATCAAGGGTTTGCAGCACATCTTCAGTGCCCGTTCGGCTCAGATAGGGTTTCTCAATCAGGAGCTGGTCGGGGTCCGCCAACTCGCCGCCGAAGGCTACGTGCCCCGCAACCGCATGCTGGAGCTCGAACGCACCGGTTCGGACTTGAACGCCTCGCAGGCCGACAACCTCAACAACATTGCCAGGGCGCGGGGCCAAGTCGCCGACATCAAGCTGCGCATCCTGCAACGCGAGTACGACTACCGCAAGGAAGTGCAGTCGCTACTGGCTGATGTGCAGAAGGAAAACAGTGCCCTCACCGACCGTTTGCAGGCCCTGGATTATCAGGTCCGGCACACGGTAATCCGCTCGCCCATCGACGGCATGGTCCAGGGCCTGAACGTGTCGACCATCGGCGGCGTGATCGCGCCCGGTTTCAAGATCATGGAGATCGTGCCGGCCCACGAACCGTTGCAGATCGACGCGATGGTGCCGGTGCAAGCCATCGACCGGATGACGCCAGGCCTGCCGGTGACCATCTCGTTCCCCGCGTTCAATCACGTGCAGACACCGAACATTCCGGGCCAGGTGCTGACCATTTCCGCCGACCGCCTGGTCAGCGACGACAACAAACAGCCCTACTATTTGGCACAGATCGAAGTGACGCCCGCCGGCATGGCCCTGCTCGGCAGCAATCACATCCGCGCGGGCATGCCCGCGTCAGTCACCATCAAGACCGGTGAGCGCAACATGCTCAGCTACCTGTTGAAGCCGCTGCTGGACCGCGTCAACAGTGCGTTCAAGGAGCAATGACGTGAGCAGCCGGGGTCGGTTCATCGGTTTCGTCGCCCTGTTGGGCCTGGCTCAGTCGGTGGCGGCGCTGGACCTTCGCGAGTCCTGGAACCTGATGCAGTTCCAGGGCCCGACCTATCTTTCTGCCGGTCACGAACGCGATGCGGCGCTGGAAAACCGCACTATCGGTCAATCCGGGCTGCTGCCGAAAATCGGCATCACCGCCTTCGACAACCACATCAACGGCACGCAAAAGCAGCCGGATTTTTTCGGCAATAGCCAGACCAATGACCTGAACTACAACTCCCGGGGCGCGACACTGCAACTGCGCCAACCGCTCTTCAACAAGCAGAAAATGGCCGAGTATCGCCAAGGCGAATATCAGGCCGAGTACGGTGTGGCGGTGTTCGACGGCAAGGCGCAGGATGCGGCCGTTAAGCTGGCCGGGCGCTACTTTGACGTGTTGCTGGCCCACGAGACCGTGGAACTGGCGACGGCCAAACTCAAATCGTTCAATGAACAAGTGGCTTCGACCCAACGGCGCAAGGATCTCGGCGACGGCACCATCACAGACGTCGACGAAGCGGTGGCCCGTCGTGACCTGGCCCAGGCCGAGCTGATCGAAGCCGAAGACAGCGTGACCGTGGCACGGCGACTGTTGCAGGAATACCTCGGGCAGACACCCGATGAAATCGCCACCCTGCAAGACACCTTCCCCACGCCACCGCTGCAACCGGACAATCTGCAGGAATGGATTATTCGCGCGGGGACAAACAGCCCCTCGATCCGGGCCCGCCGCTTGAACGTCAACACCGCCGACGAAGAAGTGGCCAAGGCCAAGGCCGGTCACTGGCCGACCCTGGATCTGGTGCTGGGCTACACCGCCGCCGACAGTGAAACCCTGTCCACTCAAAACCAGCGCAACCGCTACAGCTCGGCTGGCGTGGAGCTGAATATTCCGTTGTACAGCGGCGGCTACGTCAGCGCCCGCGCCCGGCAAAGCGTCGCCACCCGGGATCAGGCCGAAGAGGATCTGAACGCCACCCGCGAGGAAATCATCTCCGGCACCACCCGGGAATTTCGCGGGGTGCAGAGCGGCGAAGCGCGCATCCGCGCCTTGGAAAAAGCCGTCAAATCCAGCGAGCGTTCACTCGACTCCTCGAAAAAGGGCTTCCTCGCTGGCTCCAGCACCAACGTCGACATCCTCAACGCCCAGGAACAGATCTACACCGCCCGGCGCGATCTGTTCGAAGCCAAGCTGCGTTACCTGCTGGCCAAACTGCGGCTGGCGGCGGATGTGGGCGCGTTGGGGGATGACGACATCGCCAGCGCCAATGCCTACCTGGGGCCGAAGTTGGCGTTTTGAACACCGCGGGGCTGTCGGCCGCTTTGTTGATTCACCTCAAGGATTTTTCGTCGTTCAGGCGCCTCAAAGGTGTACGCGCCGTCGCCGAAGGCGACATCAAGCGCAATGCCGAGGTAGAAGCCGACGGGATACACGTCAAGGTCCAGGGCGACGTGGTGATACTCGAAGGCCGGGTCCATTTTTGGCGCCAGCGTCACGTTGCAGAACGGTCCGGCTGGTAGTCTTTGCGGCCCATGTCGCGTAGGAACACACCAAGCCGAACGTCAGTAAAAAGAAAGCCAGATAAGGGGTCACATCTTTCATCCTTTCAGTTCGAGTGATCCGTTGTCGTGGCGAATATATCCGTGCTTTAGCTGGCGATGGGGTTAAGGTGGGTTAAGAAATATTTAATATTCGGCGGGCTCGTTGGTCACTAGGGTACGCCTGCATTGGCTGTCGACGTTGCGTCGGAGTCGCCCGAGTACAGGTAGCAATGGAGGAAGTTATGAGTTGCGCGCTGGTCATAGAGGACGACAAGGTGACGGCGGAGGTCATCATTGCTGAACTCCAACGCCATGGGTTCAGTTCAAGATGGGCCGCTACTGGACGAGACGGCCTTGCCCTGGCGATTGCAGGAGGTTTCGACGCTATTACCCTGGATCGGATGCTTCCCGACTTTGATGGACTGACGATTGTCAGTACGTTGCGTAGTCTGGGTATTCAGACGCCAGTCCTGATGATCAGTGCGCTTTCTGATGTGGATGAACGCGTCCAAGGGCTTCGCGCGGGCGGCGACGACTATCTGACCAAACCCTTTTCTGCTATCGAGATGGTTGCGCGTCTTGACGCGTTGCTAAGGCGCACCAGTACAGATGCAAGCCATCCGCAACTCAGTTGCGGAAACCTGCGACTGGACCTGGTCGAGCACAAACTGACGCGAAATGACGAACACATCCTGCTGCTGCCAACGGAATTCAAGCTGCTCAATTACTTGATGCGCAGTGCCGGCCAACTGGTCACCCGCACCATGCTTTTTGAAGAGGTCTGGGGTTATCGATTCGACCCGGGGACAAACATCATAGATGTTCACATCGGTCGGCTGCGCAAAAAAATTGAAGGCGATGAAGGGACCCCCGCCATTCATACAATACGCGGTGCCGGTTATGTCCTTGCTGCCAAAGACTGAAGAATGGCGCTCGTCCGGTAGTCGATTGATCGGTTTCTACGCCCTGTTTTTTGTGGCCTGGGGTGCACTCTTTACCGGTGTGTTGTACTGGGAAATCTCCCACTATCTGGGAACCGTTGCAGAGCGAACATTACTGCAGCGTGCCCATTACTATCAAAAGATCGATGATAAACAACTGGTGAAGGAACTGGCTGCCAGCGAAGCCTATTCGACACCCGGGATCGATGCTTACGGATTATTCACTCCCGAAGGACGGCACGTTGCCGGGGACCTGCTCAAACTTCGCTCCAGTTTGCCCGATGACGGCAAGGTTCATTATCTTGAGCGCGGACTGAGCATTGCGTTACCCGACAAAGAAACCAGAAGCAGTTATGCGCTGTTAGCACGCCGACCCGACGGGCATATTCTTATTCTGGCGCGTGACGGCGGCTCGATTTCTGCCGTGGGCGGGATTATCGAACAGGCCTTGATGTGGGGATTTTCGTTAACACTGATTCCCGGGCTAATTGGCTGGCGTTTGTTGCGACGCCGACCGTTGCGTCGTGTCAAACGCCTGCAGCTTTGTACGGAAAGTATCGTTTCAGGCAACTTGGCGGAGCGTTTGCCCTTGTCAGCCCGCCGTGATGAACTGGATATGCTGGCAAGCGCCGTGAATACGATGCTCGACCATATCGAGCAACTGATGCATGAGGTCAAGAGCGTCTGCGATGGGGTCGCCCATGACCTACGAACGCCACTGACCCGGTTGCGCGCAAGGCTTTATCAGCTCCAACAATTGCCTCTGGACAGTGATCACCAACACACATTGAATCAGGCCCTTGAAGAAAGCGAATCAATCATGGTGCGCTTTCAAGGACTGCTTCGGGTTGCCGAACTCGACGATATCCGTCGCCGCTCGGCCTTTGCTCCTTTTCCGATCATGGCGCTGTTGCAGCAGGCACATGAGTTTTATGAACCTCTTGCATTGGACCGCTCTCAGACGCTGTCCCTGGAAATCACCAGCGACTTGCCCAGATTGTATGGCGACTCATCGTTGCTGTTCGAAGCGCTGGTCAACTTGCTGGATAACGCCATCAAGTTTACGCCGGTGGGCGGGCATATCAAATTGCGCGGTAGCATAAAGGACTCAACGGTCATCATTGAGGTCGCCGACGATGGGGCCGGGATACCAGAGGCGGACCGTACACATGTCATTCGCAGGCTCTATCGAGGTGAGGCAAGCAGTATGCAACCCGGACACGGCCTTGGCTTATCGTTGGTCGCTGCCATTGTAAAATTGCACGATTACTCGCTGGATATCCAGCCTGCCGCCATCGGTCGTGGTACCCGTGTTTTGATTCACTGCCCGATGGTTTCCGACTGATCTACGTAATCATCGGTGGCCGAACATTAAATTTAACTTAATCCAGCTTAATTTGGGCCCCCCCGGCCCTGAGGGCTAGCTTGTCAGCAACTTCTGCTGACCCAAGGCCTTTTGCTTGTGAAATACCTGTTGTTCCGGCTCCTGTTAACCGTTCTCTGCGTAACAACGCCTTTTGCCTGGGCGAGCCCTGCTCTGGCTGACAATCCCACACGAGGGGCTATGATCCCTGCTGCGCCAAAGCTCGGCGCCAAAGCCTGGATACTCATCGACGCTGCAACGGGTACCGTTATCACCAGCCACAACAGCGATAAGCGTCTACCGCCAGCCAGCCTGACGAAAATGATGACGGCGTTTGTCACCACACGTGAGATCAAGGCCGGGCGTATGAAAGCGGATGCCATGGTCACGGTCAGCGAAAATGCCTGGCGTACCGGCGGCTCACGCATGTTTCTCGACCCCGGCAGTTCTGTTTCGGTTCACGACTTACTCAGCGGTGTGATCATCGACTCTGGTAACGACGCAAGCGTTGCTCTCGCCGAACATGTGGCCGGAAGCGAAGGCGTCTTCGTCCGAATGATGAATACGACTGCCAATACACTGGGAATGAGCAATACGCACTTCATGAACTCCACTGGGCTGCCTGAGCGCGAGCATTATTCATCGGCCCGAGACATGGCCACATTGGCTCGGGCGATCATCAGTGAAGGTGCTTACTCCTACGGGCTGTACGCCAAGAAACACTTCACCTGGAATGGAATACGGCAAGCCAATCGCAACCTTCTGTTATGGCGTGACGCAAGCTTCGACGGATTGAAAACCGGCCATACCGACGCAGCAGGTTATTGCCTGGTCGCTTCCTCTCATCGGAGCGGGCGGCGTTTGATCAGTGTGATACTTGGCGCAAGCAGCACACATAAACGCACTGCAGAAACGGAAAAACTCATGGGTTACGGCTTTCGTTTCTACGATACCCAAACCTACAAAAGAGCCGGGAAAATACTCATGTGGTCTGCGCTCTGGAAAGGTAAAGAACGATCGATCGCCGTGGGGTTGCTGGACGATATGACCCTCACCTTACCCAAGAATAAAAATCGAGAATTAGAGACACGCATGGAAATTGATGGACCGCTCGAAGCGCCTATCGCTATTGGGGCCGTCGTTGGAAGACTGGAACTGTACGACGCTGGGCAAAAGCTCGGAAGCCAACCATTGATAGCACTTGAAAACGGGGAGCCAGGCAACTGGTGGAAACGTTGGTGGGACACAATGCATCTATTTTTTACCAAAACGATCCGCGAGTGGTTCGATGAGACTGATATTGCCTGACTAGAGTCAATACCATACTACGTCGAGGCAAAAAGATCCGGACGGCTCACAGGGCTGGAACAGCTGATGAACTCAGATGATTTACGAAGAGAATTGGCGCTCTCGAAATTCTTTAATGGCGACTCATCACTCAATGACGCTGTCCAGGGACTGAGTCAGGATGAAACAAAACTGTGCATTGAGTCGGCCTTTGAGCAAGAGGCCGCGCGTCTGGGGATAGAGGTGTGGGAACTGACGCTAACGCTGATTTCAGAATCTCCCGAAGAACTGAAATTCCTGACCCTGGAATTCCATCGAGAAGTTGCAGAAATGGTAGAAATGGACTGGAAGGATTATTGCAAACTGAATGGGATAAACGAGTACTCGTCCTAGCCGCATATTCCAATTTCACGCCTCACGGACCGAACTATCGTGAGTGAATGTCTAGATAACGGGTGTTTATCCTCGTTCCGCGGCTAATCACAGCTAGACTGGCTACACGCTTTGGCGGTAACGGTGGGGCTTGCATCTCACAAAAAATCATCCTGATCGATGAGTTGGCGATGAACGCACGGGTTGTCAGGCTAATAACAACGTGGAAATATGAAGAGTGCCTAAGCTACCTTGGCAACAGGATCTGTCTGTTCACTGGCAATTTCTTTCCAACGAAATAATTGTCCTTAATGGAGACATCCGACCATGCTGGACACTATTGCGGCTTTCTTCTGTATCACCGCAGTGCTCGCCTATCTCAATCGCCGCTATGTCGGTCTACCCTCCGCCATCGGGGTAATGGCTATTGCCTTGAGTCTGTCATTGTTAAACATGGCATCGGACTCGCTGGGTTTCCACGCGTTACACACTTTGGAGAAATCGCTAGTTGAGTCCATCGATTTTTCCGAGCTGCTAATGCAAGGCATGTTGTCGCTGCTGCTATTTGCTGGTGCGCTGCACATCGACTTGTCTGAGCTGCGTGCCTACAAATGGCAGATTGCATCCTTAGCAGTGATCGGGACCACTCTATCGACACTGCTCATTGGCTTCGGGCTCTGGGGATTGTTATTCCTGACCAGCCTGGAGTTGCCGCTTTCCTACTGCCTGGTCTTTGGGGCATTGATTTCGCCCACCGATCCAATTGCCGTGATGGGCATTCTAAAGTCAGCCGGCGCACCAAATAGTGTTGAATTGGTAATTTCGGGAGAGTCATTATTCAATGACGGCGTCAGCGTCGTACTGTTTTCGCTAATTCTGGCGATCATCGCAAGCGGGGACGTACCGTCGATCAGCAACGCATCGCAACTCTTATTGACGGAAGCGGGGGGAGGCATTCTTTTAGGCGCCGTCTTCGGGTACATCACCTATCGCATGCTCAAGAGTATCGACAGCTATCAGGAAGAAGTCCTTATTACATTGGCTGCTGTGCTCGGCGGTTATGCCTTGGCGACGCACCTGCATGTTTCCGGACCGCTGGCGATGGTGGTAATGGGATTGATCATAGGTAATCAAGGGCGATCCCACGCGATGTCCGAACAGACCGAAAAAAATCTCGACATGTTCTGGGAGTTGATCGACGAAATTCTGAACGCTGTGTTGTTTGTGCTAATCGGCTTGGAGGTGGTTCTGATTCAGTTTTCCAGTCCACTGCTCGCTACGGGCATGATGGTCATAGCGTTGACTCTACTGTCTCGATTGCTGACGGTCGGAGCTCCGATTGCAGTCTTAGGTCAACGCTTCAGGCTTCCCAAAGGCGCCTGGAGTGTAATGACTTGGGGAGGGCTGCGCGGCGGAATATCAGTGGCACTGGCATTGTCGCTGCCGCGAGGCGAAGCTCGCGATGTTGTGGTGGCCCTGACGTACCAGGTTGTGGCTTTTTCGATTCTGGTCCAGGGAATATCCGTAGGTAAATTGGTAAAAAAGGTGATTCCCTGCGATGTAGCAGAACGCTGATCGAATCTTCAGCCCAATAAAACAGAATTTTTTTTGCGCTCCACTAAATTGGTTGGAATCGCTCGCAATTTGAACCGATGGTCTGACATCTCAGGTATGAAATATATACTCGAAACACATTTGATCTATCTGAAGACAAGACGCATCGTTTTCTCAGCACCGAACCTCACGCAACCTGAGTGTTGTGGCTGTATAGCGCGTCTCCACGGCGCTCACGTCGTCCGGATCCGGCACTGCTTCTCGCGCCCCTTTGACGATCATGTTGACGTGACGCTGGAGACAGTCCGCGTCTTGCGAACAATGCACATGGTCAGCAATCTGGGCGATGGCATCGAGCATGCGAATAGCTACCGCCGGGTTCGACCGCCCGCTTTGCCTGATCTGGTTGAACGCAGTGTCCACGATGCCTGTAAACGTGGATCCTGGCGCGATCACCCGCAGTCGCCCTTCGCTGTCGAATCGTAGGGGGGACGGGATGTCCCGTCGGGCTAATCGACAGAGGGCCGATCCCAGTCGATCCACGCAGGCGACAGCCGTGAATGGGTCATTGATGCCCGGGGACAGCGCTCTCAAAGCAATCTCGACCAACTGCTGGAAGGAGAACTCCACATCCTGTGCAGCAGTTCGCTGGTTACCCAGTACAAAGGCGGCTTGCAGTTTGGCCGCCAAGGTTTCAGTAACATGCTCAGCAGGCCAGACCATTAGCATCGCCCTGCTTTTAATGAGGTAATGCCCAGGCCGGCGCTCAAGCCGAATTAATAGATCTTCCTTGATGGCCAACGCCATCAGGACGTCATCATCGATCAGTTGGAGATAGCCGTCATCAAGGGCGCTCACCACAGCAGCGTCGCCAGCGAACACTGCTGGCAGGTTAGCTTCGATTACGGGGTTTGAGGCTTCAGAACCGGGACTTCCAAAGTCGTCGGGAAACAAACTGTCGATCCCGCCGTCGAGTTCGCGACCGACTCGCGCAACGACTTGATCTGCCTGGATCGAGACCGATATGTGGTGGATAAAATAGATCAGCACTCCAACACTGATAATCGCCAGCAGCACACCAATGCTGACGGAGAGATGAGGTACGAATGCCACCTCGTCGGCACGACGGATGGTTCGCAGGACGAGCAGACAGTACACAAACGTCGCAACAAAGGTGCCAAGCACCACTTGGTTAGCGGTGTCGCGCATGAAGTTGCGCATCAAACGCGGGCCCAACTGGGACGATGCAAGCGACAGCGCCACCAATGTCATCGAGAACACAGTCCCGGCAATGGCGATCATCGACCCCGCAACGGTACTCAGCACTAGACCTGCACCCTCCGCCCCACCCGAATAGCTCCAGCCAACTAGCTGCAACCAATCGTCAGTAACGGTTTTGTCGAGCGCGACGCAGGAGAAAGCCAAAGCTACGGCCAAGCATGCCATGGTTGTTGGTACAAACCAGAAACTCGACCGAAGACGATACCAATACTTCAGCAGCAACGTTTTCAAGGTATTTCTCCAATTCGCCAACCTTAAATGAGTGATGCTGCATCCAACAAAGTTCTTCCTACTTCATCGAGCGAAGAGCCTGTTTTATTTCCATGAGCTTGGCATTGTTCGGCTTGCCCTTGACGCGGGCAAGAATGTTCCCTTGAGTATTCAAAACAAATACGAATGCTTTGGCGCTACTGCTCGGGATGTTCAAAGCGGTCTCGAGGTTTGACTTACTCAAAATCCAGGTTTGGTCCTGATAGCGCGCCGGGATTTTCTCTTTCGCCCGGCCAATGGCATCTTCCTCGCTCATGAAAAACGGAAGGTCGATCGCAAGCACGTCAATAATGCGCACCTCACTCTGGTCAACATTTTTACGCAGCGCCTCGGCCCATAGGCGGGTGTCCGTTGCAGCATCTGTGCTTGGCGTAACGATCAGTATCGTCGGCTGGCCGATCAACTGGGCGGAACTGACTTTTTCGCCTGTCAGCACAGTCGCTGTAAAGTCTGGAATTGCGCTGCTAGAGAGCTGCGACCAAGCGTAAATCGGCGCCTGCAGCAAAAGCGCGATAAAAATCGTGAGAGACGTTTTCATCTGAGAATAACCTAGACATGGCTCAAGAAATTCCGATGTGTGTCTGTGGATATTAGACGTACATGTGCGTTAGTGCGTTCTTTAGGAGCTTATTCATTCACTATTATCAATTGCCAAGCGCCTAATTTTTCAAATCGCGAGATGATGTTGTCGCAAATGGTAGTACTACTGGTCGACTACTGCCCGTCGCGAAGGGCTGAAACCGGCCGTTCTCTGCCCCTGTGTACGCGAAGTGTGCTCATCGAATCTGATGTAAATGATTGGGCAGGCCGAGTGCCATGTATAGGGGAGTCTTACAATTACCCACCAGGGCTCATGTAACCAGAGGCCGAATAGGGCAAACCGGGATCAACTCAGCTCAATGGCCAAGCAGGCCCGTGAATGGACAGCCCCTGTTGCTTGGTTGTAAGCGTCCAGCCATCCCACCTTTACGATCTATTGGACGGCAAGGTCTATGGCAGGAGTGTTGACACACGCCCTACTGCCCCACCCGAGATGCTGCTGTGAATGATCCAGATAACTCAGACGTTTCGACGTCAGGAGGAATAAACTTGCGAGGGTTGTTGCGCTGGTTCCTTATGCCTGAGCGGTTGCTGCCTAGCGAGCTGCGCCTGGACTACAGCGACAGCATCCAGGACTTTCTGCGCCCAGCTCTCATCCTGCGGATGCACGACAACAACGCGAAAACCGTGATCATGCCCTTCAATCCGCACGCCCTCGGAATCATCGACATGCAAGTCGATATCGAATGCCGGCGGAAATTTCGAGGGGGCATTGGACAGGCCATGCGCTGTCAGAGCGCGACTATGCAGCACACTGTTGACCACGCCGTCGACGCGGATGCCGTACAGCAATAGCCAACGCCTGATGTAGGACGGAGTACGACCGGACGAGGTGTAGACCCAGATACTGCAGCCCTGGCGACGTAATTCCTGGGTCAGGGAGCGTGTTCCGATACGCAACGGTTCACCCAGCCAACGATGAACACAGGCAGGCAGCCGGCTGGCCTCGACCGAGCAATGGTGAAGTTGGCAGGCCAGGGTGTCATCGATATCGAACGAAATTCGTATGCGCTGACGCCTGAATAACTGCAACGGGATGGCACACCGGATGGCTTGCCATACCCGGCTGCCGGAAGCTCGGCATTTAGTAGCTAGCATTGGATTCCAGCTCATCAGTGACCCTCCTGGTAGAGGGGCAAGGGCTTGTCTTTAAGAAAAAATTTCATTGGATCAGGCGCCTGTTCTTCCAGGAAGGCTGCATATTTTTTCTTGATCTTGGGCAATTCGTACAACGCCTTGACTCCATGCTTGGCAGAGTTGCGTATGACCGATGACGGGTTGAAGTAGCCCTCGGCGTTTTCCAGCGTCAGCACGAACGGCGGCAAACCTGCACGCATGAGCAAATAGCTGACGATAAGCGACCCGCTGCGGTTGTTACCTTCAATGAACAATTGCGGCTTGCTGAGGATTCGGACATACACACCGGCCGCGCGCTTCCACACGGACTCACTGCGATAGGCGCAATACCAGTTGTACAAATCCTTTATCCCCCCCTCAACATTGTTGAAGAAGTGTTCCTCGGTCGCCGCAAGGTGCTGAGCGTATTCATGCCGGCGCGCCGGGTTTCGGCCGCACAAAACGGTGGCATTGATCTCCAGCATCAGGTTCAGTTGCTGCAGGTCGAACAGGTCCACGCCACGTGCGACATAGTCATCGATCAGCGCATAGCCTTCGAGCACATTCTGCAACACCTCGTCGGTCAAGGGATCACGCGGCTCGGTAAAGTGCCGGCTGAGCTCGGAAAAACGGCCCTGCACCTTACGTAATGCGCGTTCAATCGCGGGTAAATCAAGACGACGCATTGCAGACATTGGCGATCCTGCGAAACGGTAGGTAAGAAAGTAAAACGACCGGATACCAGCCAAAAGCGCTTTCTCGGCGCTGGAGAAGCATGCGGCCTTGATCGGATGTGTGCTGCCTAGCTGAATTTGCCGCTGATGTAATCCTCGGTCATTTGTTCGCGCGGGCTGCCGAAAATCTGGGCGGTCGGGCCCATTTCAACCAGGTAGCCGGTGCGCGTTCCCTGGGAAATATCCACCGAGAAAAAGGCAGTCGTATCAGCCACGCGTATGGCCTGCTGCATGTTGTGGGTCACCAGGGCGATGGTGTAGTCCTTCTTCAACTCGACCATCAACTCTTCAACACGGCGAGTGGCGATCGGATCAAGCGCTGAACAGGGCTCATCCAGCAACAGCACTTCCGGCTCGGTGGCAATGGCGCGGGCGATGCACAGCCGTTGCTGCTGACCGCCAGAGAGTGACAGGCCGCTGACCTTGAGCTTGTCCTTGACCTCATCCCACAACGCGGCGCCCTGCAGCGCATGCTTGACACGGTCGCCCAGATCACCTTTATAGCGATTCAGGCGCAGGCCGAAGGCAACGTTGTCGAAGATGCTCATGGAGAACGGATTCGGCTGCTGAAACACCATGCCGATATAGCGGCGCACGACCACTGGATCAACACCCTTGCCATAAACGTCCTGCCCGAGAAAATGCACATGGCCCTCAAAGCGGAACCCTTTCACCAGGTCGTTCATCCGGTTGAGGCTACGCAGCACGGTGCTTTTACCGCAGCCGGAAGGACCGATGAAGCCGGTGATCTTGTTTTTCTCAATTGGCACATGGCTGTCACGTACCGCCATGAAATTGCCGTAGAAAATCTTGTCGAGCTTGCAGTCCATGACCACCGGTGTCTGGGTAACAAACGGAGCGGCTATTTGCGCAGTTGATACGTTCAAAATTCAGATGCTCCCGTTCTCAGTACTTGGGCTTGCCGAAAATGCGGCTGAAAATATTCACGACCAGCACGATCATCACCAGCACCAGCGAGGCTGCCCATGCGAGCTCCAACTGGTTGTCGAAGGGCATGCCGGAGAAGTTGTAAATCAGCACGGCAAGCGATGCCGTCGGATTCATCACCGCCAGGCTGCCGTCGTGGTAGATCCAGTAGTTGCTGAACAGCGCGGTAAACAACAACGGCGCGGTTTCGCCCGCAGCGCGTGCCACGGCCAGCATCACGCCTGTGAGGATTGCCGGCATGCCGGTCGGCAAGATTATTTTCCAGATCACTTGCGAGCGGGTGCAGCCCATGCCGTAGGCGGCATCCTTCATGATCTTGGGCACCATCCTCATCGACTCTTCAGCCGTCAGCACGACAATGGGCAGCATCAGTACCGCCAGTGCCACGCCACCTGCCGGCGCCGAGTAGGTACCGGTGGTCATCACCACCAGGGCGTAGGCAAACACCCCGGCCAGGATGGAAGGCAGCCCCGTGAGCATCTTGGCGGCAAAGCGCGCGGCATTTGCCAGCTTGCTATCGGGCCCGAGTTCAGCCAGGAAAATGGCGGCCATGATGCCGACCGGAACCGCGATGGCGGCCGCAATACCGACCATCACGAAGGTGCCTGCCATCGCGTTACCGAAGCCACCGCCCGTCTCGAAACCGGTGGGCGGCAATTCGGTGAAGACTTCCAGGCTCAGGCGTGCCCCGCCCCGCATGATCAGCATATAAAGCACGGAAATCAGCGGGACGCTGGCCAGCAACGCACCGGTCCAAACCAGCGTGGTCAACACCAGGCTGCGCAGGGCGCGGCCTTCGAACTTGCGCTGCAGGCTGGGGACTGCGGTTATAGCGGACGTGAGGTCAGTCATCATTTGTTACCCCGCTGGGCGTAGAGCATGATCATGGAACCGAGGACGTTCACCAGCAGCGTGATGAACATCAGCACCAGAGCGGCATACATCAACACCTCAATCTCGTTGGGCCCGGCTTCGGGGAAGTTCAGCGCCAACAAGGCTGCCAGGGTATTAGCTGGAGCAAACAGAGAAAGCGAAATATTGTTCGCGTTGCCCACCAGCATGGCGAGCGCCATGGTTTCACCCAGCGCACGACCCAGGCCGAGGACCAGGGAGCCGAAAATACCGGTCGCCGCGGAGGGCACCATCACTTTAAGAATTGCTTCCCAATGGGTGGTCCCCATGCCGTAGGCGGCCTGTTTGGTTTTCATCGGTACGCCGGTGAGGGCGTCCTGCGAAACCGCAGCGATGGTCGGCAGAATCATGATGGCCAGTACCAACGCCGCAGGCAGCAGCCCCGGCCCACTCAAGGACGTGCCGAAAAAAGGAATCCAACCCAGTTCGCTGTTCAACCACGCCGTAAGAGGGCGGATCGCCGGTATCACCACGTAAATCCCCCACAAGCCATAAACGACGCTGGGGATGGCCGCGAGTAACTCGACGATAGTGCGAAACACGGCCGCCAATTTCGCCGGCAGGAAATCCTGAGTGAGGAAAATCGCCATGCTGACGCCGAAAACGCCTGCGATCAGCAACGCGATCAGGGCGCTGTAGAGCGTGCCCCAAATGGCCGGCAGAATGCCGTACTTGCCTTGGTTAACGTCCCAGACGCTGCCGAAGATGACGTCAAAACCGTGCTTCTCCATGCCTGGAAGGGCCTTGCGTCCCACCTCGAACACCAAGGCGAAGACCAACGCCAGAATCAGAACCACCCCTATTCGCGCAAGCGCACGGAAGGTGCGATCAACCAGGAAATCCTTCGTAGAGGGCGGCTGACAGGCGGAACCCGGGTTAACCGGTACGACAAAAGGTGTGTTCATTGGCTAATTCCGGAACAAGGGGGGAACGCTCCCGGCATGGCTGACAACCCATGCCGAGAGCGACCTGGCGAGCCTTACTGGATGTTGGCGGAAGCTTTGCGAACTTGATCGACAACCGACTGAGGCAATGGGATGTAGCCCATCGAATCGGCGATCTTCTGACCTTCAGTCAGGCTGTACTCAACCATCTCGCGCATGGCCTTGGCTTTAGCCGGGTTGCCGTTGTCCTTGCGGAAGATCATCCAGGTGTAGGAAGTGATCGGGTAGGAATTCGCGCCATCCGGATCCGGCAACCAGGCCACCAGGCTTTCCGGCATTTTCACCGCAGCCAGGGCTTCGGCGCCGCTTTCGGCGTTTGGAACCACGTACTTGCCGGCCTTGTTCTGCAGTTGGGCAAAGTCAACCTTGGCCAGTTTGGCGAAGCCGTACTCAATGTAGCCAATCGCGCCCGGGGTTTGGCGAACTGTGGCGGTCACGCCATCGTTTTTCGGCGATTTGATGAATTTGTCGCTGGCAGGCCAGTTGACGGTGTTGCCTTCGCCCAAGTCTTTCTGGAACTCAGCGTTGATCGCTGCCAAGTGCTTGGTGAATACAGCCGTGGTACCGCTGGAGTCTGCACGCACCACTACGGTGATCGGCATGTCAGGCAGTTTCAGGCCCGGGTTGGCGGCGGCGATCTTCGGATCGTTCCACTTGGTGATCTTGCCCAGGAAGATGTTGGAGTAAACATCGCGAGGCAGCTTGAGCTCTTTAGGATTGCCCGGCAGGTTGAACGCCAGAACAATTTCACCGGCCGTCATCGGCAGCAATTGCACGCCTTCGGCAACCTTGGCGATGTCTTCGCCTTTCATCGCCGAGTCGCTGGCGGCGAAGTCGACGGTCTTGTTCAGGAAGTCCTGTACACCCGCACCGCTCCCCTTGGACTGGTAGTCAACCGTGACGCCTTCGGTTTTCTTGCTGAAATCCTTGAACCAGGTGAGGTAGATCGGGGCAGGGAAACTCGCACCGGAACCAGTCAGGCGGACGCTCTCGGCAGCAAACACCGACGTGGCACTGAGAGAAACCGCAACGGCGAGTGCAGCAGACTTCATCAGACGTTTCATTCAGGAAAATCCTTGTGATTTCGGGCTCGGCAACTCTGCAACAAACTTGTTACGGTTTTATGAAAGTGCAGTGGCAAAACGCCCGTTTGTCCCCCTCTCCTGTCGCAATCACGCCTTCTGGTGTCATTTGTCAGTAACAAAATGCGACTAAGACTTTGCCATCCCCCACCACGCGAGTTCCGCCCATGTCCTCTGTAGAAGACGCCTTGATGCAGCGCATCCACCGTGAATTGCTGGATCACAGCGATGAAGAGCTGGAACTGGAATTATCCGAAGACGGCCATGACCTGAACGCGCTGTTTAATGAGCACGTCGGCGAAAGCAGCGAAAAAGCCGCCCGCAGGATTTACTTCAGCGAACTGTTCCGCTTGCAGGGCGAACTGGTGAAATTGCAAAGCTGGGTGGTCAAGACCGGCCACAAAGTGGTGATCCTGTTCGAAGGACGCGATGCTGCTGGCAAAGGTGGTGTCATCAAGCGCATCACCCAGCGACTCAATCCTCGGGTATGCCGCGTCGCTGCCCTGCCTGCACCCAACGACCGCGAACGTACTCAATGGTACTTCCAGCGTTACGTCTCGCACTTGCCGGCAGCAGGTGAAATTGTGCTGTTCGACCGTAGTTGGTACAACCGCGCCGGGGTCGAAAAGGTCATGGGGTTTTGCAATGACGATCAGTACGAAGAGTTTTTCCGCACAGTGCCAGAGTTTGAGCGGATGCTCGCACGCTCCGGCATTCAGTTGATCAAATACTGGTTCTCCATTTCCGACCAGGAACAGAATTTGCGTTTTCTCAGTCGCATTCATGACCCGCTCAAGCAGTGGAAACTCAGCCCCATGGATCTGGAGTCCCGGCGGCGCTGGGAAGACTACACCAAGGCCAAGGAAATCATGCTCGAACGCACCCACATCGCCGAAGCACCGTGGTGGGTGGTGCAAGCCGACGACAAGAAAAAAGCCCGACTCAACTGCATCCATCATCTGCTTGGGCAAATGCCCTATGAGGAAGTGGAGCTACCTGTGATCGAACTGCCTCAACGCGTGCGGCAGGAGGACTACTCCCGCAACCCGACGCCATCGGAGCTCATTGTGCCTCAGGTCTATTAAGACAGGCCTGGCTGGCAGGCGTGAGGTTGAACTGTGTTTAGCCATCGCTGCAATGTCAAAAAACGTCATCGCTTTGTCACTTTCCAGCAGTAATACTCAGGCTGTTCAACGCCTGCTGTTTTTCCGCTGCCACTCCAGGCAGCTTTTTTTTGCCTGAAAATCCAGGTAACAGCTTCGCCAGATCGGTTAATGGGTCCCAGCTTTTTCAAGCGCGGTTGCAGCGCAGGCTGCCAAACTTTTTCCAGGGGGCGCGGATCAGATTCAACCTTTAGGATATTCGAGAAATCGAAGTCCAAGCATTGGCCCCGAACCGCGGCTGAGACGACAGCTTCAACCACCAACCTTCCTCGTATACTGGAATTGTGACCATGCCTCTGCATATCAATACTCCCCTCATCGAATCCCGACCACTCAGCGCTGTTGCAGAGCGTTCCGTTTGGCTGAAGATGGATGCTTTACAGCCGTGCGGATCTTTCAAGATCCGTGGCGTCGGCCACGCTTGCGAAACGCACCACCGTCATGGGGCCACGCATTTTGTGTCCTCTTCCGGAGGTAACGCTGGTCTTGCAGTCGCTTACGCGGGACGCCAACTAGGTATACCCGTAACAGTGGTGGTTCCCAAAACGACGAGTGAGCGTGCGAAGGAATTGCTGAACCTGGAAGGAGCGGAGGTCATCGTCCACGGAGACTCGTGGCAAGAAGCGAATGAGCTGGCGTTGACGCTGATGTCACCAGAAAAAGCATTCATTCACCCCTTCAATGATCCGCTGCTATGGTCTGGACATGCCTCTCTGATTGATGAAGTGGCGCAAGCTGGCCAGAAACCTGATGTGATAGTCCTTTCAGTCGGTGGTGGCGGCCTGCTGTGCGGCATTGTTGAAGGCTTGCAGCGAAACGGCTGGCATGACGTTCCGGTCATCGCCGTTGAAACTGAAGGAGCCGCGTCGTTCCATGCTGCAGTGGTTGCTGGTAAACCGGTTGAGTTAGAGCGGATCGAATCGATTGCGACATCGTTGGGAGCAAAGCGAATTTGCGATCAGGCCTTCCAATACACCAACACTCATCAAATCGACAGCGTCGTAGTGACCGATCAGGCAGCCCTGGATGCCTGCGAGCGATTTCTGTTTGATCATCGCGTACTCGTCGAGCCTGCCTGCGGCGCTGCGCTGTCCCTAGCCTACAATCACCACTCCTTGGCGCCGTACAGGAAGGTGCTGATTGTTGCTTGCGGGGGTGCGACGGCAACACTGGCACAAATTCGACAATGGATTGTGCAGCCATGATGCAGTGGTGCGACGTGAGTGCAACAACTGAATGCGCCGACGTGCCACCCGCCATACGTCGGTTAATTGTCGATGGTTAACGTCAGAGTCTGAAATTCGCACCAGTACGCAGTGGTCTAAACCTGTCGATATTCGTCTGTGGCCTGACAAAATTCAGACTTTCGCGGACGTTTCAGCAACCTTTGCAAAATCTCTGCTTCGCGCCCGTCTTTGATCGGGCGCGGCAGCGCAACGAAATGCGCTTTCCCTGAAATTATGGTTTAACTAGATAGTTACCTATCCATATAATGCTCACATCATTTCAGCGGGATACTCAACGTGAAGCAGAGTCAACGCCTCTCGGGCATATCAAAATTCATTCTGGTCGGGCTGGGAGTGATCATCGCCCTGCTCGGCTTGGCACTGGCGGCAGGCGGCGTGAAACTGGTCAGCCTTGGAGGTTCCTGGTACTTCCTGGTGGGTGGGCTGGTGATGGCCACTTCCGGTCTGCTGATCGCTCGTTTCAAACTGGCGGGTGCCTGGCTGTTTGCTGCATTTTTGGCGGGTACCGCCATCTGGGCCATCAGCGACGCGGGCCTGGTGTTCTGGCCGGTGTTTTCGCGCCTGTTCATGTTCAGCGCGATCGGTTTGGCCGTGACCTTGGTGTATCCGCTGCTCAAGCGGGCAAACGGTGGCATTCCGGGCCGTGGCGCTTATGGCATCGCTGCGGTACTGGCAGTCGGACTGGCGGTGGCCGCCGGCAATATGTTCGTTGCACATCCGACAGTGGTCGCTACCGGCACAGGCCCGGGACTGACGCCGGTCGAGCCGGATAAAGCGCAAAAGGACTGGGCCCACTACGGCAATACCGAAGGTGGCAGCCGCTTCGCCGCACTGGATCAAATCAATCGCACCAACGTCGACAAGCTGAAAGTGGCGTGGACTTATCACACCGGTGACGTCGCCCAAAGTGATGGCAACGGCGCTGAAGACCAGCTCACCCCGCTGCAGATAGGCAACAAGGTGTTCATCTGCACCCCGCACAACAACCTGATCGCGCTGGACGCCGATACCGGCAAGGAACTCTGGAAAAACCCGATCAACGCGCAGTCAAAAGTCTGGCAGCGTTGCCGTGGCATGGCGTATTTCGATGCCACCAAGGCAATTGCTCAACCAGGCAACTCAAGCATCATCGAAGCCACACCTGCCCCGGCAGCCAATTGCCAGCGGCGTTTGCTGACCAACACCATTGATTCCCGCCTGATCGCGGTCGATGCCGACACCGGTGAGTTCTGCCAGGGTTTCGGCAACAACGGTCAGGTCGATCTGAAGGCAGGCCTGGGTGATGTGCCGGACAGCTACTATCAGCTGTCCTCGGCCCCGTTGATGGCCGGCACCACCGTGGTGGTTGGCGGTCGCGTGGCCGACAACGTGCAAACCGACATGCCCGGTGGCGTGATCCGTGGTTTCGACGTGATGACCGGCGCCATGCGTTGGGCCTTCGACCCGGGCAATCCGCAGGATAAACAGGCACCGGCAGACGGCAGTACCTATGTGCGCAGCACCCCGAACAGTTGGGCGCCAATGTCTTACGACGCGGCAACCAATACCGTATTCCTGCCGATGGGCAGTTCCTCCACCGATATCTATGGCGTGGAGCGTAGCAAGCTCGATCACACCTACGGCGCCTCGATCCTGGCGCTGGACGCCACCAGCGGTGAAGAACGCTGGGTCTACCAGACCGTTCACAACGACCTCTGGGATTTCGACCTGCCGATGCAGCCGAGCCTGATCGACTTCACCAAGGACGGCAAAACCGTACCGGCGCTGGTCATCGGCACCAAGGCCGGGCAGATCTACGTGCTTGATCGCGCCACCGGCAAGCCGTTGACCGACGTTGAAGAAGTACCGGTCAAGGCGGCAAACATCCCTGACGAACCCTACTCGCCAACCCAGCCGAAATCGGTGGGCATGCCGCAGATTGGTGCTCAGCACCTGACCGAATCCGACATGTGGGGTGCGACGCCGTACGACCAGCTATTGTGCCGAATCGATTTCAAATCGATGCGTTATGACGGGCTGTACACCGCGCCAGGTACCGACAAATCGCTGAGTTTCCCAGGTTCGCTGGGTGGCATGAACTGGGGCAGCATCTCCACCGACCCTGTGCACGGCTTCATCTTCGTCAACGACATGCGCCTGGGCCTGTGGATTCAGATGATCCCGTCGCAGAACAAGGCCCAAGCCGCTTCCGGTGGCGAATCGTTGAACACTGGGATGGGCGCCGTGCCGCTCAAGGGCACGCCATATGCCGTGAACAAAAACCGCTTCCTGTCGGTTGCCGGTATTCCTTGTCAGGCTCCGCCGTTCGGCACGCTGACCGCCATCGACATGAAGACGCAGAAAGTTGCCTGGCAGGTTCCGGTCGGCACCGTAGAAGACACCGGTCCCCTGGGTATTCGCATGCACCTGCCGATCAAGATCGGTCTGCCAACCCTGGGCGGCACCCTGTCGACTCAAGGTGGCTTGATCTTCATTGCCGGCACCCAGGACTTCTACCTGCGCGCCTTCAACAGCGCCAACGGTGAAGAGGTGTGGAAAGCCCGCCTGCCAGTCGGCAGTCAGGGCGGCCCGATGACCTACGTTTCCCCTAAGACCGGCAAGCAGTACATCGTCATCACCGCCGGTGGTGCGCGCCAGTCGACCGATCGCGGCGACTACGTGATGGCTTACGCCTTGCCGTAAGCCGCTGTGCCCGCCTCGCTGGCGGGCAATCTCTCTGTGCGCGGCGCCTGCGGGTGCCGCGCCGCTTTACGAAATCATTCAAGATTGCACCAGGAAGTCTCCCATGTTTTTGGCTGTTCGCTTTTCCCATGCAGGCTGGCTCAACGGCTTGCTGCTGGGCCTGACCTGCAGCGCCACCCTGCCCGCCTTCGCCGACACCGATTCTAACCTTCTGACCCGCAATACCCTGACCGGTGATTGGGGTGGTCTGCGCCAACAAATGGATCAGGACGGCATCAAATTCACCGGCGATTACAGCGGCGAAACCGCCTACAACGCCGATGGCGGCCTGCACCGTTCGGCCCGTTACTCGCAGAACATCAAGCTCGGCGCGCAGTTCGACCTGAGCAAACTGTATGGCGTGGATAACGCCGGCAAGATTCAACTGACCATCAACGACCGACGCGGCAATAGCGCCTCCGAGGATCTGGTCGGCAACCGTCTGCCCATCCAGGAAAACTACGGCGGTCTCTACACTCGCCTGACCGAACTGAGTTACGAGCGCAGCCTGTTCACCCCGGCGCTCAACGTGAAACTGGGCTACATGGCCATGGGCAACGACCTCGGGGGCCTGGACAGTGGCATTCTCTGCAACTTCATGAACGCCGGTTTCTGCGGCCATCCGCTGAACATGTCCGGCGGGAGTGGCTGGACCAACTACCCCAACGCCCACTTGGGCGTGCGCGTGAAGTACGACCTGTCGTCGGCCTGGCAGCTGCGCATGGCGGCCTTCAATGTCGATCCTGAAAGCAACGGTAATTCCAGCCGTGCCTGGCATCCGGGCCCGAAACATACGACCGGCACCGTGGTGCCGATCGAACTGGTGTACAAGCATGCGGGTGAGTTGCCCGGCGAGTACAAGGTTGGCTACTACTACGACAGTTCCGATGTGAAACGCATCGGCAGCGATAAACAAGTGTCCGGCCGCGGCGGTCATTACCTGCTGGTTGATCAGGCCGTGTGGCGTTCGCAATCGTCCGAGGGCCGCAGTCTGCACGCCTTCGGCCAATACTCGGCGGCCAGCGAAGCGGCTTCACCTTTCAGCAAGTGGTACGGCACCGGCGTGGTTCTTTACAAACCGTTCGAAAATCGCCCGCGTGACACCGTCGCCCTGGGCTATGGCCGGGCGGTGCCCAATCCACGCAGCCGGGATGTGCAGCAGGACGCCGCGCTCGCCAATGGCGCATCGTTTCCGAATCTGGACAGTGCCGAACAATTGATCGAGCTTGGCTACGGCTACCAGGCCACTCCCTGGCTGACGCTGCGCCCGAATGTGCAATACATCATCGAACCAGGCGCGTTTTCCGGGCAGGACATCGACAATGCGCTGGTGTTCGGTTTGCAGGTGAAAGCTGCGCTCTGAACGGGTCACGCAGCAATGTGCCGGACGGATTCAAGCTTGTCCGGCAACGGGGGTTCACGGCTCCAGGGCTCAACACAGAGAGCGACCAGTCATCAGAATATAGTTGAATGTTTCAACTATATAGCTATACTTCAGCCATTCGACTGGAGCCTGCCATGTATTCCGACTTTCTGAATTTCAAGCTGGATATGACCAGTGCCCTGCTGATGGAGCACGCGAACGCCGTGTACCGTCAGCACTGGGATCTGGATGTCCGCGGATTGCGGGTTTTGCGTCTGATTCAGGCCTGCCCGGACATCACTCCAAAAGAAGTTTCATCACGCGCCTTTCTCGAAAAAACACTGCTCTCCAAGACGTTGGCGCAGCTGGAGTCGCGTGAGCTCATCTCGCGCGCCCCTCACCCTGTCGACCGCCGCAGCGTTGGTTTGCGCACAACCGCCGAGGGCTCGCGGATCGCTGACGAGTCCTCTGTCGTCGGTTCTCAACTGGAAGACCAACTGGTTTGCGCGCTCTCGCCCAAGGAACGCGTGGCACTTGATGGCCTGCTTTCAAAGCTGATGGAAAGTCTGCTTCCGCCTTCCTGACACCGTCTCTCTCCCACTTTTTGCGCCCTCTTTTACATAAAGGAGTACCCCATGTCGTCCCTAGAAAAGTTGATTCCCGATCTTGATGCCTTGTTACCTGAGCTGGAAGAGGTCTACAAGGACTTGCACCGTCATCCTGAACTGTCGATGTATGAGTATCGCACCGCAGAAATCGCCGCCGAATACCTGGTGCGCTACGGATACGAGGTGACACGCGAAATCGGTGTCACCGGTGTTGTCGGCGTGCTGCGCAACGGTGACGGCCCGGTGGTGATGCTGCGCGCCGACATGGACGCGTTGCCGATGGCCGAAGCGACAGGCCTGCCCTATGCCAGCGACGTAGTCACCCGTGACGAAGACGGCGTTGAGGTTTCTGTCTGCCACTCCTGTGGGCATGACATGCATGTCACCTGGTTGATGGGGGTTGCTCGGGTATTGTCCGAAAACCGCAGCACGTGGCGGGGTACTCTCCTGGCTGTTTTCCAACCGGGTGAAGAAGTGGGTGTGGGCGCGCAGAACATGATCGACGACGGCATGCTCGATCGCTTTCCCAAGCCAGACATCATTCTGGGGCAGCATGTAATGGTGGGGCCAGCCGGTACGGTGGGTCACCGCAGCGGCACCATCCTTTCGGCAGGTGACAGCCTGAAAATCAAGATGTTCGGCCGTGGGGCTCATGGCTCACAGCCACAAACGTCAGTAGATCCGGTGATCATGGCGGCATCGACGGTGCTGCGCCTGCAGACCATTGTGTCGAGGGAGATTTCCCCGCTGGATCAGGCAGTCCTTACGGTTGGTTCGTTACAGGCTGGCACCAAGGAAAACATCATCCCGGACAATGCGACGCTGAAACTCAACATGCGCACCTACGACGAGGGCGTGCGCAAGCACATGCTGGGCGCCATCAAACGCATCTGCTGCGCTGAATGCTCCGCATCCAACGCACCACGCGATCCCGAGATCACCACCATCAACCGCTACCCGTTGACGGTTAATGATGAGCGCGCCTCTGCCCGTTTGGCTGGTGCATTTGGCGCCTGGTTTGGCGACAGAGCCTATGAAACGGCACCGGCCGCCGCGAGTGAGGATTTCAGTGTGTTCGGCCGCGCATGGAAGGTGCCCTACGTGTTCTGGTTTGTAGGTTGTACAGACCCGCAAGTGTACGAACAGGCCAAGGCCGAGGGGAAAATAAACAGCATCCCGAGCAATCACTCGCCCCACTTCGCGCCTTTACTGCACCCGACAATGCGTACCGGGCTCGAAACGATGCTTTGTGCAGCATTCGCCTGGTTCGGGAACGCCGAATAGCACAGTCATGGACACCCACCTTATTTACACCGTCATCGATCTGCTCGGCACGTTTGCATTTGGTGTAAGCGGTGCAGTTGCCGCTCGCCAGCAGCGATTGGACCTGTTCGGCATTGCTACCATCACGTTCATCGTTGCATGCGGTGGCGGGATTCTTCGGGACCTGTGCCTGGGCACATTGCCGCCGGCCGGGCTGTCGAGTTGGCGCTATCTGATGGTGTCGCTGTTCGCTGCAGCGTGGGTGGTGTGTGCTTACCCGATGGTGTGTCGAATGAAATCACCGGTGCAGCTGTTCGACTCCATTGGCCTTGGACTGTTTGCGGTGGCAGGCGCGAAAAAGGCGCTGGCCGTGCAGGCCGGCGCCGAGGTCGCGATAGTTCTGGGGATGATCAGCGCTGTCGGTGGCGGCGTACTCAGGGATGTTTTGCTGTCACGCGTGCCAGGCATCCTGCAGCGGGAAATCTACGCGTCAGCCGCGTTGGCAGGCGCAGCTGTAGAGGTTTTGTTCAGCTACAGCGGCGCCAATTCGGTGGTGACCTCGTGGCTGACCGCCGCGGGATGTACCACGCTGCGCATGGCGTCACTTCACTACGGTTGGCGGCTGCCCTCTATTGGCGATGATCCTGATAATTAGCTAGCCAGTGCTCTGGTCGCGAGCATGGAGTATTTCTGGGTGGTCGTCGTTGTCGCTAGTGTTGCGCTGGTGATTTCCGTGACCCGGAAGACTTTCAATTGAGACCTGCTGCACCTGTCAGCCTGAATCACTGCCAATGCGCACACAGCCTGACCAGTTCATCGACCACATACCTGACCTTCGGCCGCAGATGCGACACCTTCGGCCATACGGCATGCACATCGACAGCTTCGGGTTCATAACCTTGCAGAACCTCCACCAGCCTGCCCGCCTGGATATCATCCTGGAACAGGCTGCGTGGCATCTGGCACAAACCGGTGCCGGCGACCGCCGCGAGAATCATGGCTTCCCCGTCGCCAATCTGATGGGTCGACGGTGGTGCGTATCGTACGGTTTGCCCCGCCTGCATGATCCGCCACGACAGCGGCTGGCCGCGTCGATGCCCGACAATGCAACGGTGCTGGCTCAAGTCTTCCAGGGTCTGCGGAATGCCAAAGCGTGTCAGATAGTCGGGGGCGGCACAAATGGCCCAGCGTTGCCGGGTCAATCGCCGAGCCACCAAGCCGCTGGTGTCCTGGAGTTCTCCGAACCTGACCAGCAAATCGATGCCCTCCTCAATCGGATCAACCAAGTGGTCGGAGAACGTCAGGCTGAGTTGCAAAGCCGGGTACTTGTTGGCGATCTCAAACAGCAATGGGGCCACGACCCGACGCCCGAATGCCACAGGAATGTCGACTCGCAGGCGTCCCGAGGGCTCACCACCACCGGGCCCCAACCCGCTCTCTGCGGCACCGATTTCTTCCAGGGCAGTAGAGCACGCCACAAAATAGGCCTCACCATCTGCGGTCAGGGAGATACGACGCGTCGTGCGATGAAACAACTGTGTGCCCAAGCGTTCTTCCAGGCGCGCAATGGCTTTGCCAACGGCGGATTTTGACACGCCGAGGCGTTCGCCAGCCTGGGTGAAGCTGGTCGAGCGCGCCGCCACGACGAACGTGATGACGCCTTGAAACGAATCGATAGGTACCATGCAGAGGCCCGGTAATTGTAGAGTTTAGATCTACCCAGACTATAGTTTTAGGCTATTTATCGCCAGCATACTCGACAGTAAGATGGGCTCCAGCAATGCAACGGCGCAGATCGTGTTCGCACGCCGCGCACCGCTCTCCCGATCATCAAAGCCCAAAAAGGACATCACCATGCCCGTCGTACGTGTGAGCTGGTTCGAAGGTAAAGAACACGCGCAAAAAGCCGCGGTTGCCGCCGACATCACTGAAAGCATCGTTAAACACACCGGTACAGATGCTAATTACATCTACGTCATCTTCGAGGACGTTGCGGCTTCGGATTGGGCTGGCGCTGGCAAGCTTTTCGGGGAAGCACCCGCCAAGTCCTGACGCCCCCGACCTGCACTGCATGCATCGGCTACACCTGCAATGCTGCCGTGCAGGTATTTGTGATAAATCTGCCGGAGAAAACCACCATGCAGCCGCATATTTCCTGCCTGTTCTCTCTCGCGGTCAAACCCGCAGAGTTCACTGAGTTCAAGGCATTGATCGCCACCATCGTCGCTGCAACTCGTGCTGAGCCGGGCACACTGGTTTACGAGTACAGCGTCAATGAAGACAACAGCACCGTTCACATCCTTGAGCGTTACAACGTCGATGCCGTGGTGAGCCACGTAGACACCACGTTCGCGCCTTTCGGCCAGCGCTTCCTGAAGCTGTGCACCATCACTAGCCTGGTGGTCTATGGCACCCCCGATGCTGAAATCCGCAAGCGCCTGGACCCGTTCGGCGCCGTTTACATGACCCCGTTCGACGGTTTCAGCCGCTGAGTTGAAACGAGGCGCAGGCTCAAGAGTGACAACCGTGTCCTGCGCATCCCTATCCCGCACAGAGGTCACCATGTCCGCTATCGCTGAAGTTATTAAGTCCCGCATCTCCGCCAATAGCTACGACACTGAACGTTCATTGACGGACGCCCAGGTCGCCGAGCTGGTCAATCTGGCGACCCACGCCCCCTCCGCTTTCAACCTGCAAAACTGGAAGTTTCTGGCCGTGCGCAGCACCGAAGCCAAAGCGCGCTTGTTGCCATTAGCGTTCGGCCAGCAAAAGGTCATGGATGCCGCCGTGACGTTTATTGTCTGCGGCACCCTTAACCCACATGTAACCTTGCCTGCTGCATTGAAGCCGACCCTGGATGCCGGAATCATTGACCAGTCCATCTACGACATGTGGGTGGGTGCGGCTCAAGGCATGTACCAGGAAAATGCTCAATTGCAGCGCGACGAGGCCATTCGCTCTGGCTCACTCGCGGCAATGACCCTGATGTTGGCCGCCAAGGGCCAGGGCCTGGTTTCGACGCCGATGATCGGGTTCGATCAAGCTGCAGTGGCCAAGGAATTTGGCCTGTCAGATGAAGAAGTGCCGGTGATGTTGGTCACGGTTGGCTACCCGGGCGCGGCCAACTGGCCACAAAAGCCGCGTAAAGCCGTGAACGACGTCTTGCAGTTCGTTTAATCTGCCGCCCCGCATGTTCGGATTATCCGGGCATGCGCGGGTATTTTTGACCGGTTGGCATTAAAGCAACCCATGCTTCAACTCTCTGTATCTGTATGAGAAGGCTGAACAGGGCGACTACTTCCTGGCATTCAAGAATTCGCTGGAGTTCGCCGCTGACCTGCACAGCTTTTCGCAGCCCTGATGCGTGCCAATTAAACCCTTTAGCGCTCCCACTCGGGATGTGCGAAACGTTCAGTCAGAAAGCTGATCAGCGCCCTCACCTTGCTCGCCAAGTGCTTGCGCGTGGGGTAAACCACGTAAATGCCCAACTCGATGGAGCGGTACTCCGGCAGGATTTCCACCAGGGCTCCGCTGCGTAAATCCTCACCGACCATAAAGCTTGGCTGCAGGGCAATGCCGCCACCCGCCAGGGCGATGCTGCGGCACGTATCGCCATTGTTGCAACGCACGCTGGAACGGGTGCGCACGCTGACGCGACCATCGGGCCCGTCGAACAACCATTCATTGCCAGTCGCAAAGTTGGTATAGGCAATGACGCCATGGTCAGCCAGGTCCGCCAGAGTGCGGAGCGGCGGATGACTGGCCAGATAATCGGGGGCTGCACACAGGCACATACGCGTGCCAGCCAGCCGTCGCCCCACCAGGGACGAATTCTCCATGCGCGCAATGCGTATGGCCGCATCAAAGCCCTCATCCACCAGATCCACCAAACGATCATTCAGGCTGATATCCAACTCGACATTCGGGTGGGCGTTCATGAACGCTCCCCACAGCGGCGCAAGGTGCAGAACGCCGAAACTGACCGGCGCATTCACTCGTAGTACACCGCTTGGTTCCGGCGCGGCGGACGAGACAGCCTCCTCGGCCTGATCCATCAGGGCCAGCACCTCTCGCGCCTGATGGTAGAACTGCCGGCCTTCCTCGGTCAGCGAGAGCTTGCGCGTGGTGCGATGCAGCAACCGAGCCCCCAACCGCTCCTCAAGGGCACTTACATACCGCGAGATAGCCGCCTTGGACATTTCGAGGGCGTCGGCTGCGCCTACAAAAGTACCTTTATCGACCACCGTGCAGAACACCTGCATCTCCAACGCCCTATCCATAACTGTCTCACTTAGTGGAACTATCTATCACATGTGGCCTTATTTATCTCAAATTCACAACCTATAAACTGAGCCCATCGAAACAAGCATCAGCGCGGCATTTCCGTCGTCCTGCCTGCCTTGACCCGTTACTCCTTTAGAGCATTCCACCATGAACACCCCGTTCCCTCTGCTGTTTGTGTCTCATGGTGCTCCCATGTTCGCCATCGAGCCTGGACTTGCAGGTCCCCGCCTGGCTCAGGTCGGTCGCGACCTGCCGCGACCTGACGCCATCGTCGTCCTCTCTCCGCATTGGATGACGCGCGGCGAAGTCCTTGTCACGGCGAGCACCGCGCCTGCGACCATCCATGATTTTGGCGGTTTTCCCGACGCACTGTATCAACTGACCTATCCCGCACCGGGCGCTCCAGCCTTGGCTGGGCACATCGTAGACCTGTTGCAGGTCGCCGGCTGGCAGTCGCGACTGGAAGCTCAACGCGGGCTGGACCATGGCGCGTGGGTACCGCTGTTGTACCTGGCACCCGAGGCGGACATCCCGGTGGTCCAGGTCTCCATGCCGGCCAGTCTTGACACCCATCAGGCGTGGAAGCTGGGCGACGCGCTGAAGCCACTGCGGGATATGAATGTACTGATCGTCGCGTCAGGCAGCCTGACCCACAACTTGTACGAGTTCCGCGGCGCAACCCGCGAGAGCGCTGCCTACGTCGATGCGTTTGCCGCGTGGACAGCCCAAACCCTGCAGGACGGTAACACCGGGCATTTGCTGGACTTCATGCACTATGCCCCGGCTGCTCAGCGGGCTCACCCCACCGACGAGCACTTTCTGCCCTTGCTGATCGCCCTGGGCGCGGCCGGGGAAGGCTACAAGACACAGGTATTGGAGGGCGGCGTGACCTACGGCGTGCTGGCAATGGACAGTTACTTGTTTACCTCGGCCCCGTCCAATGGACACGAACCTATTCAACTGACTCAAGGCACTCTCGACCATGCGTGACACTACATTTTCCGACGCAGCCCGTGAACCACAAACCGGTCTGTTTTTCCGCAAAGGCTGCAGTACCTTCACCCCGAAAGGCCGCTTGATTCTGCTGCATGGTGTGGGTTCGAACGAAGGCAATCTTGCTTCCCTGGCCGAATCACTTCCCGAAGAGTTGGAGGTCATTCTGGTGCGCGCGCCCTTGCATGTGGGCCCCCAAGGCTTCGCCTGGTACCCAGTGAACTTCACCAACAACGGCCCATCCTTCAACCAGGAACAGGCTGAAGCCAGTCGCTTGCTGTTGCAGCGCTTTATCGAAGCGCTACCCGCCCTGCCGACGGTCATCGCAGGTTTCAGCCAGGGCGGCATCATGAGCGCGAGCCTGGGTGTCACTGAACCCGAACTGGTGGTGGGCTTTGCGATATTGAGCGGCCGCATGCTGCGCGAGATTGCGCCTCGGATCGCCTCAACCGAGCGTCTCAAGTCAGTCACGGCGTTCATCGCCCACGGCCACCAGGACGCCGTCCTGCCGGTGGACTGGGCAAACGAGGCAGATGCCTGGCTGGATCGTATCGGCGTCAAGCACGAAACCCATTTCTACAACATGGCCCACGAGATTATCGGTGAAGAACTGGCCGACTTTTCTCAATGGCTAAGCCACACGCTGTCCCTTGCCAACTAAACAAAAGGAGCTACACCATGATTGATTCTCGCACTGCACCCTACGCCGCAGTCGTGATGCGTCTGGCACTCGGCGTCATGTTCATCGCCCACGGTTTGACCAAAGTGCTGGTGTTCACGCCAGCGGGTACCGCAGGCTTTTTCGAGTCCATTGGTTTTCCGGGCTTCCTGGCCTATCCGGTCATGGCGTTCGAAGTGATCGGCGGTTTGATGCTGGTACTCGGGGTCTATGCCCGCTGGGTTGCCGCTCTGGCCGTGGTCCAGTTGTTCGTCGCGGCGACCGTGCACTTCGGCAATGGCTGGAGCTTCACCAACGCCAACGGCGGCTGGGAATATCCGATCTACCTGAGCGTCACGGCACTGGTCGTTGCATTGCTGGGTGAAGGCGCCTTTGCGGCCAAGCCATCCAACAATGCTTGATTGAGCCCCATATAACAGCTGCCGGCGCCCAGTGCGCCGGCATTTGCGCTTGTGGCACAGCGGGGTTCACGTCAAGCGTGAGGCCATGAAGCTGACAAACGCCTTGATCTTGGGCAGGGGCTGCCGGCTGGATGGCCACAGGATGCTGAACGTACGGTGATCACTGATGTAGCGGTCCAACACCGGCACCAAGCGCCCAACCGCGATGGCGTCCTCGATAAAAAAATCGGGCAGGCAGGCAACGCCCTGCCCCGCCTCCGCCATAGCCAGTAAGGCTTCAATCGCGTTGGATGTCGCCGATTGCCCCAGCTCCAGCGTGTCTTGCCCTTTCTTCATCACCAATGGCCAGGGATCAAGCTTACCGCTGGTGGGATAGCGGTATCGCAGGCAAGCATGGTTCGTAAGGTCCGCTGGCCGCGAAGGGACCCCCCTACGCGAAAGGTAGTCTGGCGATGCAACCAACCGATGGCTGTAGCCATTGAGCTTACGCATCATCAGTCGGGAGTCGTCGACTTCGCCGATGCGCATCACCGCATCGAAGCCCTCCTCGATCACATTGACCAAGCGATCACTGAACTCCAGCTCCAATTCCACTTCGGGATACGCTTGCTGAAACGCAATCAAATGAGGCATCAACCGCATGCCGAGCTGTGGCAAACCGAGGCGTAACTTGCCCTGGGGATTGCCTGCAGCCTGCGTGAGCTCTCGCTTGGCGACTTCATACTCAGCAAAAATCCGTTGGCAACGCTCCAGAAAAAGACTGCCCTCCGCCGTCAAGGTAATCGCCCGCGTGGAGCGATGGAATAGGCGCACTCCCAACTCTTCCTCAAGCCGCGCGACGGCCTTGCCAACGGCCGACGAAGACACCCCGATCCTGCGTCCGGCCTCAGTAAAACTGCGGGTATGCGCCGCCTGAACGAATGCGCTGAGCGCGCCGAAATGATCCATAAACAGCCTCGCCTATTTGAGCTTTATTTTCATAAATGATCGGAATTGCATCCTGTTTTTCTTTCTAACTATACCGTTTATAGTCCCCTCCATCGTGACTTTAGGGAGTGTTTCTTGCCTTCAACGTCGCGGCCATCCGCTAATACGAGCCTACCCCGATGACCTCTCAGACTCGCGCGCGCGCAATCGCCCAGGACCTTCAGCAGCACCCCGGCTATGCCCGTGTATTCAAACCGGGGCATTTGACCTTCGGTTTCATTGCTCCGCTGGAAAGCTACCCCAACAGCCCAGGCCCCACCTTGCAGGATCACGCGCAGATGGCTCAACGCGTAGACGAAGCTGGATTTTCCGCGATCTGGCTGCGCGATGTGCCGTTCTATGACCCTAATTTTGGGGACGTTGGCCAGATTCTCGATCCACTGGTCTATGCGGGCTACCTGGCTGCCGTTACCGAGCAAATTGCGATTGGCACCGCGGGTATCGTCCTGCCGTTGCGTGATCCATTGATTGTTGCCAAACAGGCCGCGAGCGTGGACCAACTGCTGGGCGGGCGGTTCATCCTGGGGCTGGCCACCGGCGACCGGCCGATCGAATACCCGGCGTTCGGACTGAATTTTGACAACCGCGCCGAACGCTTCCGGGACGCACTGGGCATCATCTGCGCGACCACGCAAAGCCATTGGGCCACGCATACGTCGCGTTTCTATGGCCAGTTGAACGGTGAAATTGACTTGATCCCCAAACCCGTCGGGGCGCGCTTGCCCACCCTTATCGTCGGCCACGCGGGCCAGTCGCTGGAATGGATCGGTGAACACACTGACGGGATTCTTTCCTACACCTCCAACCCCGCGTTGATTCCCCAGGTGATCGAGCGCTGGCGTGCCGTCTGCGGCAACGAGGTGCACAAACCCTATGGCTACGGCACGTTGTTTGATCTGGATCGCGATCCGAACCATCCCGTTGAGGCGGGACGCGTGCTGCGCGCCGGGCGTAATACCCTGATAGAGCATTGGAAACGCCAGCAGGATCAGGGCGTGGGTCATGTCGCCCTGCACTTCAAACCACAGCGCCGCCCTGCCGCTGAAGTCATCGACGAACTGGCTGAATACCTCCTTCCGCATTTTCCAAGCATCGCCCTCCCCGTTGCCCCTCAACCTACGCAGGCCGCCCGATGAAACACCCCCTTCACCACATGGATTTTATCTTCCAGACCGCCATGGGCACCTATCCTCTGGCCGCACAGTGCGAAATGCTCGCCGAGCATGGCTATCAAGGCTTGACGATGTCTGCGTGGAGCCAAGACCTGAAGTCGATTCCTCGCGTCAAACCGACCTGGGGCCTGGACGTAGGCGCGGTCTACTTGATCTACCGCAAGGGCCTGGAATCATTCGTGACCCAGGTTTTCGAGAGCATTGAAGGTTGCACCACGATTGAACTGGCGCTGCATTCAGGTGATGAAGTCACGAATTTTGACCGCCGCATGCTTGAGCGCCTGTTGCCTATTTGTGAGCGCAGAGGCCTGAACATCAACCTTTATCCCCACGCACGCTACGGTATGCAAACGACCTCGGAAGCCGTCGCACTGTGCCGGGAGTTCAACCATCCCCTGCTCAATATCGTGTTCAACGGTTATCACTGGTACGCCACTGAAGAACAAGCGTTGGAAGAACGCCTTGATGCGATATGGCCTTGGCTCCAACACGTGAATATTGCCGGCACACGTCGCTCTCCATTGGGTTGGGGTGGTCTGGCGACCATCGAACCGCTTGATGAAGGCGAGATGGATAATTTCGTTCTGCTGGGCGCCCTTGAGCGCCGCGGTTTTACCGGGCGTGTTGGCGTGCTGGGGTGGCAAAGCATGGGTGGCGACGTCTACGGCAACCTGCGCCGCTCAGCCGCGGCATTTCGCTCCATGGAGCAACGCCTGGCCGCACACCCTGAATGGGCCTTATTGACCGAAACGCCACGCTAGGCGAGGAGACAGACCGTGGCCCATCGCGTCCATGCACTCGATTCATTTTTTTACTCTTCAATGGGCGTTTACGCCTTCCAGTCGCAGTGCGAAATGCTCGCCGAACTCGGTTATGACGGCCTCACCGTTTCGGCCTGGGGCGGCACGCCGCTGACCGACCTGCGCCTGCTGCCGCGCGTGGGTGAACTGTATGGCCTGCGCGTCGAAGGCCTCTACCTGGTGCTGCACGAAGGTCGCAATGATCACCTCATAAGGCGAATCATCGAAAGCGTCGAAGGGGTGGAACTCATCGAACTGGCGGTCCAGACCTCGGTCAACGGCAGCCCGGCCATTATGCGGTTCATCGAGTCGGTGCTGCCTATTGCAGAACGTCGAGGCTTGAGAATCGCGCTGTACCCCCATCTTCATCACGTCACCCAGACCACGGCTCAGGTGATTCAGATCTGTGAATACTTCGCTCATCCGCGCCTGGGTGCATCGTTCAATGGTTATCACTGGTACGCCAGCCAGGAAGGCGGACTTCAGCAGCGTCTTGAAGCCATGCAACCCTGGTTGATGCAAGTCGTACTTTCAGGGAGCGCGCTCAGCGAACTGGGCTGGGGCGGCGTGGCCACCATGGAGCCGGTTGACCGTGGAGAGCTGGACAACTTCGCCGTGGTCGCAGCGCTGAACAGCGTGGGATACACAGGCAGCATTGGCGTGCTCGGCTGGGACTACGGCGGCGATATTTACCTGAAGCTGCAACGCTGCCTGGTAACCCTTAGGGACATTGATAGTCGCCTGGAACGTCATCCGCATTGGTCGGACTTTTCATCGCTGTAACGCCCTCTCCACCTGGTATGAAAAAGGAGTCTGCAATGACTGCCCTCTCTGTGCTTGACCTGATGATGATAGGCGAAGGTAAAACCTTCACTGACACCCTGGATGACGCGGTCGCACTGGCGCGACAAGTGGAAGCCCATGGTTACAAACGTTACTGGGTTGCCGAGCATCATGACCTGCCGGGCATCGCCTCTTCGGCCACCACCCTGCTCATCCAGCATCTGGCAGCGGCCACACGCACCCTGCGGGTGGGCTCCGGCGGCATCATGCTACCCAACCACTCCCCGTTGATGGTGGCCGAGCAGTTCGGAACATTGGCCACCTTGTTCCCTGGCCGCATCGACCTGGGTATCGGTCGAGCACCAGGTTCTGCAGGGGCAGCCATCCGCGCCTTGCGTGGTGACGCTTCTGAGCGTGACTTCACTCAGGATATTCAACACTTGCAGGATTACCTGGCAGACAACGGGCATCAGCCGGTGCGGGCGATTCCCGGAGCCCACGACGTGCCACTTTGGCTCCTGGGCTCAAGCATGGCCAGCGCAGACCTTGCCGCCAAGCTCGGGCTGCCCTATGCCTTCGCGTCACACTTCGCACCGCGCTTTTTGATGGATGCGATCACGCACTACCGTACGTCGTTTCGCCCATCGGCGACGCTCGAGCAGCCCTATGTGATCGCAGGCGTCAATGTTTTTGCAGCCCCGTCGCGGGCCGAAGCCGATTACATCGCCAGCTCTCACCGGCAGTGGGTGTGCAACCTGTACACAGGTAAAGCAGGCCCGCTGCCCCGTCCCTCGGAGGGCTTCATGGATAAGCTTACAAATAGTGATCGGCACACGCTCAATCAGGCGATGCTATGCACCGCAACAGGTGACCAGGACGACGTCAGCAGTTGGCTACGCCAGTTCATTACAACGACCCAAGTCGATGAAGTGATCATTGATGCGCGCATTTATGACGCCAAGGCGCGTTGCCGCTCCTATCAACTGATCGCCGAATCCCTTGCCGATGTAATGGCTTGAGCCGGTCTGAGTTTCGTGATCAAAAAAGGCGCCGGCAATCCGGTTGAACGATTGACGGCGCCAAACCGTTTCAGCGCTATGGACGCCTCAAAACGGGTACTCAATCAAATCGCTAGTGCACAGCCTTTTGTCGCTTGAACGCCTGCATCAGTGCGTCCGTCGCCACGATCGCGTCATACACCAGGTCCGGCGTCACCGTGAACGGCATGTTGTGCATCGTGTCGTTTTTATCGCAGGCCAACTCCGCCAATTTTCTCCACTCCGCTTCCTTGAAGTGTTTGAGACCCAAGTCTTCGAGCGTCAGTGGCAAACCGACGGCTATCGCAATGTCTACCACTTCCTCGATTCGGCCAGAATGCGCGTGTCGCCTAGAACCACGTCATCACCCCCACGTGCCGCTTCCACGTGCCTGTTGATTTCGCTGTCGGAACACTGCCCGCCAAACACGGCCAACTCCGCGCGTTGTTCGTTCTTGAACCCCGGCATCGCTTTCTCATGAACCCGGCCGACGATAAATTGATCGCAGATCAAATAGCCATTGGCCCCGAACGCTTTGCCATGTATCGCTAAATCCACCAGCGCATCGGCCTGGACCAGAAATTTGGCCGGCGATGCAATGCCTTTGGTAATAGTCATCTCATTCCCTCATGTCGCCTGGGCAGAACGCTCAACGTGTGCACGCTTGAGCGATCTTCTGCGCTGATGACGAATCAGTTAAATACCATTCCGCCATCAATGATCACGGCCTGACCGGTCATGTAGTCGGAGTCAGGGCCGGACAGGAACGACACGCAGGCTGCCACGTCTTCGGGCTGGGAAAGCCGCTTCAAGGTGATGTGCTGGGCAAACTGTTCCATCCCCCACTCAATGCTTTGACTGGCGTTATCAGCCACATCCTGGGCAACCTTGCGCATCATCGGTGTATTGACGATGCCAGGGCAGTAGGCATTCACGGTGATACCCAGGTGCGCCAATTCCCGCGCCGCTGTCTGGGTGATGCCACGCACGGCAAATTTGGTTCCGCCGTACACCGCCAGATTCGGATTGCCGATATGGCCCGCCTGCGACGAAGCACTGATGATTTTGCCGCCATGTCCCAACGCCTTGAACGCGTTGACTGCCGCCTGTATGCCCCAGAGCACACCGCCCACGTTGATGTCGAACGTTCGCCGATAGATCTCTGGCGTAATCGCCTCGATGGGAGCAATGGGCGCAATGCCTGCGTTATTGATGAGCACATGCAGGTCACCCAGGCCATCCACCGCTGCCTGGACGGCCTTGAAAACATCCTCCCGATCGGCCACATCGACCGTTATCGCCAGGGCTTTGCCGCCCGTTTTCCTGATGTTTTCAGCCACTTGATCGGCCGTTTCAAGATTCATATCGGCGCAGGCTACGGCGAAACCATCCGCCGCCAAGCGCACGGCAATGGCTTCTCCGATCCCTTGACCGGCACCGGTTACAAAAGCAACTTTTCCCAAGGACTTACTCATGCTGGTGTTCCTTCTTATTCGTGATGGGGGGTTAAAGACTGCTCACACATCTGCCCAGGCTCAGAAACTCGCCTGCAGCTTCACACCGGCGACCCAGGCATTGTCCACCTCGTAAACGCCACCTGGATTGCGCACGTACTGCACGTTCGGGCGCACGGTCAGCCAATCGGTGACGTGCACGCCGTAATTGAGTTCGATGTTGTATTCGCTGTGCTGCACGGGAACGTACTGCGGGTCGTTGTAGTCACTGATGCCGGTGCTGTCATTGATCAGGCGCTGGCGCTTAGTGACGTCGTCATTGACCTTGAGGCGGGCGATGCCCACGCCGAGGTCATCTTTGGGCCGCGCATCAAACGGGCCTTTGTAGACCGCGCCGATATTCTGGAAGCTTTCGATGCCACTGGTGGCCTTGTCGTGCACGGTCAAGCTGGCAAATACGCTCAGACCGCGTGAGGCATCGCCGTTATGGGCAGTGAGCTGCTGTTGGCCAATGATCCATGCGCCGTGTTTGCTGCTGCGCGACTTTGGCGCCTGCCCGGTCAACACCTGCGGGTTACCGTTGACGTCGTCGTACAGGTCGTTGGCGCTGGCACTGCTGTGGTAGTAACCCAGGCGGTATTCACCGGGTAAGGCTTCTTCGCCGAGGGTTGGCTTCCAGATAATCTCCACCGGTACCAACGCGCCTTTGGTACCACTGCCGCTGAGCTTGAAACCGTTGCCTGTCTCCAGATACGACGGATTCTGCTCATACACCCCGACCTGCACCGCCCAGTGTTCATCGAGGTTATAGCGCACACGCCCGCCCCACTGGCTCACCGGCCCGCTGTACCAGATATCGCCGGCGACGTTGCCGATGGGGGCACTGCAAAACGACAGACTTTGAAAGTCGCATGGGAAGCTGGCGAAGTCATCGTTGACGCCCACGCGGCCGAATTTGAGGTCCAAGGCGCTGTTGAAAAATTTCTGGCGGTACCACATCTGGGTCAGGCGCCAGGTTTGTCCCCTGCCCCACACTTCCTGCACTGAGCTGAGTTGCGGTGCGCGGGGGTCAGAAACGCGATCGTTGGAGAGGTTGTTGCCATTGCGCTCCGTCACCAGCAGTTGGAACTCGGCCTCATTCCAGCCCAGTAATTTTTGCAGATCCAGGTGCGTGCCCAGTGCCCATTGCGCGGTGTAGCGCGCCGTGCGGTCATGGTTATAGCCCCCGTGCACATTGGTGGCGGCTTCGCCGACATAACCGACGATCACGTCAACGCCCTGCTCCAGCAGCTCACTGCGTACCCCTCCCCAATCTCCGGTCCCCCATTTCGAGTAAGCGTCGTCGGCAGAGGCAGGCACAGCGATGCATGACAGGAGCCCGAGCCCCAGCGGCAATTTCCAAGCGATGTTCATGTCGATTTACCCTATTGTTTTTATGTTTACGACACAGCGTTGACCGGACCGCAGGGCAGCGCCCTTGCGGTCACTCAAGAAAGCAATCAGTTGAAAATGGGTCGATACAGATCAAATGCCGGCCAGGCACAGGTATTTGATCTCCAGGTAATCCTCCAGCCCGTATTTGGAGCCTTCCCGGCCGACACCCGACGCCTTGACCCCACCAAACGGTGCGGCTTCGGAACTGATAATCCCGGTGTTGACGCCAACGATGCCGTACTCCAGCGCCTCGCCCAAACGAAACACCCGGCTGAGGTTCGCGGTGTAGAAATACGCCGCCAGGCCGAACTCGGTGTCGTTGGCTTTAGCGATAACTTCGGCGTCATCGAAGAAGCGAAAGACCGGTGCAAGCGGACCGAAAGTTTCTTCCTTGGCGACACGAGCGGTGCCCGGCACATCCACCAAGATCGTGGGCTCAAAGAAATTGGCGCCCTGGGGGTGCGCACCACCGCCCTGGACAACCTTGGCCCCTTTAGCCAAAGCATCCTCGATATGCTCGCGCACCTTGGCGACGGCCTTGCCATCAATCAGCGGCCCAAGCGTGACGCCCTCGGTAAAACCATCGCCAATCTTCAGAGCGGCCACGGCTGAGGCAAGTTTGTCGACAAAGGCGTCATACACCTTGTCTTGCACATACAGTCGATTCGCGCAGACGCAGGTCTGCCCTGCATTGCGAAACTTCGACGCGAGTGCGCCTTCAACGGCAGCGTCCAGATCGGCATCGTCGAACACAATAAAGGGCGCGTTGCCGCCCAGTTCCAGAGAGACTTTCTTGATGTCGTGGGCACATTTTTCCATGATCTGGCGACCGATCTCAGTGGACCCCGTGAAGGAAATCTTGCGCACCACCGGGTTGCTGGTCAGCTCCTCGGCAATCTCTGCCGCTGCGCCCGTCACCACCGACAGCACCCCCTTGGGAATGCCCGCCTGTTCGGCGAGGTAAACCAGCGCCAATGCCGAGAACGGCGTCTGGGATGCCGGCTTGATGACCATTGTGCAACCAGCGGCCAGCGCCGGACCGGCTTTGCGGGTGATCATTGCGCTGGGAAAATTCCACGGCGTGATGGCGGCGCACACGCCCACGGGCTGTTTGATGACCAGCAAGCGTTTGTCCGTTGCGCCCGGAATAATATCGCCGTAGACCCGCTTCGCCTCCTCCGCATACCACTCGATATAGGAGGCACCGAAGACGATTTCACCCAGCGCCTCAGGCAGCGGCTTGCCCTGTTCCAAGGTCATGATGTGAGCCAGGTCGCGCTGGTTTTCGATAATCAAGTCGTACCAACGCCGCAACGCATTGGCGCGGGCCTTGGCAGAAAGCTCACGCCACGCCGGCAGAGCGCGCTCGGCCGCTTCGATGGCGCGGCGGGTTTCAGCCTTGCCCATGCGCGGTACTTGGCCAATGGTGGCGCCCGTCGACGGGTTGTTCACCGTGATCGTGGCTTCGTTGTCTGCAGCCAGCCATTCACCGTCGATAAAGGCTCGATGACGCAAGAGTTCGGGGTTGTTCAAGCTCATTGCAGGTTCTCCGTTACGCGACGTTTGGGCGCCCCTTCGACACTCACGGCCTTGAACTTGAAGCCCCGGTAGTCATCGTTCTTGACCGCTGCCAATTGCTCGCTGAACGCGCCCAACCCCCCCATGTAGAAATACACCTTGTTGCTTTTGCCGGGGATATTGGCGCCGAAGATCCATGAGTCAGTCTTGGCAAACAGCGTCTGATCGGCAATGTCCTGGCAGGTCTTGCCCCATTCCTGCTCGCTTTGCGCAGACGGTTCCACACAGGCCAACTCGTTCTGCTCCATGAAACCAATCAGATCGGAGACCCACTCCACTTCGGTCTCAATTGTTGGTGGCAGATTGGTAAACGGACCGTTAGGCCCCAGGATCATGAACATATTCGGGAATTTGGCGGTGGCCACCGACAAGTAGCTGGACGGTCCGTCCGCCCAGTGATCCTTCATCAAGACGTTATCGCGGCCGCGAATATCGATGCGTTTGTAGTTACCGTCCACGGCGTCAAAACCGGTGGCAAACACCAGCACATCAAGCTCGTGTTCTATGCCATCGGCCGTCCGAATGCCCTTGGCGGTAATTTCTTCGATCGGGTTGGCCTTGACGTCAACCAGAGACACATTGGGACGATTGAAGGTCGCGTAGTAACCGCTGTCGCACAGCGGGCGCTTGGCGTAGAGATCGCGGGGCATCAACTTGCGGGCGATTTCCGGATCCTTGACGATCTCGGCGATTTTCTCGCGAACGAAATTTTGCGCCTCGATATTGGCCTCTTCACTGGTGGCGATATCGTTGAAGGTTTGGAACATATAGCGGAAGCCGCCGCCGCCATCCCAGGCGCGCTGGAAGATGGCTTTGCGTTCAGCTGCGTCCACACTCATGGTCGGAATGTCGCTTTCGGGGAAGCCGAATGCCAGGCGCGAGGACCGCACCTCCTGCCAGATGGCGTCGTAGTTACGTTTGATATCGTCGACGTATTCGCGACTGACCGGACCGTTGCCCACCGGCACGGTGTACTGGGCAGAGCGTTGGAAAACGGTCAGGTGGCCAACGGTCGGTGCGATCGCGGTGATGACCTGGCAACCTGTCGAACCCGTACCGATCACACCTACGCGCTTGCCTTCCAGTACGGCATCGGCCGGCCAGTTGGCGGTGTGATACATGCTCCCCTTGAACTGATCGAGGCCTTTGATCTTGGGCACATTCGTTGCGGACAACAGGCCTAGCGCCGTCACCAGGTATTTGGCGCTGTATTGACGACCGTCATCGGCCGTGACCAGCCAGCGGCTGCTCTGCTCGTCGAACACGGCGGCAGTGATGCCTGTCTCAAGCTGGATATCGCGCCGCAGATCGTGGCGATCCACGGCGTGGTTCAGGTAGGACAGGATCTGGGGCTGGGTCAGGTAGCGCGTGGTGATGTCCCACGCCTGGCACAGCTCACGGTCCCAGGAGAAGCAATAGACAAACGATTCACTGTCGGATAAGGCGCCGGGGTAGCGGTTCCAGAACCAGGTACCGCCTATACCACCGGCCTTGTCGAAGGCGCGCACCTTCAAGCCTAATTCATCACGCAATTTCTTGAGCATGTAAATGCCGCCGAAACCTGCGCCGATCACGATGGCGTCGTAGTTGATAACGTCGGTGCCAACGGAACGTTTGGCCAGAACTGTAGTTGTCATTATGTTCTCCTGTTTCGATCAGTGCGCCTGCAGGCTTCACTCAACAACAAAGCTGCAGGCAAGCCGTATCCGCTCCCTGAATAAGGATTCAGCGGACATGAACCTGGTAAGTGAACGGGGGGCAGTTAGAGCGAGAAGCCGCCATCAACAGCGATCGCCTGCCCGGTAACGTGGGGAGCGCACGCCAGGTAAACCGCCAATTGGCCCATGTCTTCCACGGTTTGCGCTTCCCCCTGAGGCAGCAGGCTGGACTGATGCCGCTCCCAGGATTGCACTTCGGTTTCGCCGGGTTGCGCCCAACGCGCAGAAAGCCCCTCATCACCGCGCCACATTCCGGTGCCCACCACACCGGGGCAGAGGGCGTTAACCGTGATGCCTTCGCGGGCAACTTCCTTGGCGAAGGCATTGGTAAAACCAATCACGGCGAATTTGGAGGCGCTGTAGTGAGAGAGGTCCGGGAAACCGACTTTGCCGGCAATTGAGGCAAGGTTGATGATGCGGCCGAAGTTATGCTCACGCATCAGCTTGAGTTCGGCTTGGCAGCAGAGGAATACGCCACGGGCGTTGATATTCATGATGCGGTCCCACTCGCTGACGGCCAGTTCATCGACCCGACCGAGGCTGACCACGCCCGCGTTGTTGACCGCCACATCCAGGCGGCCAAATTGCGCTCTGACCTGCTCAATCAAACTGACGACACTCTCGGGTTTGCTGACATCAACTTGCAGGGCCACAGCCCGACGACCCAGGGCCTGGACCAAGGCGGCAGCCTCTTGCGCGATGCCCAGGTCGTAATCGGCCAGCACCAGTTCTGCACCGGCCCGGGCCAGGCTCAGCGCAATACCCTGGCCAATGCCACGGCCAGCGCCGGTCACCAGGGCAACCTTGCCGTTCAGGGAGAAATTCACAGCGTTGAATTCGCTCATGTATTGCCTCTGTCGTTATTGTTGTTGAGATGCGACCGTTCGACGCGGCCTGCTGAGACTGACAGAGCAAGTCGGGTGCCAACCTCTTGCTGTCGGGCTATAACGCCCGGAATAGAGCGCTAGACGCATGATGGATCGCTGCTGCCCGACCGGCCGCCGCAAGACATAACCGCTCGTGTCTCCCGCGAGGCGCTGCGAATACTGAGCGGTTATGTCTCACCGGCACCGGCCGACTGATTCAGCTTGAAGAGATTGGCCAAGCCGCCTTTAATGGCCATCAACAGAAAAATAAGATCCAACCTTCGGAGGTACCATGTCCTCTGGTTTTTCGAAGACTCATGTGGAACACGTGAGTCGCGTACTGCGCACTGCCCAGAATGCCCCGACCCTGCCGGTGCCCAACGCCATCCTCGATTCCTGGCGTCGCTCGGTGCAGCATTACAAGCTCGACCCTGGGTCCCTGCAGGGGCCAAGGGTGCTGGAGGCTCACCAGATCAATGAGCACCGCCAGCGTGTCGACGACTTCCTGCATCTAGCAGGTGATGAAATGTCACGGCTTCACAGCCGCGTACGCGACGCCGATTACTGCGTGATGCTCACCGATACGCTGGGATGTACCGTCGACTACCGGATCGACTCAGCCCTGCGCGGCGAGTACCGGCGCTCCGGCATGGACGTCGGCACGTGCTGGTCGGAGAAGGAAGAAGGCACGACAGCGGTCAGCGCGGTGTTAATCGACAAGCTGCCGGTCACCGTGCACAAACTCGATCATTTCCGTGCAGCGTTTATCGGCAATACCTGCTCTGCGGCGCCGATATTTTCACCTGGCGGCGAGATCCTGGCGGTATTGGACGTTTCTTCAGTGCGTGCTCCCGATGACCGGCGCAGTCAGCATTTGATTCGGCAAATGGTCATTCAAAGTGCTACCGAACTCGAAAACGCGTACTTCATGTACAGCACCCAAGACCTATGGGTACTAAGGGCACACCCTCTGCCCGGTTATGTCGACAGCCAACCGCAATGCCTGTTCGCCTGGGACCGGGATGGCCTCATAGAGGCGCTCAACCCCGCTGCGCGGCGCCTGCTGCTACAGCGTTGTGGCCGAATCCCCGCACATGTCGACGAAGCCTTTGCCTCAGCAAAGCTGCCCGCCGCTGGGGACGACAACATCCACTTTCTGCCGTCGATGGGGTTGCACGTGCGCCTCAAGGCGCCCCGCCGCCCCATTAGCGCCCCACTGGCCAGCAGCCCGGCATCAGCGCTGGACCCCAAGGTTGCGCAGGCGCTGGAGCTGGCGGTACGTGTCAAGGATCGCGGTTTGCCCGTGCTGATCCATGGTGAGACCGGTGCGGGCAAAGAGTTTTTTGCCCTGCAACTGCATGCCGCCAGCAAGAGTCGAGACAAGCCCTTTGTCGCAGTGAACTGTGCAGCGATTCCCGAAAGCCTGATAGAGAGTGAGTTGTTCGGTTATGCCGCTGGCGCCTTTACCGGCGCTTCGACCAAAGGCATGCGAGGACTGTTGCAGCAGGCTGACGGCGGCACATTGTTTCTCGATGAAATCGGCGACATGCCCCTGGCCCTGCAAACCCGCCTGTTACGAGTACTCAGCGAAGGCGAAGTGGCCCCCCTGGGCGGTGCACGCACCCAGTCCATCGATATTCAGGTGGTGTGTGCCAGCCACCGTGATATTGCCACGCTGGTTGAAGCTGGCAGCTTTCGTGAAGACCTGTTTTTCCGCCTGAGCGGCGCACGCTTCGATATTCCGCCGCTACGCGAACGCAAAGACAAACTGGCGTTGATCAACAGACTCCTGGACGATGAGTGCGAGCGCTCGGGCGAGCGTGTTGAACTGAGCGAGTCTGCGCTGGAAATGCTCTTGAATTACAGCTGGCCGGGCAACATGCGCCAACTGCATCACGTGCTGCGATACGCCTGTGCTGTGTGTAAAAGCCAGGTGATCGGCGTGGACGATCTGCCAGCGACGCTCGGCGCGAGTACGCCGGTAAAAGGCCAGGATACGGCCAGCGGCAGCCCGGAACGCCAGGCGTTGATCGACACGCTTGTGCGCAACCGCTGGAAACCTCTGTTGGCCGCGCGCGAACTGGGGGTCTCCCGTGCAACGCTGTACCGCAAAGTGAACGCGCATGGCATCAAAATGCCCGGCAAGGGCTCGTACGATTGAGTCTGTGCCAGGCGAGCTTTTCGCTCGCCTGGCGTGCGGTGCTTACAGAGCCTGCTGCAGCTCAGGGATGGCTTCGAACAAGTCCGCCACCAGGCCGTAATCGGCCACCTGGAAGATCGGCGCTTCTTCGTCCTTGTTGATCGCGACGATCACCTTGGAGTCTTTCATGCCGGCCAGGTGCTGGATCGCGCCGGAGATACCGACGGCGAAGTACAGCTGTGGCGCAACGATCTTGCCGGTCTGACCGACCTGCATGTCGTTAGGGACAAAACCTGCGTCGACCGCGGCGCGGGAAGCACCCACGGCAGCGCCCAGCTTGTCAGCCAGGGCGTACAGGTGTTTGAAGTTATCGCCGTTCTGCATGCCACGGCCGCCGGAAACGACGATCTTGGCAGCGGTCAGTTCCGGACGATCCGATTTGGCGAGTTCTTCGCCAACGAAGCTGGAAGTGCCAGCGTCGTGAGCAGCAGCAACGGTTTCAATCGATGCCGAACCGCCTTCCGCCGCCACCGGGTCAAAACCGGTAGCACGCACGGTGATCACTTTCACCGACGCGTTCGACTGAACGGTGGCAATGGCATTACCGGCGTAGATCGGGCGCTTGAAGGTGTCGGCGCTTTCTACCGAGATGATCTCGGAGATCTGGTCAACGTCCAGCGCAGCAGCAACGCGCGGCAGGATGTTTTTGCCGTTGGAAGTGGCGGCAGCCAGGATGTGACTGTAGCTCTTGCCACCTGCTTCTTGGACAAGAGCAGCGATCAGAGGCGCAACATTTTCCGGCAACTGATGCGCATAGGCGGCGTTGTCGGCCACCAGCACTTTAGCCACGCCAGCGATTTTCGCAGCGGCTTCAGCCACGGCGCCAGCGTCAAGGCCGGCAACCAGAACGTGGATGTCGCCACCGATTTTGGCAGCAGCAGCTACGGTATTCAGGGTGGCTGGAGCCACTAATTTGTTGTCGTGTTCAGCGATTACCAAGATAGTCATGATTAGGCTCCTAAGCTCAAAGCACCTTTGCTTCGTTTTTCAGTTTCTCGACCAGTTCAGCCACCGACTTGACCTTGATACCCGCGCTGCGTGCAGCAGGCGCTTCGACTTTCACAGTCTTGTTGGTGGAGGCGGTGGAAACGCCCAAAGCATCCGCAGTCACTACTTCGAGAGGCTTCTTCTTGGCTTTCATGATGTTTGGCAGGGACGCATAACGCGGCTCGTTCAAACGCAGGTCGGTGGTGACGATGGCCGGCAGTTTCAGGGAAACCGTCTGCGCGCCGCCGTCGATTTCGCGGGTAACGGCAACGCTGTCACCGCTGATTTCAACTTTCGACGCGAACGTGCCCTGGCCATAACCGCTCAATGCCGCGAGCATCTGGCCAGTCTGGTTGTTGTCGCTGTCGATCGCTTGTTTGCCAAGGATCACCAGCTGTGGCTGTTCCTTGTCGACAACAGCCTTGAGCAGTTTGGCAACGGCCAGGGAAGTCAGATCTTCAGTGGATTCGACGAGGATGGCGCGGTCGGCACCCAGGGCCAGCGCAGTGCGCAGTTGCTCCTGAGCGGTGGACGGGCCGACGGACACGACGACGATTTCAGTCGCAACGCGCCCTTCTTTTATAGAGAGCTCTTTCAGGCGTACGGCTTCTTCCACGGCGATTTCGCAGAAAGGGTTCATCGACATCTTGACGTTAGCAAGGTCAACGCCGGAATTGTCCGCCTTGACGCGAACTTTCACGTTGTAGTCGACCACCCGCTTGATGGCTACCAGAACTTTCATGGATAACTCCATAGCAACATAGTGAACCCGATACGCCACCGGCATACCGGGAAAAAAGATCAGTGCTCGCCCAGTTGCTCGATCACACCGCTGGCCTTCAACTGCGCCAGACGCTCGTCGTCCAACCCCAGCTGACGCTTGAGCACCTCATCCGTGTGCTCGCCCAGCATCGGCGCCGGACGCAGGTATTCCACCGGTGTGCCCGACATCTTGATCGGGCTGCCAACCGTCACGAAGTCTGCCTTGAGCGGGTGTGGAATGGTCACCAGCATGTTGCGCGCCTTGACCTGAGGTTCATCCAGGGCCTGGGCAATGCTGTTGATCGCACCGATGGGCACGCCACGCGGATGGACTCGGTCAATCCACTCCTGTGCCCGACCATCCAGGAAGTGCCGTGACAAGATCTCGATGATCGCTTCGCGATTGGCCACACGGTCGGCGTTACGCGTAAATCGAGGGTCTGCCGGCAGGTGGCCCAGGCCAATGGCGTCGCACAGCGCGACAAACTGCGAGTCGTTGCCGCAGGCGATGATGAAGTCCTGGTCGCTGGCACGGAACACCTGATACGGCACGATATTGGCGTGAGCATTGCCATAACGCCCCGGCGGTTTGCCCGAGGCCAGGTAGTTCTGGCTCTGATTGCACAAGGTTGCGACCTGCACGTCCAGCAGCGCCATATCGATGTGCTGCCCTGCACCGGTTTTTTCCCGGCTGAGCAGCGCCGCCTGGATGGCAACCGTGGAATAAAGGCCGGTCATCAGGTCGGAAAAAGCCACGCCAACCTTCTGCGGACCGCCACCGGGCAAGTCATCGCGCTCGCCGGTAATGCTCATCAGCCCGCCGATGCCCTGCACGATGAAGTCGTAACCGGGTTCGGCCGCACGCGGGCCGGTCTGCCCGAATCCTGTGACGGAGCAGTACACCAGCCGAGGGTTCAACTGCGACAACGAGGCGTAATCCAATCCGTACTTGGCCAGGGAGCCAGCCTTGTAGTTTTCGATCAGCACATCACAGCCGGTCGCCAGTGCACGCACCAACTCCTGCCCTTGCGGGCTAGCCAGGTTCAGCGCTACCGATAACTTGCCGCGATTGGTTGATTGGTAATACGACGCTTCAGAGGTCAACTCATCGCTCTGGCCTTTCATCCAGGGCGGGCCCCAACCCCGGGTATCGTCGCCCACACCCGGCCGTTCAACCTTGATCACTTCTGCGCCCAGATCGGCCAGTGTCTGTCCGCACCAGGGGCCGGCAAGCACACGGCTCAAGTCGAGTACGCGGTATCCAGTCAAAGCACCCATGTCATTTCACCTTTGCTTGAGCGGTTACACACGCTCGATCACCATCGCCAGCCCTTGGCCGACACCGATACACAGACTCACCACGGCATAGCGCTTACCGCTGCGTTGCAACGTGCGCGCCGCAGTGAGGGCCAGACGCGCACCGGAGGCGCCCAAGGGGTGGCCCACCGCAATCGCGCCGCCATTGGGGTTGACGCGAGGGTCGTCGAACGCCACGCCGAGCCCTTTGAGGCAACCCAGAACCTGGCTGGCAAATGCTTCGTTGATTTCGATGATGTCCATGTCCGCCAACGTCAGGCCTGCCCGCGCCAGCGCTCTATTGACTGCCTCCACAGGCCCCACACCCATGATGCGAGGTGCGATACCTGCAACTGCGCTCGACAGGATGCGCACCATGGGCACCAGACCATGGTGTTCGCCTGCCGCACGCGAGCCGATCAATAGCGCGGCAGCGCCGTCGTTGACACCGGATGCATTGCCGGCGGTGACCACCCCGCCCTCGTGCAGAGGTCGCAGCCGGCTCAACGCCGCGAGGTCAGATTGCGGGCGCGGGTGTTCGTCGTGTTCCACAAGGTTGGGCGGTGTTTTACGGCCAGTGGGCACGCTGACGGCCAGAATTTCATCGTCAAAGAAACCGCTTTCCCGCGCGGCTTCGTAATTGGCTTGCGAGCGGGCCGCAAAAACGTCGGCCTGTTCACGGTCGATGCCGTATTCCTGCGCCACGTTGTCGCCAGTCTGCGGCATGGTGTCATTACCAAACTCCGCCAAGATTTTGGGGTTTGGAAAACGCGCGCCGATGGTGCTGTCGTACACCGTAAAATCCCGACTGTAGGCAGCCTCGGCTTTGGCCATGACGAAGGGTGCGCGCGACATGCTCTCCACCCCACCGGCCACATACAATTCACCTTCCTGGCAAGTGACTGCGCGCGCGGCATCAATCACGGCTGCCAGCCCGCTGGCGCACAATCGGTTGACCGTCTGCCCAGGCACAGTAACGGGCATCCCGGCAAGCAGTGCCGCGTGACGCGCAATATTGCGACTGTCCTCACCGGCCTGATTGGTATTGCCGAGAATGACGTCCTCGATAGCTTCGCCAGGGATGGCGTTGCGCGCGAGCAGTTCCCGAATCACGTGGGCCGCAAGGTCGTCAGGCCGTACTGGCGCGAGGGCGCCCGCATGGCGACCGAAAGGCGTACGTAACCCCGCAAAAATATAAGCATCAAGCATGGCAGTTTCCTAAGCGTTGATAGATCAGGTCAGTGTCGGTTCTGGATGGCACAGCGATAAGCCCAGGGCCGCACGACGGCGCAGCCAGGGGCCAGGCCGATAACGCGGGTCCCCGGTCAGTTCGGTCATGCGTTCGAGGATGGTCAGCAAGCGCTGCGCGCCGACACTGTCGCCCCAGGCCAGCGGGCCCTGCGGGTAACCCAACCCACGACGCACGCCTTCATTAAGGTCTTCGACGCTGGCTATGCGTTGTTGGACGATATCGCCCGCCAGGTTGACGATCATCGCCAGCACCCGCTGAGCGACGAAGCCGACACTGTCATTGATCACGCTGACGCCCACACCGTCGCGAGACAGCAGCGCATGAGCCGCTTGGCGCATATCGATGCCGGTTGCCGGTGTGAGCATGAGTGTGCGGTAGCGCGTGCAATCGAGCAGCGGGTCAATACAGATCGTGCGCGTCGGGTCTACGCCAAAACGCTGCGCTGCGCGTGTCGCGTCCACGCCATAGGGCGCCAGTAGGCAAAGCGCAGCGTCGGAAGGCGTGCTGCCCTGCTCCACCTGGGCGCCCAGGCGCCCCAACAGCGCGCTGAGGCTGGTACGGTCAGCATCATTCTCGGTACCCAACCACACAGGCGGCATAGACTCCACAACAGGCACGGGCTGGGGTTGCGGAACATCGACCATTTGGCCGTTGGCATAGCGGTAAAAACCACGCCCCACCTTACGCCCTACATAGCCAGCCTCAAGCATTTGGCGGGTCAGCGCAGCGGGCCGATAACGGGGTTCCTGGTAGAACTGGTTATAAATAGACTCGATCACTGGGTGGGAGACATCCAGCGCGGTGAGGTCGAACAGCTCCAGGGGGCCCATGCGGAAACCCAGGCCTTCGCGCAGAATGCGATCAATCTCGGCGGGCTCGGCGACGCCTTCCTTGAGTATCTGCAAGGCTTCAGTGCTGTAAGCGCGACCCGCGTGGTTGATGATGAAGCCAGGGGTGTCTTTGGCGCGGATCCCTCGGTGCCCCATCCGCGCGGCCAATGCCTGCAGGCTGTCACCGACGCGAGGATCACTGGCCAGGCCATCAATGACCTCCACCACTTTCATCAGCGGCACCGGATTGAAAAAGTGAAACCCTGCCACACGTTCAGGCTTGCGGCACTCGCGTGCGATGCTGGTGACCGACAGCGAAGAGGTATTGGTAGCAAGAATACAGTCGTCGCCAACGACGCCCTCAAGCTCGGCGAGCAAGGCTTGCTTGGCATCGAGGCGCTCAATGATGGCTTCCACCACTACGTCAACGTCGCTGAGATCAGTCAATGCGCTGGCAACACGCACACGCTCAAGGGTTGCGTGGGCGTCACTGGCCGCAATTTTGCCTTTGGCCACCAACTTGTCCAGGGTCTGTTGGAGGTTTTCGCGAGCGGCCTGCGCGGCACCTTCACGGTTATCGAACAGCATGACCTCAACGCCGGCCTGTGCCGCAATCTGGGCAATGCCCGTGCCCATGACACCCACGCCCACGACAGCCATCCGTTTGATTTCACGTGTCATGGGTCATTCTCCAGTAAAGGTTGCTTGGCGTTTTTCAAGGAACGCAGTGGCGCCTTCCTTTTGATCCCTGGAATCAAACAGCAACTGAAATGCCTTGCGCTCCAAGGCCAATGCGCTCTCCAGAGGCAGGTCGGCACCGAGCAGCATGACTTCTTTGATCTGTGCGACGGCCAGAGGCGGCAACGCGGCTATTTGCGCGGCCAGTTCAAGGGATCGGGGCAGAGTGAGCTCATCACTGACCACTTCGCTGACCATGCCCATCGCAAGTGCTTCGGGGGCAGGCACCAGGCATCCGGTCAACGCTATTCGCATGGCCTGGAATTTGCCGACTGCGCGGATCAGCCGTTGAGTGCCGCCAGCTCCAGGCATCAGGCCAAGCTTGACTTCGGGTTGACCGAAGCGCGCCGATTGACCGGCAACAATGATGTCGCAGTGCATCGCCAGTTCGCAGCCGCCGCCCAGGGCAAACCCATTCACGGCAGCGATGATCGGTTTGGGGCAGCGAGCGATAGCGTCCCACAAGCGTTCCGTGTGACGAAGATACATCTCGACAGGGCTGGCCTGGGCAAACTCGCGGATGTCGGCGCCGGCAACGAAGCACTGCTCGCCGCCCGTGAGGACGATTGAACGCACGCGGTCATCTGCGGCCAAGGCGCGAAAGATATCGGCCAGTTGCTCACGGACGGCGCTGTTAAGGGCGTTCTTGACTTCGGGCCGCTCAATGCGCACGACTGCGACTGCATTGTCTTGTATGTGCAGATGCACGACGTGCTCTGGGTGGGAGTTCATATCGACCTCTTATTATTGTTTCGCCAGGCGAAACTGGATTCCGTATTTACCATCAATCATAGGTATTCTTACGAAGTCCTGTAAACAGAAAAAGCTTAACCCTGCGTAAAGACCAGTATTTACTGGTCTTTACCGACATAAAACATGTCTGTTGGTTTTTAGAACGCTAGCGCATATAATTTCGCCTAGCGAAACTACATTTTATTTTCTTGCATTTATTTAAATTGGGGTTCTACCATGGCTCGCATCAAGGCAGATCAACAGGCCGCCGACACGAAAAGCGGAGCGGACGAAATCGGGTTACTTAAGATGGGCATGCTCGACCCCACCAGCGCGTTGAGCGATGACGAAAACAGCGGTCAGTTCGTAACGGCGCTGGCACGCGGGCTGGAGTTGATGCGGTGCTTTACCCCACGCGACAACGTGTTGGGCAATCAGGATCTGGCACGTCTGACCGGCCTGCCCAAACCGACCGTTACGCGATTGACCAACACGCTGATGCGTCTGGGTTGCCTTAAACGTGAAGTGCATTCGGGCAAGTATCAGCTGGATGTCGGGGTGCTGGGTTTTGGCTACGCCATGCTGTCGAACCTGGCGATTCGCACGGTGGCTCATCCGTTGATGGAAGAGCTGGCCAATCATGCGCAGGCGGCGGTCGCCATGGCTTCCCGTGATCGCCTGCAGATGGTGTACCTGGATGTGGTTCAGGGTCAGGGCAACATGACCATGCGCCGCCAGACCGGCAGTTACTTGCCACTGGCACAGAGCTCGGTAGGCCGCGCTTGCCTGGCGGCAATGCCCGAGACCGAGCGAGAGTTTTTGCTCGACCATATCCGCCAGCGTGAATCGGAGCAGTGGCCAACCATTCGCAAGGGATTGGACCGGGCCTTCAGGGATTACGCCGACTATGGCTTTTGCCTGTCGATCGGCGAGTGGCATCGCGACGTGAACTCCGTAGCGGTACCGCTGCTGCATCCGCAGTACGGGTTGCTGACCTTCAACTGCGGCGGACCGAGTTTTCAACTGCCGCGTGAACGACTGATGGACGATATCGGGCCGCGCCTGATCAACATGGTTAACAACATTGGCGCCGCTGCTCGCTGACGCAACGGAGTAACGGCGCCCTGATAAAAGAACCGCTCGCCTGCGAGCGTTAGGAGCGCACATGATCCGTGATACCGAAACCCTGCAGATTCTGTTGGATTCACTTCGCCAATTTGTCGGCGAGGTGCTGATTCCTCGCGAAAATGAGGTGGCTGACACCGACTCGATCCCCCAGGACATCGTCGAACAGATGCAGGCCATGGGGCTGTTCGGTCTCACGCTGCCGGAAGAGTTCGGCGGACTGGGCGTCACGATGGAAGAAGAGGTGAATATCGCCTTTGAATTAGGGCGCACATCCCCGGCGTTTCGATCCTACATCGGCACCAACAACGGCATTGGCTCCATCGGTATTCTCCTGGATGGCACCGCCGAGCAGAAACAGCATTACCTGCCCAAGCTTGCCAGCGGCGAGTTGCTCAGCTCTTTCTGCCTGACTGAACCCGATGCCGGCTCTGATGCCGCCTCGCTCAAGACCAGCGCCGTGCGCGATGGCGACAGCTACATCCTCAATGGCACCAAGCGTTTCATCACCAACGCCCCACACGCCGGCATCTATACCGTGATGGCGCGTACAAGCAACGAAATTAAAGGTGCTGGCGGTATCAGCGCGTTTATCGTCGAACGCGGTACACCCGGTGTGTCCTTGGGCAAACCCGACCACAAGATGGGCCACAAAGGCGCCCACACCTGTGACGTCATCTTTGAAAACGCTCGCGTGCCAACCAGCCAATTGATCGGCGGCCTCGAAGGCGTGGGTTTCAAAACCGCCATGAAAGTCCTCGACAAGGGCCGCCTGCACATTGCGGCTTTGAGTGTGGGGGCGGCTGAGCGGATGCTCGACGATGCCCTGCGCTATGCGCTGGAACGCAAACAATTTGGTAAACCTATCGCTGAGTTCCAGCTGATCCAGGCAATGCTGGCCGACAGCAAAGCGGAAATCTACGCGAGCCGCTGTATGGTCCTGGATGCTGCCCGCAAACGCGACGATGGCCACAATGTGAGCACCGAAGCCTCGTGCGCCAAGATGTTTTCTACGGAAATGTGCGGGCGCGTTGCCGATCGCTGTGTGCAGATCCATGGCGGCGCCGGCTATGTCAGCGAATACGCCATAGAGCGCTTCTACCGGGATGTGCGCCTGTTCCGCATTTATGAAGGCACCACCCAGATCCAGCAGATTGTAATTGCGCGAAACATGATTCGAGACGCTCAAGGCTGAGGCAAACGCCCTTTCCTGCTCCAGTTCTACCCCATAAATACAATAAGGTAACTCTATGGACGCTGCTGCTCAGGCAAGCGCGACGGCGCACGCCAAGTCCAGTACTTGGGTACTGGTCTTTATTTTTTGTTTTCTCGGCTTGTTAATCGACGGCGCCGATTTGATGTTGCTGTCTTACAGCCTCAATAGTCTGAAGGCTGAGTTTGGCCTCACCAACGTAGAGGCCGGAAGCCTGGGCAGTTTCACCTTGGCCGGGATGGCGATCGGCGGAATCTACGGTGGCTGGGCGTGTGACAGATTCGGCCGGGTGAAAACCGTGGTCTGGAGTATTTTGCTGTTCTCCGTCGGCACAGCCGCCCTGGGCCTGACGCAAACCTACTGGCAGTTCGCAACTATCCGGTTCCTGGCTTCATTAGGAATCGGCGCGTTGTATGTGGCGTGCAATACCCTGATGTCCGAGTACGTCCCTACCCGTTATCGCACCACCGTGCTTGGCACCCTCCAGGCCGGTTGGTCTGTGGGCTACATTGTCGCGACCTTGCTGGCTGGCTGGATCTTGCCGGTCCATGGCTGGCGCTGGCTTTTCTATATCGCGATTATCCCGGTGATCCTTGCTCTGGTGATGCAACGTTTCGTACCGGAACCACAGGCCTGGATCAACGCCCAGGCCGAGCGAGCCAAAGAAAAACTCGCGGGAATCCGTCAGGGATCAGTGGTGAAACGTGACAGCATGTACAAGCAGATTTTCAGCGATCCCCAGGCGCGCCGGATGTTTTTCTGCTGGGCGCTGACTGCCGGTTTCCTACAGTTCGGCTACTACGGAGTGAACAACTGGCTGCCAACCTACCTGGAGAGTGAGCTGGGCATGAACCTCAAGTCCATGACCGGCTACATGGTGGGCACTTACACCGCCATGATCCTCGGCAAAATTCTCGCTGGCATGGCTGCAGACCGCGTGGGACGTAGAAGCGTATTCGCCTTTGGCGCACTGGGAACGGCAGTGTTTCTGCCGGTGATCGTGCTGTTCCAGAGCCAGGAAAACATACTCTGGATGCTGGTGGTGTTCGGCTTTTTGTACGGTATTCCCTACGGCGTGAACGCCACGTACATGACCGAAAGCTTCGAAGCCAAATTTCGTGGATCTGCCGTGGGTGGGGCCTACAATATTGGGCGTCTGGGTGCAGCGATTGCTCCGGCTGCTATCGGGTTCCTCGCCTCTCATGGCTCGATCGGTGTGGGTTTTCTGGTCATGGGCGCTGCCTACTTTATCTGCGGCGTGATTCCGGCGCTGTTTATCAGGGACAAGCAGTTCGACCCGCAAAAGCAGTAGCGCTTGTAAGCCTTGGAGGTCTGGTAGTGCGGCTAATGAGACAAGGTTGTTCCGTGGTACCCGAGTGCAAAAAAAACCGGCGCATTACGCGCCGGTTTCAAATTTAGAATGGATAAGGTTGGTTGGAGGGTTCAACCGTGACCCACTTGACCTCGGTAAACTCCTCGATGACTGCGCTGCCATCAAAGCGTCCATAGCCGCTCTTCTTCATTCCACCGTACGGGGCCTGCGGCTCGTTTTGCACGGTGGCGCCATTGATGTGTACGCAGCCGGCATCCAGTCGGCCAGCCAACTCCAATGCCCGTGTGACATCGCGACTGAATATGGATGACGAAAGGCCGTAGGCGGTGTCGTTGGCCACCTGCAGCGCCTGCTCGGCACCTTTTACCCGGACGATCGTTGTCACCGGGCCAAAGGTCTCTTCGTCATAGATCGACATCTCACGGGTCACCCAATCGACCAGTGTCGGCCCCATCAAGGCATTTTCCGCCAAGCCGCCAGCCACGATATCAGCGCCTTTCCCGATGGCGTCGTCAAGCAAATGATTGATCCGTTGCACTGAACCCTGGCCGATCATTGGACCGATCACGCAGGCGGGTGTTGTCGCTGGCACGCCGACTTCAAGCGACCGTACGCGTTCCGCGAAACGGGAAACGAATTGGTCGGCAACCGCTTCATCGACTACAAAGCGCTCGGTCGACATGCAGATTTGTCCCTGGTAAAGAAATGCGCCGAAAACGGCAGCGTTGACTGCCCCGTCGATATCCGCGTCATCCAGTACGATGAAAGGGGCTTTGCCACCCAGTTCCAACAGGCAACGTTTGAGATGAGTGGCACAGGTCTGGGCAATCATGCGGCCGACCTTGGTCGAACCCGTAAAATTCACCCGACGCACCACGTCATGGGCGATCAACGCTTCAGTCACAGCAGACGCGTCCTCTGGCGCGCTGATCAGAAAGTTCAATACTCCCGCCGGCAAACCGGCATCGTAAAACGCTTCGGCCAGCAGCGCGTGCGTACGTGGGCTGCTTTCAGACCCCTTGAAGATCACCGTGTTGCCACATGCCAGAGGGTAGGCAATGGCGCGTGCGCCAAGAATGACCGGGCCATTCCAGGGCACGATGCTCAGCACTGCGCCCACCGGTTGGCGCAACGTCATCGACAGTGCGCCTGGCTTGTCAGTCGGAATGGTTTCACCTTTGATTTGCGTGGTCAGGGCCGCGGCTTCACGCAGCAGGTTCGCCGATGCGCCCACGTTGAATTGTGCCCACAGTTGCGAAGCGCCGATCTCTTCAGCCATGACCGAGCAGAACTGCGCCATTTTCGATTCAAGGGAGTCGGCTGCCGCCAGCAGAATCCGCCGACGCTCGGTTGGGCCGGTTTTGGACCACGTCCGGAAAGCGCGCTGGGAAGATTCGGCGGCGCGGATGGCATCCTCGACGCTGCAGGCTGCACCTACGCTCACAGTCGCGGAACTGAGCGGATCGACACGTTGAAAAGTCTTGCCAGTGGAGGCGGCAAGTTTTTGGTTGTCTATTACGAGTTGAACGGTCATTGCGGGTTCCTATAGAGATCGAAAAAGTCACACCGAAGCGGGGACTGGCATGCGCAGGATCGGCTTGATGGTGACACCGCGTTCGCTATCGGCCATCGCCTGGTTCACCTCATCAAACTCGTAAAACCTGCACAGCTTGTCGAAGGGGAATCGGCCCTGCAGATAGAGATCAACCAGCTTCGGGATGAAGGCATTGGCAACGACATCGCCTTGGACAATGCCCATGATCCGTTTTCCGGGAATCATCACGTCGTTGATATTAAATGCCACCTCGGTGCCAACTTTGGTAGCGCCTACGATGCCACAGGTGCCAAGCGTGGTAAGTGCGTCGATTGCCTGGCGAAGAACCTCGGAACGGCCGGAACATTCAAGGCTGTAATTGACGCCACCCTGGGTGATGGACTGAATGCGTTGAACCGGATCTTCTTCGCGGCTATTGATGACGTGGGTTGCGCCCAGTTCCAGTGCCAGTTCCAGCCGGCTCGGGGTGACGTCCACAGCGATGATGGTCGTAGCGCCGGCGACCTTCGCGGCCATTACCGCCGCCAGTCCGACTGCGCCCGCACCAAAGGCGGCGAAGCTCGATCCGGCTTCGACCTTGAGTGCATTGAGAACCGATCCTGCGCCCGTCTGGATGCCACAACCCAGCGGCCCCAGCAATTCCAATGGCGCCTGTTTCGCGACCTTGACCACGTTGCGCTCATTGGCAATCGTGTAAGTGGAAAACGAGGATTGACCGAAGAAATGGTCGTGGATGGCGTGGTCGCTGCCACAGGCGCAAGCGGACGTACTGCCATCGAGTCGGCCGCCACCGAAGTTCAGCGGATGCATGTGCGTGCAATGTGCCGGGTGGCCGGTTTCGCAAGGCAGGCAGAGGCCGCAAGACATGTACGTCATGACCACGTGATCGCCCGGTTGAACCGTGGTGACAGCGGAACCGACTGCATCCACGACGCCCGCACCTTCATGACCGAGGATGATCGGCAGTGGCGTTGGGAACAGCTGATCTCGCACCACCATGTCAGTGTGGCAAACGCCTGTAGCGACTACACGGACGCGCACTTCTGTGGGCCGAGGCGCCTCGAGCAAGACATCCTCAATTTCTAATGCAGCCCCTGAGGCGCGCAGCACTGCGGCACGGACTCTCATCGATTGAGCAGCGGTCTGGGACATTGTTGTCTCCTTGGAGTAGTTCGTCGAAGTCGAGAAAACGTCGGTTTGTCAGGCAGACTGCAACGCTCGCGGGCGTTGGCTACGATGGATTGCTGCAACGCTCGCGGCCGGACGCAGGCTGAAATTGAACGTCATCTCGGCAAAGCGCCCCGTCACACCATTGGCAGCAGCCTGTTCCTCGTCGTCGACGAAAATGACTTCGCCAATCAGCCCGTCACGTGTTGCATACGCGAAGTCGTCCCACAGGTACTTGTCATTCGACAGGTTGATCTGCGTGGTCAAATGTTCGTGGCCTGGGGCGCAGATGAAGAAGTGGATATGCGCAGGTCGCTGCCCGTGACGGCCCAATTGATCCAGGCATTCCTGAGTGGGGCCGGTTGGATCGCAACCGTACCCCGAAGGCACGATGCTGCGAGCCCGGTAGCAACCATTGGCGTCCGTGAGAATCCGGCGCCGCAAGTTGAACGCCGTCTGGCTCTTATCGAAGTATGAGTAGTTGCCTTGGGTGTTGGCTTGCCACAAGTCCACAGTGGCTCCGGCGATAGGCTCACCGTTCAAGTCGGTTACGCGCCCTTCCAGAAACAACACCGTTGCTGTGCCATCCTCGCTTCCATCATCCATGCGAGTTTGGTACTCACACAGTGGCGCGCCTGCTACGTACAACGGACCTTCGATGGTCCGTGGCGTGCCTCCGGTCCGGCCCGCCTCTGCGTCCCTGGCATCCGCCAGCAGATCAAGGAAATGTTCGATGCCGAGTCCGGCGACCAGCAAACCTGCTTCGTTTTTGGCACCCAAGCGGTTGACATAGTCCACCGCCCCCCAGAATTCATCGTCGCTGATCTGCAAATCTTCAATTACTCGGGCGACTTCCTGCAGCAAACGCAAAACGATCTGCTTGCGGCGTGGATCGCCTTGGTTGTTATCCAGTCCCGAGGCTTGTCGGAAGAATTGCTGCAATTGCGGCAGTTGAGAAATTTTTACGATCATCTTGATTCACCTGATCTTATTGGTATCCACGAAGAGAGCCGCTGGACGCTCCCTCCCGTGCATTTCGGTCAAGTCGTTAAGCAGATGCTCGCCAACCTAACTGGGCACGCGCCTCTTGAAGGTCGGACTGCATATCGTGATTCCACAGCCAGTCGAAACGCTCGGCGAGGGTTTTGCCCAGCAGTTGTTCGTCATCGGCTACAACTGGATCACGCATTTCATAAAGCTCCCCGGCTTCCCATGAGGTGCGCTGCACACGGCAGGCACGTGGACGACGGATAGCGTCGTAAGCCGCCAGCACTGCTTGTGGCTGACTGTCCAGGACCTGCGGATCGGCGAGCAAGCGCGCCAGCAGCCAGGCGTCTTCCAGCCCCTGACCTGCACCAGCGCCCTGGTGGGGCAACATGGCGTGCGCAGCATCGCCTATCAGCCCCACGCGGCCATGCACGTAGCCCGGCAATTCATCGAGCTCATGCAGCGCCCAAAGAGTGGGTGCCGGAATGCATTCGAGCAGCACCTTTGCAGCGTCACCCCAATGATCGAAGGCGGACAGCATTTCTTCCTGGCTGGCATTGCGCACCCATGGCGCATCGCTTGGCCAGGTGGGATCAGGGCGACTGCGGTCGGAAATAAAGGCGACGACGTTGATCAACCGGCCTTGTTTAACGGGGAAGGTCAGAATGTGCGCGTCAAGTCCCAGGTACATCTGCGGCACGTCAATCAAATGCTCATCGACCCCCCGGGCCCGGTAGGCTGCGCGCAGCTGTTCACTGTCGATCATCCCGCGGTAGGCGCAGGTACCACTGAAACGCGGCGCCACCAGGGGGTAGCCAAGACCGTTGAGCACATGATCACGAATTGAAGACTTGATACCGTCGGCAGCGATCAGCAGATCGCAGCGATGCTCAGTGCCATCGGTGAACACCACGCGAGCCTGTTCGCCATCCTGCTCTACGCTGACTGCACGTTTACCGAACTGGGCGATCCCTTCGGGCAACTGGCTGGCCAGGGCATCGAGAAAGTCAGCACGGTGTACCGATGACTGCCCTACCCCTTCGGCCAGGCTTGCGCCCAGATAACCGGCATCTTCACCGCGACGCCATTCGAACCAGATGTCCTGCCAGGGATCCTGAGTCTGGTCGGCAATCTTGCGGTAGGGTTCGGCAATACCCAGACCCGCGATGGCTCGAACGGCATTGGCGCCGAAAGAGACACCTGCTCCGACCTCGCCAAAGGCTGGTGCCGCTTCGAACAGCTGCACACTCAGGTGGGAATGACGGCACAGGTCAAGGGCCAGCCCCACGCCGGCAATACCACCGCCAACAATACCGATGTGCAATTTGGATTCAGAAGTACGCATAGCAAGTTACCCAGTAGGCTGATTGTTATTGGAGTCACCAAATCATCGCCACCTGAGCTCTATTGATAAATACCGTAAATCCCATACATGCCATCACGGTTGTGAATATTACTCTTCAGGACGAGCATTAAACGATTCGCCAGCAGTTGCGAACAACCCTTCGGGCTCGCGGTGCTACCGACTCCGGTGGTGCTGCCCAACATCGAAATAAACCTGTTCTGGCACGCACGCTATTACAGGAGGCCGGCCGATCGAGAGCTTTGCCAGCTGATGTTTGAGTTGTTCTCAGATTAAGTCACCTGAGCGAGTACCGCTGAGGTGCTAAAGGAGGATTCTTCAACGCCTCGGCATGAATGTTCAATACTCAGGCCGCCTCTCACTCCATGCTCGAAGCTCAAAACAAAAAAAATAATGAGGAGATGGCAATGGCACACCCAGACATCCGAAATCTTGTAGCTTCAGACAGCCCTGCCGCGGCGCTCTACCAGCCCGGGCGGATCGGCTCACTGCAATTGCGCAACCGTTTTGTGCAGGCACCGATCTTCACTCAGTTCGCGAGCACCTTCGGTGAAGTTGACGATAAGCTCATCGAGTACCATCGGGCCCGCGCTCGTGGAGGAGTTGGTCTCATCATTACAGAGAACACCTCTATCGACTGGGAAGTCGGGCGCACAGCCGGCCACCCTATGCGAATTGACCACGACAGGTTCATTGGCGCACTCAGCAATCTGGTCGACGCTGTCCACGGTGAAGGCGCAAAGATCGCGGTGCAGTTGCACCACACCGGGCGCCAGAACTCCCAAGGCAACACGGAACGTAACGAACCGCCTCTCGCGCCGACTGCAGGCATCACCAGCGCGTTCGGCACTCCGCCACGAGCCATCGAAGAACATGAAATTCCCGGGTTGATCGACAAGTACGTCCAGGGGGCCCGGCGCGCCATGGCTGCTGGCTTTGATGCCGTTGAACTGCACGGTGCACATGGCTATCTGCTCGGTCAGTTTCTCTCACCTTTTACAAATAAACGCACTGACCGCTGGGGCGGGTCCCTGGAGAACCGCGCCCGTTTTGCACTCGACGTCGTGCGCGGGATTCGCGCACAGGTCGGTGCGGATTTCCCGATCCTGTATCGCCTGAGCGTCATGGAGCCTTACGAGGGAGGCCTCTCATTGGAAGATGGCCTGGCCTTTTGCGAAATGCTCGAACCTTACGTCGACGCCCTGGATGTCAGTGCCGGGAACTACGACACGGCGATGACGTTGCTGCCTATGGTCGCGCCAGGATCGCTGGTGGATTACGCCAAGCTGGTAAAAAAGCGTGTTTCGATCCCGGTAATCGGCGTCGGTCGTCTCACATGGCTGTTCGACGAGATGGCACAAGCGGTGTCTGACGGCGAGCTCGACTTCGTAGCCTTGGGTCGATCGGGTCTAGCGGACCCCGAAACGGTTAACAAGACACGGCGCGGGCAGCCGCAGAGTGTCCGCCGCTGCCTTGCGGTGAATGAATGCATATCACGGTGGATGTTCAACGGTAAGGGTACCCAATGCGTGATAAACCCCACCCTCGGACAGGAGCGCCGGGCGAGTGATGCTCGTCGCCCTGCTCCCATACAGCAGCGGGTTCTGATCGTCGGTGGTGGGCCTGCCGGCTGTGAAGCCGCGATCCTGGCTGCCGAGCGCGGGCACAGTGTGCGCTTGGTTGAGAAATCAGATCGTATCGGCGGCCAGCTTCATGCCTGGGCCGCTGCGAGCCCGTTTCGCATGGAGGTCAGGAACATGATCCAGTTTTACGAGAGCGAACTCGAACGCGTTGCCGTCGACGTGCAACTCAATACCGATGCAACCGACATCGACTTGGCCCCATGGGACACCGTACTGCTCGCCACCGGGACCGTTGCGCAGAATCAGGGCGCGGATGTGGCCGACATGCTGGCAAACGGGGCTCTGCCCATGGCTGACGAAGTCACCGTATTTGGAGAAACAGAGACTGCAATGTTTGCCGCCCTATGGTTGGCCGAGCAAGGTAAAAAAGTCAGCCTCGTCTCCCCCGCAGATGGGGTAGGAATCGATACCAATGATATGCAGCGCGACCATCTGAGCGGGCTTCTCAACAGTCTCGACGTATCGATCAGAACGGCAGTCGCGGCGGCGGATGACGGTTACGTGGTGATGGCGACTGCGCGCAATGCCTCGACTGTCCTGGCGTCGGCCGTCGATGACATTCGCGTCCACAGCATCGGAACGAGGTTCCGTGGCGGTCGGATGTATGAGGCGACCCAGTCTGGCTTCTGGGCGGCAGCGAAAATAGGAGAGCTGTCATGAATGTTCGCGCGATCGAACACGTCGGCATTACGGTTCCCGATATGGAAGCGGCGACGCAGTTCTTCGTCGAGGCCTTCGGTGCCGAGAAACTTTACGACATGCTTGAAGCGCCCTTGGGGGGCCCTGAAGTGGAGGCGGGACTGGGGATCGTACCCGGAGCCGTGATTAGCGCAATTCGCATGCTGCGCCTTGGCAACGGTCCCAACCTGGAGCTATTTTCCTACACCGGGGTGCAGCAGTTGCAGCCAGTAGTTCCAAGCGACTTGGGTATTCAGCACATTTGCATCTACGTTGACGATATCGACGCTGCGGCCGAACAACTGGAGAAGGCCGGTGGAACTCTGCTCAGCCGTCCTGGTGAGCTCCCAGGCCGTGACGCCGGGAAAGGTAATCGTTACGTCTACACCCGCACGCCTTGGGGAAGCACGATTGAATTGGTGACTTACCCGTCGGCGCAGGCCTACGAGCGTCAGACTCATTTGCGCCGATGGCGACCGGAGTTGACCGAGCCCAGTGATCACGAAATCCAGGCGAAGTAAGAGAACGCTTGCCATTCGGTCGGGTGGAAATCCCCGATCGATGGCAGGCCAGTTTTTCGTACAAACTCTAAGGATGTGTTAGCTTTTTGAATGTCATGACACTGCGATCAACATTCTAAAACTGCCAAGTGCTGATAAAAAACTCCACTGCCAATAAAAAGGGAGTTGTGATGAGTGCCATCCTCCAAACGCCAGAAAAAATGCTGGACGTTATCCCCGGCGAAGTCACGATCAACGGTACCGTCGAGACTGCATCCGATAACGGCATGTCGATCCGGGGCTACCGCTTTGACAAAACCGAAGTCAGCATTCCGTGCATGCGCGATTACGAATTGGTGAGATGGAAATCGGGAACTTCCAATCTGGGTTTCCACGATGGCAAGCAATGGCAAAAATGGTCCGTTGGCGATAACGACGTGACCATTTTGACCCGAGGCGAATCGTCCAGGTGGTACTGGATGAATGATATCGAAGTCAGTCATATCTACATCTCGCAAACAATGATGGCCAAGGTTGCCAATGAAGTCTTTCAACAGGATGTTGACCGTGTTTTTGTCGACCATTGCCCCATCGTCAACGACGCGACCCTCTCCAGGCTCATGGCCGCCTATGAAATGGAATGCCTGAGTGGTGAACCGGGAAGCAGCCTCTTTGCCCAGACGCTGGAAATACAGATGTGCATTCATCTGCTGCGCCAGTATGTGCGCTGTGATCTGAGAGGCAACGATCAAGCGTCTCGCCTGACAAACCTTAAACGCGACCAGCTTCAGCAGTACATCGACTCACACCTGTCCTGCCCGATTTCGGTCAAGGACATGGCCGCAATAGTCGACCTGAGCCCGTCGTATTTTGTACGGGTGTTCGGGGCTGTGTATGGGGTGTCTCCCCATCAGTACGTTCAGTCGCGCCGCTTGAAAAAAGCTGAGCGAATCCTCTCTACGGTGCGTGATGTACCTTTGAAAGCTGTCGCCATGGATTGCGGGTTCTCGGACCAGAGCCACATGACCCGACTGTTCCAGGAAAAACTGTCCATGACGCCCAAGCAGTATCGCGAGAAAAACGTTTCCAGGCTTTTTTGCTCCTCGGCCTTGCAGTAACGTGCAGCACCTTCGTCGCACCGCAAGGACCTGTCGTTAAGTGAAACTTCATCAAATCAGGGCACTGGTAGCCATCCACCAGACCGGAAGCATCAGTGAGGCCTCGCAGATCCTGCATGTCACCCAGCCTGCCATCAGCCGATCAATCAAGGATCTGGAGAGCGAACTGGGCTTGGCACTGCTGCAGCGTTCCCACAGGGGAATGTCGCTCACCGACGAAGGTCGCCGCATCATTCGCCATGCACAGTTGACGGTCGAGAGCATGCGACGACTGCAACTGGAGGCTGAAAACATCAGGGATATGCAGGTCGGTGAGGTCAGCATCGGGGTCACGTCCCTGACATCAGTGCTCAAAGGGCTGGGAGAATGCATTGCCGGGTTCCAGACGAAGAATCCACGTGTGCGGATTCGCCTGGTGGACCTTCGTCCCAACCAGATGCTGCAGCGACTACGCGACGGTACGCTGGATTTCGCCATTACCTCGCAGCAGCACACACAAAGGCTGAACCTGGATTGGGAAGCGTTGAGCCGCATGCAGGGGCTGGTGGTCTGTAGAAAGAATAATCCTCTGCGCCACTCGCATTCTCTCCGCCAGCTGCAGTTCGCGAACTGGATCAGCCTCGATGTGATCGACGATCACTCATCCCAGTTCTATCAAATGTTCGAAGACAATGAGATCCCTGCGCCGCAGCGAATAACCGAGTGTTCCTCGGTATTGCTGGCGCTGGATCTGTTGCACCACGCCGATGCTTTCATGACGCTCAGTGAAGCCGGAATGGAAAACACACTGCCCAAAGGGCTCAACGAAGATCTGGTACAGGTCAAGATCGAAGAAAGTATCCCCGAGTACCCGATCTACCTGGTCTGTATTGACCGCAACGCTCTGACAACGACAGCCAGCGACCTTTACTACGCGATCAAAAACGTACTCTCAAAAAATCAGTCAATCGATACGTCGCGCTAGTGCGCAATCGACTCGAGCAACTTAAGAAAAACGCAACGATATGCCCAACGGTTAAGTCTGTCCCCGTTTCCTGGGGCCGGACACCCTGAACCGGAGGTCATTTGGTTTCCACCGCACAACAGCAGCCTGCGCGGCTTGCCACGTCGATTGTGTCGCTGTCGTAAAAGGGTGCGCGTGATCGATAAACGGACAATATCGCACCGAACTGACGCTGTCTTTCCCAGAGGCTGCTATGCATCATAACTAACAGTTAATCATCGAAGAAAAGCGCAAGTGCGCAGTGACAGTGTTTGCCGGATATTCGGGCCACAACAAAACTGTCACAGGAAAAATCGATGACAACTCTGCAAGCGCCTCCCCTCCGCTGCGCCGCGACGCCCTCCGTGATCGGTTCCAGGAAAGCCACAGTCGCTTGCGCTCTAGGCAATGCCCTGGAAATGTATGACTTCACGATCTACAGTTTCTTCGCTGTGGTGATCGCAAAGAACTTCTTCCCCGCACAGTCGGCAGTGGCATCGCTACTGATGTCGTTGGCCACCTTTGGTGTCGGGTTCCTCATGCGCCCGGTCGGTGCTCTGGTGATCGGTCGCTTTGCCGACCGCCGTGGCCGCAAGGCCGCGTTGAGCCTCACGATCAGCTTGATGACCTTCGGCACGGCGATGATTGCCTTCGCGCCTTCTTATCAGGATATCGGCTTGTTCGGCACCCTGATGCTGGTGGCGGGCCGCCTCACCCAGGGTTTTTCAGCAGGAGGTGAAGTAGGCACCGCGTCGGTGTATCTGATGGAATCCAGCGCTACGGCCAACCGCTGTCGCAATGTGAGTTGGCAGGCGGCCAGTCAGGGTTACGCGGCCATGGTGGGGGCTGGTCTGGGTCTGCTGCTCAACAACACGTTGAGCGTCGAGGACCTCGAAAGCTGGGGTTGGCGCATTCCCTTTGTGCTGGGGCTACTGATCGGGCCGCTGGGCTGGTACATCCGTCGCTGCCTGCCGGAGACACACGAAGCCCACCCGACCCAGCGCGAAGGTCGGTTGCGCGACCACATCGATCTGCGTCACACCCTGCTGGCGACTGGCCTGATGGCCAGCGCGACCATCGGCATCTACCTGTTCATTTTCTATATGCCCGCCTACCTGACTGTCACCCTGGGTTACCCGCAACGTAGCGCCTTGGCTATCGCCTGTGTGGCAAGTGCCTGTCTGGCTGTTATCACACCTTTGGCCGGGCGCTTTGCGGATCGACACGGCCTGCGCAAAAAACTGCTGGCCTGGACGATCACCCTGCCCGTGCTACTGGCGTGGCCAGCCTTCTACCTGCTCGGCTTGAGCACAAATTTGTGGGTGGCTATGTTGGTCATCGCGCTTCTGGTGCTGCCCGGCTGTATCGGTTCGGGTGCCTTCTTCGCCCTGATCATGGAAGCCTTTCCAAAAAATCGCCGCGCGCTCGGCACTGCCGTCAGTTACAGCTTCGGCGTTACCTTGTTCGGCGGGTTCTCCCCGTTGATCGCCACTTGGCTCACGGCGGCCCTGGATAACCCCCAGGCGCCAGCACTGTATTTACTTGTCGGCGGTGCCATCAGTTTGGCGTGCCTGGCTGCGTTCCCCGAAAACCCTGGTCGGGAGTGACCTGATGAATGCATTGACCCAAACCGGAACCCAAACCCTGGCCGAATTGGACCTGGAGACGTTCATCCAGCTGCGTCGGGAGATCCACCAAAACCCTGAATTGGGCGCAAACACCCCGCTGACCGCCGATTTGGTGGCCAGCAAGCTCGAAGACTGGGGCTACGAAGTTCATCGCGGTATCGGTGGACATGGCGTGGTCGGCGTACTGCGTCGAGGCAGCGGCACTCGCCGCTTGGGCCTGCGCGCCGACATGGATGCCCTGCCGATGCAGGAGAAAAACCGCTTCGCCCATGCAAGCAGAATCGAGGGACGCATGCACGCCTGCGGCCACGACGGCCATACCGCTACCCTGCTGGCCGCAGCGTGGCACATCGCTCAGACGCCCGATTTCAATGGCACGCTCAACCTAATTTTCCAGCCTGACGAGGAAGGCCTGGGCGGCGCCAAGGCCATGATGGATGACGGTCTTTTCAACCGTTTTCCTTGTGACGCAATTTTTGCCTTGCACAACTTGCCGGGAATACCGGTGGGTACTGCCGTGATCCAGGCAGGCCCGACCATGGCTTCTTCGGAATGCGTGCGCGTGTTTATCAAAGGTCGCGGCGGTCATGGAGCAATGCCCGAGCGCGCCATAGATCCGATACCGGTTCTGGCCAGTATGATCAACGCGATCCAGACAGTGAAATCGCGCAATCTCCGCGTCGATGAACATGCCGTGATCAGCATCGGCATGGTCGAAGCCGGCACCGTCTACAACATCATTCCTGACACGGCATCGATGCTGATCAGCGTGCGTACCGACACAGCGCAGACCGAAGGCAAAATCAATCAGCGCCTGGCGGAGATCGCCCAAGGACATGAACAGATGTTCGGCGTCGAAATTGAACTTGAAACCACGCAACTGGCGCCGGCGCTGGTCAACACGGCTGAGGAGACGGAGATGCTTCGCCATTACCTGGAGCCGCTATTCAAGCCCGGACACTTGTTGCCGCACGCGGCGAAGATCATGGCGACAGAAGACTTCGCGTGGATGTTGACAGAGGTTCCAGGCTGCTACTTCTTCCTGGGCAACGGCGAAGGCGAGTTTCATGGCTGCTCCGTGCATAACCCCCACTACGACTTCAATGACGAGTTGATTCGTATCGGCTCCGACTGCTGGTTGAAACTTGTGAAGGATTATCTCCACTGAGGTCGCAGGCTTGGGTCCGCATCTTCATCGATAGTTGATGACTTCAAAGTGCTCGAGCCGCTAAACCGGCACCCAATAGCTGAACGACCACCATCAGGCCTCTGCGGCCTGATGGGCAAGTCGGGCCACGCCCTGCCCGCGCAAAAACTCCAAAACGATGACTAGGCGACTTACTTCTTATCTGCCCTAAAAACAACAACAGGCATGGTCTATGTATCGCACAGGTAACTTGGCATTATTCACCGTCGGCACGCTGGCGGCCGCAGTTCTTACTTCCAACGTCCATGCCGAGGAACAAGGTTTTCTGGATGACAGCTCACTGACGCTCAATACCCGTCAGTGGTACTCACACGAGGTCGGCCACAAGGCCACTTATTTCAAACTGCAAACACCAGACGGGGTACGCATACTGCGTGACCGCACGGCCTGGCTGGAAGGCTTCAGGCTCGACTTCGTCTCCGGCTTTACTCAAGGGCCGGTCAAGTTCGGGCTGGATCTTTCGACCTTCTCGGCAGTGGCGCTGGAGCGCAGCCGCATAGCGGCGGCGGGCGGCAGTAATCGATTGTTGGTCGACAAGGACGGCGATGTAGTCGATGACTGGAGCAAACTTGGCATTGCGGCGCTGAAGTTCAAGGTCGCCGACACACTGCTCAAGGTTGGCAGGCAGCAAGTCAGGACACCGATGATGTCTTACACCGACACCCGTACATTGCCTTCAACGTTCAATGGTGTGTCTCTGGAAAGTCATGACGTCGAAGGTTTGACGATCAAGTCTGGCTACTTCGACAAGGGCTCGCCGCGTACCGGGGCCGGAAGCCAGGATTTGAGTCCCACTTACGGTTCGCCCCTGGTCACCAGTGACTTTAACGCCTACGCCGGGGCCGACTATGTGTCGAGCGCTGGCTGGCGCAGCAGCGCCTATGTCTCCCGCTTCGATGATATCTGGGATCGCGAGTATTTGGGCCTGGGCACGAAAACCAACTGGGGATCGGTTAACGTCGATGTGCAATTGGACGCCTACAATACCCAGTCGAGTGGTCGCGAAATTGGCGGCACAATCGATCAGCAGGCCTACGGTCTAAGTATCACTCCCCAATGGCGCAACCACTCGTTGAAAATTGGCCTTCAACAGATCAAGGGCGACGAATATTTCGATTATCCCTTCGAGTCCAATGCCATCAGCCTGCCCAACACCATGATGTCCTTTTTCAACGGCCCCAATGAGCGCTCGATAGGGATGTTCTACAACAATGATTGGGTGGCCTATGGTCTGCCTGGTCTCAAGACAACGCTCTGGTACATCAAGGGCATGGGCATCGACGGCAGTCATTACGACGGTGGCCCGAACGGCATCTACAACTCGGTACTCAAGCAGCGCGGTGAGAGTCACTATGAAGTGGGGGCCAATGCCAGCTACACGGTGCAATCGGGCACTTTCAAGAACATCAGTCTGATCACCAGTTACTCTTCGCACCGTGCCAGTGAATATCAACTGGAAGGCAATCTTGATGAATTCAGGCTTATCGTCAATGTACCGATCAAGGTGTTCTAGTTTGTCACACCGCATGTTCGCACGATGAAACGGCGAAACAGCCGCAAGGTGCAAAACCGGCCTTGCGGCGCATCCACCTAGCAGAATCATTTTGCGCATCTGCAGGTAATGGATCAGTTCGAACAATGTTTTGGTCGCAGTTATCGGCCATGGCCGCGTGTGACACCCCCTTGCGCCAAATCCTCAGGGAAGTTGTCTTCTACCCGCTTTAGCCTGCGGCACGCTTTTCCGGCCTACCCCTGAACATCTGGCTCAACTGCATTCACTGCATCCAGCTGAGCGCTCATGCGATGCAAGAAACCAATTAGCGTTTCAATTTCTGCTTTCTCAAGATTTGCCAGGAGCAGCCTCTCTCTCTCAAGGGCCGTCACCAGCACTTGGTCATGCAGCTTACGACCTGACGGTGTCAGAGATACGGTGTATCGGCGAGCGTCCTCCACATCGACTTGCGTAGACACATGACCCTCGAGCTCTAACAACTTCAGCGCTCTGCTCACGGCACTTTTGTCCAGCCCAATGACCTGAACCACCCGGTTTGCGCTTATTTTGTCTTCTACAGCAAGCATTGCCAGCACCCGCCACTCAACGATTCCGATCCCGAAGTGCTTGCGGTAGCAAGCTGAAGCACCGCTCGCCATCTTGTTGGTCAGCGAGGTCAGCAATGCAGGAACGTATTGATCAAGATTCAGGGGAGAGGGTTGGGTCATGACGAATGGTTCCTGACAGTCGATATAATTAGTTGACACCGCAACCAAAATGCTTAGGATAAGAATCACACAACGATTGCACGTGTGCATCATAAGCGCGCGACAAAACAATAAAAAATTCAGAGGTACCGTGTAATGACTTTCCTGCTCCGATCCCCCTCTTGTTGATCTGCACGCTTAACGCATTTAGCCGCTAACGCCGGCACAACATCCGTTTGCCTTCAAACACTGCACATCCGCGGTGGGGTTACGCTCATGCTCGAAGTTTATGTATCTCGTAAAATATCTGAAGCTGCTGGTGTCTGCAGCTTCGAACTGTTGGCTACCAACGGTGCTGAACTGCCGGCGTTCTCTGCCGGGGCACATGTCGACGTACATGTGGCTCCAGGCATTACTCGGCAGTATTCGCTGTGCAACGCTCCCCACGAACGCGGCAGGTACTTCATTGCGGTACTTGACGAGCCCGCGTCTCGTGGCGGATCCAGAAGCATGCATGCCCATATTTCAGTGGGTTCGGTTCTCTCCATTGGCATGCCCCGAAATCTCTTCGATCTAGACCTTTCAGGCAGGCGCTATGTCTTGTTCGCCGGTGGTATCGGCATCACTCCGATTCTCGCTATGGCGCACACCTTAATCGCAGCGGGCAAGCTCTTTGAGCTTCACTATTGTGGTCGATCCATTGAGCGATTGGCATTTCTGGGAATCCTGAATGAAGCGCCTTTCGCTGATCATCTCCGGATTCATGTTGATAATGGCCCGGCTGAGCAACGCCTGGATGCTGGTCGGATCCTGGCGAATCCAGTCGCTGGCGATCAGCTGTACGTCTGCGGCCCATCTGGGTTCATGTCACACATTCAATCCACCGCGAAGGCGTCTGGATGGCGTGACCAACAGATCAATCGGGAAGACTTTAGCGCCCCACCTCAGGTTCTCGAAGGCGATCGGCCGTTTGAAATCGAGCTGTCCCGCTCGGGTCGTGTACTCGAAGTTCCCGCGCAAAAGACCGTTCTTGAAGTGCTGCTTGAGCACGATGTGGAGGTTCAAAGTTCCTGCGAGCAAGGCATCTGCGGCGCTTGTATTACTCGCGTTCTGGCGGGTGAACCTGACCATCGGGATCAGTATATGAACGTTCTGGAACACGCTCGCAACGACAGCTTTACACCTTGCTGTTCCCGCTCTAACAGTCCACGCCTTGTGCTGGATCTGTGACCCCTGACAAGAACAACCTGAGAATCGGAGATCGCCATGAGTACGCCGCAAACCCAGTCCCTTGCCTATGAAGTTGGAGCACTGACCGAGCTACCCAAGTTCCCACTCAACCAATGGTACGTCGCAGGATTTTCCTGGGAGCTCAAGGACAAGCCAGTGGGCAGAACCTTGCTCAGTCATCCCGTTGTTCTGTTCCGCACAGCAGATGGTCAGGTGGCAGCCCTGGAGGATCGCTGCTGCCATCGAGCGCTGCCTCTCTCTCACGGTAGCCTGGAAGAGCAAGGCGTGCGCTGTGGCTATCACGGACTGCTGTTCGACGGTAAAGGACAATGCCTGGAAGTGCCCGGTCAGGCGAAAATTCCTGCCAAAGCAAAAGTTCCTGCTTATCACGTCCAGGAACGCGATCAGATCATCTGGATCTGGTTTGGTAGCACTGATCAACAGGAGCCCGCCAGTGAGCCTCCGGCATACGACATCCACACCGAGGGCGAATATCTCTTCGAAGGGGACGTTTACCACTATGACGCGCCCTACCAGCTCATCCATGACAACCTCCTTGATCTGAGCCATCTGGGCTACGTGCACCTGCGCACTATCGGCGGCAATGCGAAAATCCACATGAATGCGCAAATGCGTGTCGAAAGTGATGAGGCCACTGTGAAGGTGACTCGTCACCTGCCGGATTCGGTACCGCCCCCCACCTACACCGCAGCCTATCCTTTCCACGGCCAAGTGGATCGTTGGCAGGAAATCGAGTTCCAGGTGACGCATCTGCGCATTTGGACAGGGGCGGCTGATGCAAACACAGTGTCGCTCGATGACCCAAAGCGCGGAGGATTCCATATGCGCGGTTTCCACGGCGTGACCCCGGAAACGCAAACCACCAGCCACTACTTCTGGACGATCGCATCCAATCCGAAGAGCAATTCTAAAGAAGTGATGGCGAAGGTCGTCGAACAGACAGCCATGACCTTTGATGAGGATAAGGTCGTTATCGAAGCTCAGTACCGGAACATGCTCGAGTTCGGCCCCAAGCCGATGGTCGACATCCATGTGGACGTGGGAGCAAACCGCGCACGCAAGATAATCGAGCAACTCCGCAAAGCCTCTCGATGATCAATCAAGAAAACCGTCCAGAACAGCACTGTTGACCAGGTCTCACATTCTCATGAACACAAACCAGCCCGGTGAACTTCGCCTACGGGCATCGAAGGACTTTATGGATCTCGGAAACCACCTGCATCGTTGCGTCTTCGATCGTTCCTTCATTACGGCATAACACCCAGCCGTGATCTGCAACCGCTCGCTCGAACGCCTGGGTACAAGCGACCTGTTCTTCCAGCTTGTGGATCACGGTACTGCTCAGCCCACGCCGGCGTGCCGCGGCCCTCGCCCATGAAATTTCAGGGGTGGTGACAACTCCGACGTGCAGGTCTGGCACTTGTACGTTTCGATCAATGTTCAACTGGAGAATTTCCGCAAACGGGACTATCCGGCGAAACGCGGCATCAGACGGGTACCAGCGATCGATCAGGACGATGCTGCCTGGTGGCTGTTTAGCCAGCACATGCCGGGAAATCCAGTTACGGCTATCAGCCAGGCGCTCACAAACTTCCAATTCCAGATCCCGGGAGGGATGCCTGACGAGTTTGTTCACGAGGGCCATTGTTTCACCCCTGTAGGGATCGCTTTTTTTTTCGCAAAGCCGGATCACCATTTTGTTGTCTGCCCTCAGTACTTTCGTAACGGCCTCCAACAATGTGGTTTTTCCGGCTCCCTTGGGCCCATCCAGAGAAACAAACAGCGGACGATTCATTCTTCAAACAACGATTGATATACGATTTTTTGGCCCGGTTCGTTCGCTGCAACCGCTTGGCGCGACTACGCGAATCGAATGGAGGGTGCTTGAGAGTAGACATTGATCAACACTCTAACGTAGTTTCCGGCCGGCTGTATGCAGCATGCCGAAAGGTGTCATACCCAACTATGCGGCGCCAGATATGTGCTTCTCAGGATTTCACAAATGCCAGGAGGTCGGCATTCAGGCGCTCTTTGTGGGTGTCCGTAATGCCATGAGGTGCGCCTTCGTAGACGATTAATGTGCTGTTCTTGATCAGTTTGGCCGATGCGCGGCCAGCTGCATCGATGGGCACGATTTGATCGTCATCTCCATGGATGATCAGTGTTGGCACATCGAACTTCTTCAGATCCTGGGTGAAATCGGTTTCCGAAAATGCCTTGATGCTGTCATACGTATTTTTGTGGCCACCCAACATGCCTTGCATCCACCAAGCATTGATGACGCCTTGCGATGGCTTCGCACCAGGGCGGTTGTAGCCAAAGAATGGTCCGCTCGGGATGTCGATGAACAACTGCGATCTGTTGGCCAGGAAGGCTTCGCGAATGTCATCGAATACTTTGATGGGCAAACCGCCGGGATTGGCTTCGGTTTTGATCATCAGGGGCGGCACGGCGGAAATGAGCCCGGCCTTCTTCACGCGCTTGGTGCCATGACGACCGATGTACCTCGCCACCTCGCCTCCGCCCGTGGAGAAACCGAACAGGGTCGCGTCCTTCACATCCAGGTGGTCGAGCAACTGCGCAAGATCATCCGCATAGTGATCCATGTCATTGCCGTCCCAGGGTTGGCTGGAGCGGCCATGACCACGCCGGTCGTGGGCGATGCAGCGACAGCCGTTGGAGGCAAGGTGAAACATCTGCGATTCCCAACTGTCCGCGTCGAGCTGCCAGCCATGGCTGAAGACCACAACCGGGCCTGTGCCCCAATCCTTGTAATAGATATCTACGCCTTCTTGGGTGGTGAAAATACTCATGGTTTTACGCACTCCTTTGGAGGTTTTCTGGGTGGATGCAGGTGTAGCGGATTGCGAGGCCGCCAGGCTCAAGCCCGGCATCCAGGCTCCGATCGCCAGCACTGCGCCGCCCATGAGGAGCGCGCGCCGGGCTTCATCGATGTCGATTTTTTGTTTTGTCATGATTTCCTCGAACTGTTGCGATGACTGAAGCCTCACTGCGTGGACGATCAAGTGCGTATGCCCATAGCCCGATACGCTCATAGCATGCGCAAATCGATCAGATATGAACTACGTAAATTCGGCAATTTGAAAGGTTGCAGGTCGTTTTCAGAGTCTTACGATTCCATCGAAAATTTGTGCTATTTGCCTGTTTTACGTAGTGCCGCCATTGAGATCGCGAGAGTCTTTATCAATCTGACCGAGCTTGATAGCAGGTTGAAATGGAAAAGCCCCTGGCCACGCTCCCGAGTTGCAATCCCACGCCGCCGACCGCAGGGGGCGGCTGGCAGCAACTGACGCGCCAAAGCAACATCGCCAAGGTGATGGAGCTACTTCAACGTTATGAGGAGCGACCGATCGGTTTGTCACAGCTGTGCCGCGATGCGGGTGTGAGCGAGCGCACATTGCGCTCGATTTTCAAGGAGATGTTCGGTGTCGGGCCTAATCGCTACCTGCACATTCGACGCCTGCACCTGGTTCGAGTAGCGCTGTCGATCGCCGGTCCGGATACCGGATCTGTTGGTCAGATAGCTCTACGATTCGGCTTTACCGACAGTGGCCGCATGGCGTCCGACTACAACAGGCTGTTCGGTGAGTACCCCAGCACAACCCTGATGCGAACGCTGCGGTGAGCGCCGGCGTCTATGCAGAGGTCAACGCCTTCGCGTTTTTAAGCGATTGCGCCGGCAGCAATCCAAAGTACTGGCGGTACAAACTGGCGAACCGGCCAAAATCCCAGACGCCAAAGCGCGCACAGATACTGGTGATCGTATCCTCGGGGCCAGCGTGACGGATGGCGTCGCGAATCCCGTGCAAGCGGCGAATCATCAGATATCGGTGCGGGCTCATGCCCAGGTACTCGTTGAAGACATTGCGCACAGTACGTTCCGAGGCGCAGGTCGCCTGACAGATGTCTTCGGTATAAACCGACTGGGTCTCCAGCGTATCCAGTAACTCCAGCGCACGCTTGAGGATATCCTTGTGATCGCGATGGTGCCGTGGGGCGGCGTGCAGTGGGTCCACTGGCAGCAGCATGCGAAACACTACATCCATCACCTCCCGACGCGCGGCCTCCTCTGCCCCCTCGGTGTGCAGAACCTCGGGTGACTGGGCCTCGATCTGGAACAGACGCCGCGCCAGCCACAGCAACGGACCGAGATTGCGCTGGGCATTGCTGACCAGGTTGCGATGCAGTACGCAAAAGTCGAATTCATCTTCGCGCACCGAGGCCCAGCGCAGCACCAACTCGCAGGACATCGCCACCGTCAGCCAACTGGCCGGGCTTTTCGCGTTGATGTGGAACATGGCATTGGGCACCATCCAGCCGATGCGTCGGCGATTGAACGGATGGCCGTCGACCAAGGTGGTCTCATGCCCCGTCAGCGGCAGGAAGATGTTGAAGTAACCGGGCAGCCCAATGCCTGTGTAAACCGTACCCGCGCCTTCGCGCCCGCTCATCAGTGCCACGCCGTTCAAATCGACCACGTTGAGTTGCCAGTTGCGTTGTTGCCGAGTGCGCAGCACGTAGCGACCTTGCACCCCGTACAACGCCTCTTCGAATTCGTCGAATTCCGAGCAGATCAGTTGCACCGCCGCACCTCACCGGTCCCGAAACAGTGGAAGGCAGCCTCCGTGCCAGATCAGTCCAGGTGCTCAGCATAGACGACGAAAACGGCAGGCGGATGGAAGACCATGGCCGCCCATCCGCCTGCCCGGTGCAGTGGATCAACGGCTCAGGTATTCGCTGGTGGAAATGACCGGCGCGTAACCGAAACTCAGTGCAGCCATGAACGCGGCATGCACGTGCGCGGCGGGCACCTTGACCCCGTTAAACTCAAGATCGAGCGTGGCACAGGCGTCGTGCAGTACGGTGGTGGTGTAGCCGAAGTCGATCGCTGCGCGGGTCATGCCGTCCACGCACATGTGGCTCATATTACCGACGACCACCACTTCGTTGACCCCGTGCTGATCGAGTATGGCTTTCAGTTCGGTCTCACGGAACGAATTGATGAAGTGCTTAAGCACCACGGGCTCGTCTTCGCGATTTTTTGCGCTTTCGTGTATCTGCGCCCCCTCACTGCCGGGGCGGAAAAAAGGCGCATTTTCGTCCTTGAATTCGTGACGAATATGCACCACCAAATCGCCGCGCTCACGAAACCGATCAATCACTCGCGCCGCCTGGGCTGCCGCGTCCTCGACGTGCGAAAGAGCCCATCTGCCACCTGGAAAATAATCGTTCTGGATATCAACGACCACCAGTGCTTTCTTGTTCGAATCAGTACTGCCCATGATTTTTCTCCCAATCGCGTATTATAGAAATGGGTGGCCTGCAGGGCTTGTTCCTTCAAGTTGGCCGCACGCCCTTGGACTTACTTCGCATTTTCCAGTTCTTGCGCTACAAGACTCAGACCAAGTGCTTGCGCCACTCCATCACCGTAAGCAGGATCGGCCTTCGAGCAATTGACGATATGCCGATGCTTGATCATCACCGGAGCGTCACCCATAGCCCGTGCCGTATTCTGAAACAACAGGTGCTGCTGAAGCGGCGTCATGAGTCGAAAGAGATTACCGGGCTGCTCGTAATGATCTTCGACCACACTCTGATCCCAATGGGCCGCGTCGCCATCTAGCGACAGTGCCGGCTCGTGGAGTTGCCGGTGATCCTGCCACTCGCCAAAACTATTGGGAAAATAGGACAGCGTTGAACCGAGGTTGCCGTCAGTGCGCATGGCACCATCGCGGTGGTAACTGTGGAATGGACACCGTGGCGCGTTGACCGGGATATGATTGAAGTTCACGCCCAGCCTGTAGCGCTGCGCATCACCATATGAAAACAGGCGAGCCTGAAGCATTTTGTCTGGCGAAAAACTCACGCCAGGCACAACGTTAGCGGGCGAAAATGCCGCTTGTTCAACCTCGGCAAAATGGTTTTCAGGGTTCCGGTTTAGCTCCAGTACTCCTACCTCCTGAAGTGGAAATTCGCCATGTGGCCACACTTTGGTCAAGTCAAAGGGGTTGTGACGATGGGTACGAGCCTGTTCCTCTGTCATGGTTTGTATGCACAGTTTCCAGCGTGGAAATTCGCCGCTCTCAATGCATTCATAGAGATCGCGCAAGTGACTCTCGCGATCACTGCCAACGACATCCGACGCCTCACCGTCACTGAGATTGGTGATGGTCTGCTGGCTGACGAAGTGAAACTTGGTCCATACACGCTCATTGTGGGCATTGATCAGGCTGAAGGTGTGGCTGCCGAAACCATGCATGTGCCGATAACTGGCGGGTATGCCGCGATCGCTCATGACGATTGTTACCTGATGCAGCGCTTCGGGCAGCAGTGTCCAAAAATCCCAGTTGTTGGTTGGCGAGCGTAGCCCGGTGCGGGGGTCGCGCTTGACCACATGGTTCAGGTCGGGAAACCTTAGCGGATCGCGGAAGAAGAACACCGGGGTGTTGTTGCCAACGATGTCCCAGTTACCTTCGTCGGTATACAGCTTTACCGCAAAGCCGCGAATGTCTCGCTCCGCATCGGCCGCGCCGCGCTCCCCCGCCACCGTGGAAAAACGCACAAATGCCGGCGTCTGCTTGCCGACCTCGGCAAATAGACTGGCTTTGCTGAAATGGCTGATATCGGCGGTGACGGTGAAGGTTCCGTAGGCACCGGCACCCTTGGCATGCATGCGCCGCTCCGGAATAACTTCCCGGTCGAAATGTGCCAGCTTTTCCAGCAGCCAAATATCCTGCAACAGCGCAGGCCCGCGTGGCCCGGCAGTCTGGATATTGAGGTTATCGACAACCGGGGCGCCGGTGGCGTGAGTCAGGTTTTTATCGTTCATCAGGTTGACCTCTCAGGGCACTAACGAAGCAATTCGACCAGATCGCTAGTGGTAACGATGGCATGCGCGTATGTCGGTCCATTGATCTCATGCGCCGCGTTCGGCGTTATTGGGCCCTTTAGGCCTCAGGGCTTTTCCTTGGCATTCCATGTCCCCGGCAAAGAAAGATCACCCGATGCGACATCCCATACCGAACTCACACACAGCAGCGGGTCGTGCAGGTCGGCGTTAACCTTGAGCCCTGCCGTCACACCGTCGTATTTGAAGTTATCGGGAAATCCAACAGCTGCCAGGGGCACTTGGATAGTCACTGTGTCCTTGCCGACATTGAGTCCATAACCTGGAGAATCGATATACAGCGGAACGCCAGGCCAAGTCGCCGGCATCTTCGGTTTCATTCCTTCGGGAATATCACGGACTTTCAGACCGCTGGGCCCACAACTGGCTTCTTTGGTCAGGACGACCCAATGGGAATGCCACAAGCCACCATCATTGTCTTTTTTGCCGTCGTTGTTCTCATCCAGCTGCGGGGTATCGTCGAAGTCAGGGTGCGACGTCAGTGCCAGCGCGAGGATCCCGGACTTGGCTTCGAACCCTACGGCGTCGCTGCCCAGACTGGTTGGCCAGACATAACTGTAAACGTCCGAACCAGCGAATTTTCCGGTGGATTTCGGCGTGCTACTGCCCGCTGTTCCGGCGACAACTTGCTGAAAGACAAGATTATCGCCTTCTCGATAAATATGCGTGTGGACCAGATCAAACGCAGCATCTGATTGGCCTTTAGCGCTGTTGATGCCCCCCGGTTCATGGGCCATCAAAGGCAAGCTCACCGCTGAGCACATAATCAAACACGATAAACGTCGCATGCTTCGCCCCTCGAATTAAATGATTCGATCAGTGCACCGGGGGCTTTCGCGTCAGTTTCGCCAGCATTATTTAGTCCGGTAACTGCTGGTAGCACTCAGCCGTTTGGCACCATTGGTATCTTGTGAACGAGCGGATGATCCGGAAATACCAACACGCGAGCTACGTAAAAACGGCAAATTGCGAGGAGCGCGCCTCTGATGATGAACACGTCACTGGAGCGGATATCCGCTAAATAAGGAATGGATGATATTTTGACGAATTCAGGATGCTAAAATCGAACTGCGCCGTTGACAGTTTTGTCACAGCGAAGCCGCCAATCCAGAAGTTGCTGCTGCAATAGTCAGCCGGGGTTACTTCATCATTGAGCTACAGGTTGCTAGGAGAAATCAGATGAAAGCGTATCAGCCCCTGAACTGCGACCTGCATGACTACCTGGAGATAGCCTGTATGCACCATTACGACTTGCATATCGAACTGCTCCGAGGACCGGCTTTCGTGGCCAGGGCGCTGACCACACGGACCGCTCCGAGCAAGGAAGAATTTCTCGTTGTGGAGAATGAAGGCGGCAAGGTCGAGTTACGACTCGACCAATTGCTGGCAATAACACCACTCGACTCCAATGCCAGTTTCGGTCGAATAGCGCTCGCAGGGGCCTAGCAACAAGCCCGCCCCCGCACCCTACCGACAGACAATCCCAGCGAGTACGAGGGGGAGTAAAGCCATGAGGGTACGTGCCAGCTGGAAGTCCTCTACGCCTGGCTCAGCGGCGCAGGAACCGACTCACTAACAGCACCACTGCTGCACCTATCGCGAGTGCAGCAACCGGTTTTTCCTTAACAAACGTCGATACGTTGTCGAGTGTGTCGCCATAGGTTTTGGTCAGTTGACCAGCAACCTGGTGTCCAGCACCTTCAGCTTCAATCTTCGAATCGCCCAACAACCTGCCGACCGCGCTCTGCGCCTTGCCGGCGAGTTTTTCCGCAACACCTTCGACCTGTTCACTCTTCATGATTCACCCAACCTTTGCGTGTAAGTGGCCAGCTCAGGGTCGACCCAAGCCAGGGGATATTTGCACAGCGTTAGGGGGATAGGCGTAATGATAAGTTCAAAGTTGATGACTCATTTCGCGAAGAGCTGACTCATATCCTTGAACGCCTTGAACTCAAGGGCATTACCGCAGGGGTCAAACAAAAACATGGTGGCTTGCTCGCCGACCTGCCCCTTGAAACGAATGTAGGGTTCGATCACAAACTGCGTGCCAAAAGACTTCAGGCGCTCGGCCAGTACTTCCCATTCTGCCCAGCCCAAGATGATGCCAAAGTGCGGAACAGGTACGTCATGGCCGTCTACCGGGTTGCTATGGACGCTGTCCTGGGAAGTGGTTTTCGGGTGTTCGTGAATAACCAGTTGGTGGCCATAAAAGTTGAAGTCGACCCATTGGTTGCTGGAACGACCTTCCTCGAGGCCGAACACTTCGCCGTAAAAAGTGCGTGCAGCAGCGAGATCGTAAACGGGGATTGCGAGGTGGAAAGGCGCGAGGCTCATCAGAACTCCAATACAGTTGTTGTTGGCCAGGAAACAGCGATTGCGCACTCAACCAGGTCGTGAAATCCCATGTTGGCGCAGTTTGCGATACAGCGTATTGCGGCTAATCCCCAATCGGGCGGCAACACGAGCGACGTGCCAGTGTTCCGCCTCAATCAAGGTTAGCAGCGTCTGCCGTTCCGACACTCCCAGCGGGTTCTCGGCCAACACGGCAGGCGCTGCCGGCAGCAACTCCGCCACGTCTTCCAGAGTGACACGGCCCTCCAGCGCCAATGCGACCAGTGTGCGCAGGCACGTGCGCAGTTGCCGGACATTGCCCGGCCAGGGATGCGTCAGCAAGCGTTCTCTCACGCCTGTCTCCAGGCGAATCCTTGTACCTTTTGACTCTTCGCGCAGCAGCAGGTCGAGCAACCGGCCCTTGTCTGAACGCTCACGCAACGGCGGCAGCTGCACGGCGAAGCCGGCGACGCGATAAAACAGATCTTCGCGAAAACGCCCCTCGGCCACACAGGCTTGGAGATCCTGGTGGCTGGCACAGATGAGCCGTATGTCGAGCGCACGTGCCGTAGCGCCGCCCAGGGGCACCACCTGACGCTCCTCCAGCACACGCAGCAGCCGGGTCTGTAACGCGAGTGGCATATCGGCTATTTCATCAAGGAACAGAATGCCGCCATGGGCCTGCTCCAGCTTGCCGATCATCCCGTCCTTGCGTGCGCCGGTGAAGCTGCCACCGCGATAGCCGAACAGCTCGCTCTCGATCAGCGTTTCTGGAATGGCCGCACAATTGATCGCCACAAACGGTTGACTGGCTCTGGAACTGGCGCGATGCAGCGCTGCGGCAAAGGCTTCTTTGCCGGTACCGGTTTCGCCCTGTAGAAACACCGGTACGTCACGTTCCAGAACTCGTAATGCGCGAGCAAAGCCACGTTGCAGGCGCGGGTCTTCCAGGCACACGTGCACGTCGTTGACCGGGGCAATTGCAGGCGTGACGAGAGGCGCATGGCGCAAGGGCTCTCGCACCTGTCCGTAGAACTGGCGTCCGTCCAGAAGGCGCATTGGCCAGCAGACACTCGGTTGCGAGCTGGCTTGACTCATCACCTGATCGATAGGCGTCTCCAGCAGCATCGTCAGCGATTGCCCCACCACCTGCTCACGGCTGAGGCCCAGCAGGTCCAGCGCAGCATGATTGACTGAACGGATACAGGCACTTTCGTCAAAGCTGAGCAGCCCTTCGCCCAGCAGCCCGACGAAGCCTGCCTCAGGGTGAAAACGCAGCAAGTACCGTTGCGGATCATGCCCCAGGAAATAACAGCTCTCGATCAAGTTGGCTGTGAGGTTGGTCAACGCCATGGCTTTGAAGTGCTGCTGAAGACCCGGTTCCTCGCGCACGGATGAGAGGTTAAGAACGGCGAGCAACTCTCCGCTCGCATCGAATATGGGGCTGGCCGAACACGTCAAGCCGGCGTGCTTGCCACGGAAGTGCTGATCACGACGGATGGTGACGTGCTGTCGCTCGACCAGGCAGGTGCCGACACCGTTGGTGCCCTCGCAATCCTCGCTCCACACCGAACCAAGCCACAGTCCGGAACGCTGGAATTCGACTCGTTCGGATTCGTTGAACACACTGTCAATCGCCACACCACGAGCATCGGTGAGTAGCACCACGTGGCCGTCACCCCCCAGTTGGTGGTGCAGGCTGGTCATCTGCCAGTGCGCTACGGAGATGATGTGTTCCAGGGGCGCGCGGTGATCCAGCAGGCGTGGGTGCTCAACTACATTCGGCGCGCGGCGGCTGGCGGGATCGAGCTGATGCTGATCCAGGCAACGACGCCATGACCGGGTAATAGCCAGGTCAGTCGTATGGCCATGGCTGGCAGGGATGCCCTGTACAGCTTGCAGCACCTGTTGTGCATGGGCGTTGATAAAGGCCGGCTTCATTGTTCTTGTTCTCCGCTACGGTCAGGACACGGGGCTGTTGCCAGCTTATAGGAAAAGCCGACCGAGAGCGCCCCATGCACCGCGTGACACTCTGTCATCCACCATTCCCTAAATCGTGACATAGACCCGAGTCAAAGCCTGAGCCGCAGCGCTTCAGCCGCTCTGCAACGGGCCTCTCATAAAGGTGGCCCGAGCCTTGCTCCAGGGCAAGTTGTCACAAAAACAACAAGAACGGGAGAAGCCCATGAACATCGCTGTCGAAACACCCCTGCACACGCCAACTGCCCAGCTCGCGGGCTGGGTCGACAACCTCGGCGAGCGTCTCGCCCAACGCGACCTGGACGGCGCGCTGCAATTGTTTGCCGAAGAGTGTCACTGGCGTGACCTGCTGCTTTTCAGCTGGAACCTGGTGACCCTGGAAGGCAAGCCTGCTATCCGCGACATGCTCGAAACACGCCTTGATCAAACTCGGCCCGAGCAATGGACACTCGAAGGTGATGCCACGCTCAACAACGGTGTGCTCGAAGGTTGGATCAGCCTGGAGACCGCTACGGCGCGAGGTAAAGGCTACGTCAGGCTGAAGGAGGGCCTGTGCTGGACGCTGCTGACCAGCATGCGCGAGCTCAAAGGCTTTGAAGAACCCAGGGGCCGCCGTCGCCCGATGGGTGCCAATCATGGTCACGCCCATGCCGACAAACGCAACTGGCTGGAACGCCGTCGTGACGAAGAAGCATCACTGGGCATCACCACCCAGCCGTACTGCCTGATCGTGGGTGGCGGCCAGGGTGGGCTGGGGCTCGCCGCACGGCTCAAGCGAATGGGCGTGCCAACGCTGATCGTCGACAAGGCCGAGCGTCCTGGCGATCAGTGGCGCGGCCGTTACAAGTCGCTGTGCCTGCATGACCCGGTCTGGTACGACCATATGCCCTACCTGCCCTTCCCCGATCACTGGCCGGTCTTCACCCCAAAAGACCAGATCGGCGACTGGCTGGAGATGTACACCAAAGTCATGGAGCTCAATTATTGGCCGCGCACCGAGTGCGTGAGCGCCAGCTTTGACGAGCAAAGTGGCACCTGGACGGTGGACGTTCAACGCGATGGTGAGCGCGTGACGCTACAGCCTGCCCAGTTGATCCTCGCCACCGGCATGTCTGGCGTACCCAACGTTCCTGTTTATGCGGGTGCCGAGGTTTTCAACGGCCAGCAGCATCATTCCAGCCGCCATCCCGGCGGAGACGCCTGGCGCGGCAAGCGCGCGGTGGTCATCGGTGCCAACAATTCGGCTCACGATATCTGCGCCGACCTGGTGGAGAACGGCGCCGAGGTGACCATGGTGCAACGGTCCAGTACCCACATCGTGCGCTCCGATAGCTTGATGGATCTGGTCTTCGGTGGGCTCTACTCTGAAGACGCCCTGGAGTCAGGCCTGACCACGGACAAGGCCGACATGCTGTTCGCCTCGATCCCTTACAAGGTGATGCCAAGCTTTCATCAACCCGTCTTTGCCGCGATCAAGGAGCGTGACAAAGACTTCTACGAGCGCTTGACCAAGGCCGGTTTCATGCTCGATTTCGGTGACGACGAGTCTGGCCTTTTCATGAAATACGTACGCCGTGGTTCTGGTTACTACATCGACGTGGGCGCCTCGGAACTGATCGCTAACGGCACGATCAAGCTCAAGAGCGCACCGGGCCTGGGTGTGGAACGCATCGAAGCAGATGCCGTCGTACTCAACGATGGCAGCCGACTACCGGCCGACCTGATTGTCTACGCCACGGGCTATGGCTCAATGAATGGCTGGGCGGCGAAGCTGATTTCCCAGGAAGTCGCGGACAAGGTCGGCCGCTGCTGGGGCTTGGGTTCAGGGACCACGAATGATCCTGGCCCGTATGAGGGCGAACTGCGCAACATGTGGAAGCCCACGCAGCAGCAAAACCTCTGGTTCCACGGTGGCAACCTGCATCAGTCACGGCATTATTCGCTGTACCTGGCGTTGCAGCTGAAGGCGCGTTTTGAAGGCATCGACACATCCGTCTACGGCCTGGCGAGCAGTCATCACACTGGATGAGTAAAATGGCGCCCGGCCGGGGTTGGGCGCTTCTCCATGAGCATCAGGCTGTCCGTCCTCCGACCCATTAACGGGTCAGATTCAAACCTCCAGAAGCCGCTTCGTCATCGTCATCGACGTTTGCAAAGATTGCCCCGTGCGCTGCAGCTTGTTCAGCAAACTGGCACCCAACCAAAGTTGGTAGAGGGTTTCGGCCAGCTGACGAGCGTCGGCATCCGGAAGACTTTTATCCAGCTGGCCCTGTTCCAGGCAAGTCGTGATGCGCGCAACGATGCGCTCAGCGCCATCGCGTAGCGTGAGGCGCATCGATTCGGAAAGGTCGGCGACCTCTGCACTTAACTTCACCACCAGGCATTCGTCGCCATGGCCCTCCAGGGTGCAGCGGTTCTGCCAGCCCTGCCAGTAATCCATCAGCCGCTCGAAGGCATTGAGCCCGGGCAGTGTCAGACGTCTTTCCATGTCCGACAGGTAGCCGACAAAGTAATCCTCAAGCAGCGCCTGCCCGTAGAATTCCTTGGATTTGAAGTAGTGATAGAACGAGCCCTTGGGCACACCGGCAGTCTGCAGGATTTCGTTCAGGCCAACGCTGGTGAAGCCCTTTTCGGCCATCATTCGGTGGCCGGTATCGAGCAGATGTTGGCGGGTATCGTCGTAGGTCGGTTTCATGGGGCGCAAAGTACCAAACAATAGACCAGTCGTATATTTCTGATGGGCAGGAGTTTGCCATAGAGTGCGGTCGGAAACACACCTGAAAGAATTTACTAGACGACTGGTCTAATTGGAAACTATGCTGTGCCCCTCACTCCTTCCCGGGTGTCGAAGGCGAACCCGTCCTCGCACACCCGACCAACACAGGGCGCCCTATGAAAATCTTGATGGTTCTGACTTCCCACGACCAACTTGGCAACACTGGCAAGAAAACCGGTTTCTGGCTCGAAGAGTTCGCGGCCCCCTACTACGCCTTCAAGGATGCAGGTGCAGAGATCACCCTGGTGTCGCCGGCAGGCGGCCAGCCACCGCTCGATCCAAAAAGCGATGAGCCCGGTGCGCAGACCGCCGAAACCGACCGGTTCCGTCAGGACCCTGCAGCGCAATTGGCACTGGCCCATACCGGGCGCCTGGCCGATGTCAGCGCTGACAATTTTGATGCCGTGTTTTACCCCGGTGGACATGGCCCGCTGTGGGATCTGGCTGAAGACAAACATTCCATCGCCTTGATCGAAGCCTTCGACCGCAGCCACAAGCCCCACGGCTTCGTCTGCCACGCGCCGGGCGTACTGCGTCACGTCCTCGCTGCTGATGGCAAGCCGTTGATTGAGGGTCGGGACGTGACCGGTTTCACCAATGCTGAAGAAGCAGCCGTGGGCCTGACGGACGTCGTGCCGTTCCTGATCGAAGACGAATTCCAGCGTCTGGGCGGGCGCTTTTCCAAGGTGGCCGACTGGCAGGTTCATGTCGTCGCTGACGGCAAGTTGGTAACGGGTCAGAACCCTGCCAGCTCGGCGGCCGTCGCCGAAAAACTGCTGAAAATGCTGGCCTGACGGATATCAACTCACTGCCCAGGCACCGTGCGCGTGTTTGCACACGGTGTTTTTTTCGCCCCATCGATAGTCGACTGGTCTAATACCCAGCGAACAGGTATCTCATGAAAAACAGCGCTTACTTCACACCCGTCACCCTCGGCCGGCATACCCTGAAGAACCGTATCGTTCTGCCCCCCCTCACCCGCCAGCGCAGCTCGCAACCGGGCAATATCGCCAACCCGTTGATGGCCGAGTATTACCAGCAACGCGCCAGCGCCGGCCTACTGGTCACTGAGGGCACGCAGATCGAGCCTAGGGGTCAGGGATATGCCTGGACGCCCGGCATCCACACGCCTGAACAAATCGCCGGATGGCGCACGGTCACCGAGGCTGTTCATGCCAAAGACGGCGTGATCTTCGCTCAGCTCTGGCACGTCGGGCGGGTGTCTCACACCGCGTTGCAACCTGAGGGTGCGGCACCGGTGTCAGCTTCCGCGATCGCCACCGAGCGTGTCAGCGTATTTATTGAAACAGCGCCGGGTGCCGGTGCGCTTGTTGCGCCATCCGCTCCGCGAGCGCTGAGCACGGATGAAGTCCAGGAACTGGTTCAGTTGTATATCCAGGCTGCGCGCAATGCGATGGACGCCGGCTTCGACGGCATCGAACTGCACTGTGCCAACGGCTATCTGGTAAACCAGTTCATCTCTGCTCACAGCAATGTGCGCACCGATCAGTACGGTGGCTCTCTGGGCAACCGCCTGCGTTTTCTGCGTGACGTGGTGGCGGGCGTCGCCGAGTGCATCGGCCGGGAAAAGGTCGGCGTGCGTTTCGCGCCGCTGTTCACCACCACCGATGAAGCGCGGACCTATCTGGGGATGGTGGAGGAAGACCCGCACACGACCTACATCGAAGCGATCAAGGTGCTTGAAGATGTGGGCATTGCCTACCTGTCCATCGCCGAAGCCGACTGGGACGACGCGCCGATGATGCCGCACGCCTTTCGTCGTGCGGTGCGCGATACGTTCAGTGGCGCGATCATTTATGCCGGACGTTACAACGCCGAATCCGGCGCGCAATTGCTTGAGTCAGGCTTGGCAGACCTGGTCGCTTTCGGCCGCCCGTTCATGGCCAATCCGGATCTGCCTGCGCGGATCGCCCACGACTGGCCGCTCAACCCACTGAACCCGGCTACGGTCTACGGCGGTAATGCCGAAGGCTATGTGGATTACCCGACCTACGAGTAATCCCCTGGTTTAGCACCGCGCTCCCATTTCCCCGGGGGCGCGCATTTCCCCCTATCTCCCTTCCGTTGCCCTCCCGCGCTCTTGATCTGACGTTCTCGTTTCTACACAAAATAATGGCTGACGCATTGTCAGGGTTTTTTTTTCAGCCTATCTTGATTAAAACCTATACAGATCAGTTACTATCGTACAACTATTAAAGAATGGACTGGGCAAGCCCGCGTTGACGATGCCTGCTCCATACGCCGCGTACGACGGTGCAGCCGGCAAGTTGCATTGCGCAAAAACCGCGGCTTCATCTTTCGGCAGGTGCCAGAAACCTGTACACCACGAGGCACCTGTACAAGCATGTAAGGCAACTAAATTCACCCTCAGCACCTGCTCACCCAGGGAGAACGGCAATGACCCGACGTTTGGTTTTACTGGCTTTGGTACTCAGCATTGCGAGCTGTGGCAGCGTGGATGTCACCCACTATGCGGATCAGCAACCGGCATTAAATCTGGAGCGCTTTTTCAGCAAACCGGTCAAAGCCTGGGGGATGTTTCAGAAGCGTTCCGGTGAGGTGGCCAAGCGTTTCGAGGTCGACATCGTCAGCCGTCGTGAGGGCAACAACCTGATTCTCGATGAGCGCTTCCTGTACAGCGACGGCACCCGCCAACGCCGCGTCTGGACCCTGACGCCCGAGGGCCAGGGACGTTGGAGCGGTCGCGCCGATGACGTAGTGGGTGTCGCCAAAGGCGAAATCGCCGGCAATGCCTTGCGCTGGCGTTATCGCCTGAACCTGCCGGTTGACGGCACAACCTATGAAATGAGCATGGACGACTGGATGTACCTGATGGACGAGGACACGTTGATCAACCGCACCAGCATGTCCAAGCTGGGCGTCGAGGTTGGCCAGGTGACGTTGTTCTTCCGGCGCCAGGGTGCAGGAGAAACCCATTGAACGCGTTCACCATGAACTCCCTCGGCGATGGATATCGCGCCCTGGTGATCGGCGCGAGTGGTGCCCTGGGTACGGCTTTTTGCGAGCTGCTCGGCAAGGACCCTCGATGTGGCGGGGTTCGCCAGTTGGGGCGCAATACAGTGCCCGCACTGGATCTGGAGCAACCCGAAACCATCGCCAGCGCCGCCACTGAATTGGCAGCGCAAGCGCCCTACCAGTTGATCGTGCACGCCGCCGGCCTGCTCCATCGTGACCAGATCAAGCCGGAAAAAAGCTACAGCGCGATTGAGCATGAGGCGCTGCAGGCCGTGTTTCAAGTGAACGCGCTGGGGCCGGCGCTGGTGTTGCGGCACTTTTTGCCGTTGCTTGATGCCCGGGGCGCGATGGCGGTGCTCTCGGCGAAAGTCGGCAGCATCGGCGACAACCGTTTGGGTGGCTGGTACGCCTATCGCGCCTCCAAGGCCGCGCTGAATATGCTGATCAAGACCGCCGCCATCGAATTGGCCCGTACTCGTCCGCAGAGCCGACTGCTGAGTCTGCACCCAGGCACGGTCGTGTCGGGGTTGTCGCAACCATTTCGAGGGGCCACCAGCGCACGTCCGGCGGACGTTGCCGCAGCTGAACTCTTGAGCCTGATTGATCAGTTGACGCCGGCCGATAGCGGACATTTTTTTGCCTACAACGGAGAGCGCCTGCCCTGGTAGGCAGGGAACAAGCATGAATCTGCAGACGCTGGACTGAACAGATATGAACAAGCGCCATCGGTTGTGCCTGGTCCTGGGTGACCAGTTGTCCTTTGACTTGGCTTCCTTGCAGAAACTTGATGCCCAGTGCGATACGGTGCTGCTGGTCGAGGTCATGGAAGAAGCCAGCCATGTCCCCCACCATCCGCAGAAAATCGCGCTGATTTTCAGTGCCATGCGCCATTTCGCCAAGGCCCTGCAAGAACAGGGTCTGCAAGTCGAGTACGTGACCCTGGATGACCCGCAAAACAGCGGTTCGGTGGCGAGTGAATTGCGACGCTGGCAACAGCTGTTGCAAGCAGAGGAAGTACACGTCACCGAGTGCGGGGACTGGCGGCTGGAACAGGCGCTCAAGGACTGTGGCCTGGCCATCCATTGGCACGCCGACACGCGCTTTGTGTGCAGTCGCGCTGAGTTCGGCACTTGGGCGCAAGGCAAAAAGCAGTTGCGCATGGAGTTCTTCTACCGCGAGATGCGGCGCAAGAGCGGGTTATTGCTCAATGGCGACGGCTCTCCAGTAGGCGGCGCGTGGAATTTCGATGCCGAGAACCGCAAGGCCCTGCCCAAAGGGGTGAAAGCGCCCTACCCGCTGCACTTCAGTAACGACGCCATCACCTGCGATGTGCTTGCGCTGGTCAGGGCGCGCTTCAACCATCACTACGGCGCACTCGACGACTTCGACTATCCGGTCACCCATGCCGACGCACAGGCGCTGTGGGCGTATTTTCTGGATTATGGCCTGGCAGGATTCGGCGACTATCAAGACGCCATGGCCAGTGATGAACCTTTTCTATTTCATGCGCGCATCAGTGCGGCGCTCAATATTGGACTGCTGGACCTGCGTCAGTTGTGCAGCGACGTGGAAGCTGCATATTGGGCGCACCGGATTCCACTCAATGCCGCCGAAGGCTTCATCCGCCAGCTCATCGGCTGGCGCGAATATGTACGGGGCGTCTATTGGCTGAAAATGCCCGATTACGCCGATGGCAATCTGTTTGGCAACAGCCGGCCTCTTCCAGAGTTCTACTGGACGGGCGACACCCGAATGAACTGCATGGGACAGGCGATCGGCCAGAGCTTGAAACATGCCTATGCCCACCATATCCAGCGGCTGATGGTGACCGGCAACTTCGCACTGTTGGCCGGCATCGCGCCGAGCCAGATTTGCGAATGGTACCTGGCGATCTACATGGACGCCTTTGACTGGGTCGAACTGCCCAATACGCTGGGCATGGTCATGCACGCCGACGGCGGTTACCTGGGTTCCAAGCCTTATTGCGCCAGTGGTCAGTATATAAAGCGGATGTCTGACTACTGCCGTAACTGCGCCTACGAAGTCAGTGAGAGCACAACGGACGACGCCTGTCCTTTCAATTCACTCTACTGGCATTTCCTGATGCGTCATGGCGACCTGCTGCGCAGCAACCAGCGCATGAGCATGGTCTACAAAAACCTCGACCGCATGACCGAGCCCAAGCAGCAAGCGCTTTGGGAGCGGGGCCAGAAACTACTCGCCAAACTGGATGCCGGGGAGTCGCTGTGAAAAAGAGTGAGCTCCCGGTCAAAGTTTGCGCGGTCTGCGGATTGCCCTTCGCCTGGCGCAAGAAATGGGCGCGATGCTGGAACGAAGTGCGTTATTGCTCGGAGCGTTGCCGGCGATTTAGGAGCTCCTGCCTTACTAACGCCGTTACGGCTCGTTCGGCATCCGCGATTCGTATCTGATTTCACAGGTTTCCGTACATCTGACATCGACCTGCATAGCTTTCCGTTGGCTTGAAGGAAATGCCAAGCAGCCTATATCCACTGAGGTATGCATGTTCAACTCGACTATCAAAAAAGAACTGGCCGTCAGCCAGCGGCGCTTGGCTGACAGTGAAGCCACCCTTGCAGCCTTAGGTGGCTCCATGGCCCTGATTGAGTTCCAGCCTGATGGCACGATCCTCAGTGCCAATCGCAACTTCCTGAAGGTAATGGGCTATAGCGTTGAAGAAATCCAATCCCGGCATCACCGCTTATTCTGTACGCCGAAATACGCCAACAGCGCTGCTTATCAAAGCTTTTGGTCACGCCTGGGTAATGGCGAGTTCATCAACGACCGCTTCCTGCGCCTGGACAAACAGGGGCGTGAGCTCTGGCTGGAGGCCAGCTATAACCCTGTTCGCGATACCACCGGACGGGTGATCAAGGTCGTCAAGATTGCGACGGATGTAACTGCCCAGGTTCAGAAGGAACAAGAGCAGGAGAGCCAGATCAAGGCGATTAACCGGTCCATGGCAACCATCGAGTTCAACCGGCAGGGAGAAGTCGTCAACGCCAATGAAAACTTCCTTGCAGTGATGGGTTACCGCTTGGAAGAGATTGTTGGCAAGCACCACCGGCTGTTCTGTGAGCGTAGCGAAATCGAATCCCCCGATTACTGCCAGTTCTGGGAGCGCCTGAATCAAGGCGAATTTTTCTCAGGCAGCTTCAAGCGCCTCAACAACCAGGGACGCGTGGTCTGGTTACGTGCGACTTACAATCCGGTGTTCGACGCCAACGGCGATCTTTACAAAATAGTCAAGTATGCGAGCGATATTACGGATCAGGTTCTACAGCAGGAAACCGAGTCACGAGCGGCGCGCATGGCTTATGAGACTTCACTGAAAACTGACGATACAGCCCACGAAGGAGCCCGTGTAGTGCAGGACACCGTGGATGTCATGCAAAGCCTGGCCGACGAATTGAATCACGCAGCCGAAGGTGTCAATGCCGTCAGTCAGCAGTCGGAGATAATCAGCAGTATCGTGCAGACCATCCGTGGGATTGCCGAGCAGACGAATCTTCTGGCGCTCAATGCGGCCATCGAAGCGGCTCGTGCCGGAGATCAGGGGCGAGGTTTTGCCGTGGTTGCTGACGAAGTGCGCAACTTGGCTGCACGTACTAGTCAAGCCACTGTGAAGATTGTCGAGGTGGTGCAGCACAATCGTGAGTTGGCCACGGGGGCAGTGGCCAGGATGGAGGCGAGTAAAGACAAGGCAGAACAAGGCGTCAAATTAGCCGGTGAGGCGGGTCAAGTGATTCTCGATATTCAGGACAGTGCTCGTCAGGTCGTACAGGCGATCAGCCATTTCGCCTCGACATTAGCACGCTGACACAGCCATCAGCAGAGCACTTTAATACAGCCTGAAACGCTGGGCAGCGTTGTGGCGCCCACCTCTACGACGGGGCCGCCCCCATTGATAACAACTGTCGCGACAAACAGGGGCGGAGCGTTGCCGGCGGTTCAGAGGCAACCCTCCCCTGAAACAGCCCTAACGGAAATCCAGCCAGTTTGAGACTCCCGAACTCAGCGAAAGGCAGCTCGCATAGCGCTTGCACGCCTTGACGCTGGTCGACTCCGCCGGCACCGACATCTTTACAACCAACACCAGGAGAAACACTACTAACAAAGGAAAGGTGTAGGCATTTTTTATTTTCATTTTGTATTCCCTCATTGCCTTCAAATCGGACCTGAGTCATCACCATGGACTCAAGGGTGGCTGTGTCCTTGGGAGCGGCGCCTTGGAGAGTATTCACTTGCTTCTCGAAGGCGCCCTGCTCCCTTTATCAGCGCTCGTCGACCGTTATGAACTCGCGACGCAGCGCCATTGACGCGGGCACGTCGTCCTCATTGGTGAAGAATTGCTCATACCACTCGCGCAACTGATAGACCGGCCCGTCGGTTTCTGCGAGCACCGGCTTGTCGATACGGATTTTGTGCTTCCAGATCACCACGTCCTGGTAGAACGAGTCCCGGTTGCCCTGGACATACGCCCTGGCCACTTCCTGGTTTTGCTCTTCCGTCCAGCCCGGTACGCGCTTGACCATGCAACCAAAGCGCAAGTCAAAACTGTTTGGCGTCACTGGCACATGGCTGTTGAGCAGAATGGCGTGGATCCGCGCATCGCCGAACATCGAACTGATATGGGTGAAGTGAGTGGCCGGACCGTAGTAGGCCGATGGTGCGATCAGGTCACCGCCCAGGCGCTCGGAGTCACCATGAAAAATCTGATGGCCGATATGCCCTTCGAAAATGTTGGCGAAATACTTGGTTGGCGTACCGTGCACCGGCCCGAAATGCTGGGCATCCACCAGGTTATCGACCAACTCCCGTGGGTTGGTTTCGATCAGCATGGTGTCGATGTTCCAGTTATGAATCCAGTCCGGGTCGTCCATCTCAGGGAGGTGCGGAATGATCACGCCCTCTTTGGGCGGACGGCCTTCGGGGTTGTTCCAGACGAACAACAGGTTGTTCTCCTCGCAGGTCAACCAACTGCGCGTCTTGGCCTTGGGAGGAATGCGCTTGCAGTAAGGGATCTCCACGCATTTGCCGCCGGTGTCGTACTTCCAGTGATGGAACGGGCATACCAGTCTGTCGTTCTCGATGGTGCCCTGTGACAGGTCGGCGCCCATGTGCGGACAGTAGGCATCGAGAATACTGATGACGCCCTGGCTATCGGCAAACGCCACCAGCCGAGTGCCGAAGATTTCCAGGGTATGAGGCTTGCCATCACGGTAATCGTTGGCATTGCCCAGGCAGTGCCAGCCGCGCGCGTAACGGTGGGTACGCTGGGCATTCTCGATGTTGATTTCAGCGAGTTTCGTCATTGTTATTATTCCTCAAATGCAGACTTCGGGGCAGGCGATGCCCCCAAGAAATACCGGGTAATCCCATGGCGGATATCATTGAGCAGTCGCGCAGCAAGATCATCGTGCAGTTGGACTAGATCAAATGAGAGCTACTCTCAAAGTGCGCCCCTGAAACAGCGGGCGCCCTGTTGACTGCTTACTGGCCGAAGCGGCGAGCGGCTTCCGGGCCGAAGTCCCTGGGACTGAAACCGGGTTTGTTCAACAGGTAACCGTTGCGCTGCTCGTTGATCAGGTTGAACGCCAGGTAGCTGCCAGCATTGAGGTCGTAGTACAGGCCGACGCCCGCCTGCTGGGCCTGGCTCTCGTAGGCATAAAAGTAGTTGACCATCGAGGTGCGCCATAACTCGCCACGGTTGTCGTAGTTGTCGGCGAGCATCGGAAACCAGGTGTCTTCGTCGACATACAACTTGCGTTTGCCATACAGGTGGCGATAGCCAGGTTTGAGCGTGCCTTCCAGTTCCCAGACCCTGTGACGCTCATAACGCATGGCATCGGGATTGATGTGTCCGGGAGTCAACAGGCTGGCGTAGGTGAGCTTGGCGTCGTGCAGACGATAGGTGTTGTACGGAATGTACATTTCCCGTTTGCCAACGATCTTCCAGTCGTAGCGCTGGCCGGACCCGTTGAACAGGCGCACTTCATCCACAGTGATCGAGCCGCCACTGCCGGGGAATGACATGTCGAAACCATAACCCGGCGATTGACGCACGCGCCGGGTGCCTGGATCGTAACGCCAGGCCTGGCGCGGTTCGGTTTTGTCGTTCCAGAATTCGGTGCCGGTGTTGATCTCACCCTTGTCCCGCTGCGGTAGCAGAGTTTCGTTGAGATAGAACGACGAGTTGCCGTTGGTATCGCCGATCTTGCCGGGTTCCAATGATGGAGCCAGGTTGCGCGAATGCACCCTGCCCCAGTTGATATTGCCGTCCTTGAGCACGTAGGCGTTATCGGAGGTGTACTCTTCGGTCCAGGCCCGCAAGGTGAAGGTCGAGGCATTTTTCAACAGCTCCAGCCCGCTGCGCGGCACCGGGAATGGTGTGCCGCCGGTCTTGCCGACGACCCCTTCGCCGTCATCGACCAGACGCGCCACGCTGGCGTTTTCCCGAGTGGCCTGGCATACCGAGTCACTGACGCGAAAATCCCTGTGCGAGGGATACACCGGCATTTTGTAGGTGGCCGGGTACAATTTGAACAGGGCTTTTTGCCCGTCAGACAGGGAGTCACTGTATTGCGCGATGTTCTGCGCGGTGATCACAAACAACGGTTTTTCGTCCGGGTACGGATCCACGGGGTGGTGCCCCGTACCTTTGAAATCAACATGGGGCGGCGCGCCCAGCCACTTGCCACTGAACGCCGGGATACTGCCATCGGCATTGCCGGCCTGTTCCGCGCCCAGGCACGTCAAGTCTTTGCCAAGGCGCGGGATGTCCTCCGGTGCTGCGTTTGCGGTGCCGATGGCACAGCATCCAAATAACAACGTCAAGGCCCAGCCAGGGGACTTATTACTGCCGGTCATTTTTATTCTCCTTGGGTTCGACAACGGTTGCCCAGTATCGACAGGCAAGGAAACCGAGAGCATCGTCCGCACGGACTAACGCATTTTGGCCTGGCCCCAAGTCACAGCCGAGACCCGGCCGGCTGCGGCGCACCCAGCGCTACCACGCTATTGAGCATGATCCGCACCAGCTCGGTCTGGCGTCGGACACCCGTCTTGGAAAATATCGAACGCAGGTGCGCGCGTGCGGTATTGCGCCGGATATTCAGAATTTCCGAGGCGTCCTCAAGCGACAGGCCGTTGGCCAATTCCAGGGCGAGCGCGGTTTCTGCCGGGGTCAGGTTGTACAGCTGCGAAGTCAGCACCGTGCTCACCAGCGATTTGCTCACCGCGTCCCGCACATACACCACCACTGTGGGTTTACCGTGGCCTTCGAGCAGTTCCCGTGAAGGAATCAGTTCCACCACTACGCCGAGGCTGACCTGTCCCGAAGGACGGGAAATCGACGTCGCCTCGGCCACCTGCACGCCCCTGGCGGCGCCTTGCCTGGCACGCTGGAAGGCATTGCGCACCAGGCGCGCCAACTCCCGATTGTCACTGGGATAGGTAGCCTCCAGTCGACCTCCCACCACTTTAAGGCCGTCCTGACTGTCAAGGATTTCCCTGGCCACGGGGTTGAGTTGCACTACGCAGCCGTTCTCGTCGAGCACGAAGGTCGCCACTGCGAGGCGGCTGATCGTTTGCGAATACAGGCTGCCCAGAGACTCACTGCGGTCCAGCAGCGAATACATGTGCAAGGCCCGACGCAAATGGGGCAGCAACATGGCGCACAAGGCCCGCTCGGTCTCACTGAATTGCGGGTGGCCCTGTGGTCGATTGATCCGGAAACGCACGATGCCGCCATCCGGCATGCGTATATCCGCACCTAGCATGTGGTAACAATCGTAAGGTTGGCAGTACAGCAGGTAAAACGCCGAACTGGCCCATTCGGCATCGCTCATCAGCTCATCGATGGTGAATACCGTGTCGGTGGGCAAACCCTCGAACAGGGTAGATTTGGCGTAGTAGGCGTAATGGTTGATGCCGCCCTGGCCCAATTCGACATCACCGGCAACCACCATCGGTGACAGCAGCGGCTCATCCTGAACCCGCAGGATCAAGGTCACGAAATTAGCCTTGAACAGCGCGCGTATGTCGCGCAACGAGTCACTCAAGGAGGCCGTGTTCATCGACGAATCGTAGATGTTGCCAATGATCCGTTCGTACTCGGCCAACTCCAGGCCCATTTGCGCGAGGACCTGTGCATTGGGCATACAACTTTGCATATCCATTCCCCAGCAACGGGCCCGACCTGCGGGCCCCCATGGCTTTAATCGAATGTGCGGCCGCGTCCCGCTCGCTTCACGGCAGTTCGAACAGGCCGGCGGCGCCCATTCCGCCACCGATGCACATGGCAATCACCACATAACGCGCACCGCGCCGCCGCCCTTCGAGCAAGGCATGGCCCACCATCCGCGCGCCGGACATACCGAATGGGTGACCGATGGCAATCGCCCCGCCGTTGACGTTCAGGCGCTCTGCCGGGATCTGCAGCGCGTCGCGACAATGCAACACCTGGCAGGCAAAAGCCTCGTTGATCTCCCACAGGCCAATATCCCCCACCCCCAAGCCGAAACGCTTGAGCAGCTTGGGTATGGCGATCACCGGACCGATGCCCATTTCCTCGGGTGCGCATCCACCCACGGCAATGCCACGGTAGATGCCCAAAGGCGTCAATCCGCGACGCTTGGCCTCGGTACGACTCATCAACAGACTCGCCGCAGCACCGTCCGAGAACTGCGAGGCGTTGCCGGCGGTGACGAACGTCCCCTGCTCGATCCATTTACCGTCCTTCCACACCGGCTTCAGGTTTGCCAGGTCTTCAAGGCGCGTACTCGGTCGGTTGCACTCGTCACGCAGAACCTGCACACGCTCATGACCATTGGGCTGGCCATCAGCGGCGAACAGCAGCTTGTCCACGCTCAGGCCGACGATTTCCTCATCAAAGAGCCCGTCTCGTTGAGCAGCAGCCGTGCGCAGCTGGCTTTGCAATGAATACTCATCCTGGGCGGCGCGACTGATGCCATAACGACGGGAGACGATCTCGGCGGTTTCAATCATCGGGATGTAGGCGCTGGGCATCACTTGCAGCACCGCTTCGGATTGGGCGCGGAAGCTGTTTTTGTGTTTGGTCTGGGTCAGCGACAAGGACTCTACGCCGCCGCCAATGGCAATGTTCATCTCGCCACTCATGATGCTCTTGGCAGCTACGCCGATACTCATCAGCCCCGAGGCGCACATGCGGTCCAGCGCCATACCCGGCACACTGTCCGGCAAGCCACCGGTGTAGGCACAGAGCCGACCGATGTTATAGGCCTGGGTACCCTGTTGAACCGCCGCACCCATGATCACATCTTCTACGTCCCCAGGCTCAATGCCGGCACGTTCGACCACCGCGCGTACCACATGCCCACCCAGCACTGGCGCCTCGGTATCGTTGAACGATCCACGAAACGATTTGGCCAGCGCTGTACGGGCGGTGGCGACGATGACGACTTCATTCAGGTCCATGGAAACTCACTCGCAAATTGGGTTGAAGGTATAGCGGCTGATGGTGTCGATTACGCAGCCCGGGCGCGCCTGGCCTTCGACTTCCACGGTGATGCGCACCACCAGTTGCACGGCGTCGCCCACTGGCTCGGCGCGGATAATCTGGCCGCTGCCGCGCACCCGCGAGTCGACCTTGACCGGGGCCGGGAAGCGCACCCGATCGCTCCCGTAGTTGACGCCCATGGTCATGTTTGAAAGGGTCAACAACTGCGGCATGAACAGGTTGGCCAGGGACTGGGTCAGGTAGCCGTGGGCAATGCAGGTGCCGAACGGCCCGTTGGCGGCGCGTATCGGATCGACATGAATCCACTGGTGGTCACCCGTGGCCTCGGCGAACAGATCGATGCGTTCCTGGTTGATGGTCAGCCAGGCGGTGTGGCCCAGGTCCAGGCCTTCGGCCGCAAGCAGAGCCTGGGCGCTGCTGAAAAGGTGACTCATGAGCGTGCCCTCAAGCTTGTTGTGAACTGACTGACAGCACTTCACCGACCATGTAGGAGGCGTAGTCGCTGGCCAGGAACATCATCACGTTGGCCACCTCCCATACTTCGGCGGCGCGACCGAACGCTTCGCGCCCTGCCAGGCTGGCGAGCAATTGTTCGCTGGAGGCTTTCTTGAGAAAATCGTGCAGGGCAATCGACGGCGATACCGCATTGATGCGCACGCCAAACTCAGCGGCTTCCAGGGCGCTGCAGCGGGTCAGGGCCATTACGCCGGCCTTGGCCGCAGCGTAATGGGCCTGTTCCTTTTGGGCCCGCCAACCGAGCACCGAGGCGTTATTGACGATGGCTCCTGCGCCGCGGCGCTGCATGTGCGGCAACATCGCCCGAGTCATGCGAAAGGTGCCCGTCAATGTCACGTCCAGCACCCGCAACCACTCTTCATCGCTCATCTCTACCACACGCTTCTGGCCACCCAGCCCCGCATTGTTGATCAGCACATCGACCCCGCCCAGAGCCTCTTCAGCCGCCGCCACCAAGGCCTGGACTTCGTCTTCTATCGTGACATTGCACAGCTGGCCGTAGATCGCCTGCAGGCCGGTCTCGCCCTTGAGGCGCGCTACCGCCTCTTCCAGGCGCCGCGGGTGAACGTCGGAAATCATCAGCGCCCGACAACCTTCCTCGGCACTGCGTCGGGCCGCTGAGTAACCGATACCGGCACCGGCCGCGGCGGTGATCAATACCGACTTGCCGGCCAGTAATTGATGACCGGGAACATAAGGGGGGGCTTGTTTCACAGCGTCTACCTCCGAAGAAATCAATACGCTGCAGTTTTACGGAGCGGGCCAGGCGGGCACATCGTCAAAATGGGGTATGAAGGTCGAGAACGTTGACGTGAACAAAGGGTCGGGGCTTCAGCTGCCCCAGACGTTCTGTGCCTTGGGCGCTTCAGCGAGAATCGAGTCCACGGCCGCACCAATCTCTTCGACTTGCCACAACGCGCCTTTATCGCGGGTGACGCCCGTGCGCCAGCCGTCTCCCAGGGAGATCCGCCCGCCCTGGCTTTCGAAGACCTGGCCGCTGACATGGGCCGACGCCGGGCTGCCAAGCCACACCACCAGCGGCGCGACATTTTCCGGCGCCCAGGCATCGAAGCTGTCGTCCTCAGGCTTTTTCACCACGTCGGGCATGGCACTCTCGGTCATCGAGGTACGTGCCGCCGGGGCTAACGCGTTGGCGGTGACACCGTAGCGCGCGAGCTCCGCCGCTTGCACCAGGGTCAGCGAAGCAATGCCGCCCTTGGCCGCCGAATAATTGGACTGTCCCACCGAGCCTTGCAGGCCGGCGCCGGAGCTGGTGTTGATGATCCGGGCGTCGACCGGTTTGCCGGCCTTGGCAAGGTCGCGCCAGCGCCGACCGAGAATGTTGGCCAGGCAGTAATGGCCCTTGAGGTGGACGCGCATGACCATGTCCCAGTCTTCTTCACTGAGGCTGATGAACATGCGGTCGCGCAAGACGCCAGCGTTATTGATCAGCACATGTACTTCACCAAACGCGGCCAACGCCGCATCGACGATGCGCTGCGCAGTGGCCAGCGTGGTGATGTCGTCGCTGCTGGCAATGGCCTGGCCGCCGCTCGCGCGAATTTCACCTGCCACATCTTCTGCGGCATCGGCGCGAATATCGTTGACCACGACATTGGCCCCTTGCGCGGCGAACGCCAGGGCATAGGCGCGACCGAGCCCGCCTCCGGCCCCGGTGATGATCACGGTGCGGTCTGCACAAATAGCCATGTTTAACTCCTCTGGATTTGGGTGGACGCGCAGCCGAAGCGGCGGCCCACGTAAAAGAATTACAGCCGTTCGATGATGGTCACGTTGGCCTGGCCGCCGCCTTCACACATGGTTTGCAAGCCATAGCGCCCACCGCTGCATTCCAGTTCGTTGAGCAGCGTGGTCATCAGCCTTGCTCCGGTTGCGCCCAGCGGGTGCCCCAAGGCAATTGCCCCGCCATTGACATTGGTGCGTGCCGGGTCGTAATCCAGCTCTTTGGCCCAGGCCATGACCACAGAGGCAAAGGCCTCGTTGATCTCTACCCGGTCGATGTCAGCCATGCTCAGCCCGCTTTTGGCCAAAGCCCGGCGTGTCGCCGCAATCGGTGCGGTGAGATGCCAGATTGGATCGTCACCCAGCACCGTTAGGTGATGAATCCGCGCCCGTGGCGTCAAGTCGTAGCGTTTGAGCGCCGCCTCCGACACCACCAAAAGCGCAGCTGACGCGTCGCAGGTCTGGCTGGACACGGCGGCGGTGATCGATGGGTACTGAGGGTCCACCGGCTGCAGTTCAGCCATCTTTACCAGGCTGCTGTGCCGCGGGGTTTCATCCACCGCGAGGCCCTGGCAGGCGACGATTTCCCGAGCAAATCGCCCGTTGGCAATGGCCGCCAATGCGCGTTCGTGACTTTGCAGGGCAAAGGCTTCCATTTGCTCGCGACTGATCTGCCAATGATCGGCAATCCGTTGCGCGGCGTAGAACTGGTTCACCGGTTGCTGACCAAAGCGCGCACGCCAGCCAACGCTGCCCGAGAATGGATCGGCAAAGCCCAGGGGCTGGCCGGCCAGCATCGCGGAGGAAATCGGGATTTGGGTCATGGTTTGCACGCCGCCCACCGCGACCACATCCTGGGTGCCGCTCATCACCGCCTGCGCGGCAAAATGCAGCGCCTGTTGCGATGAACCGCATTGGCGATCCACGGTGGTGCCGGGGACCGTCATTGGCAGGCCTGCGGCCAGCCAGCTGGTGCGCGCTATATCGCCGGCCTGGGAGCCGATGGTGTCGACGCACCCGAATATCACGTCGTCGTAGTCTTGCGCGGGGATCACGTTACGCTCCACCAGTGCCTTGAGCACATGGGCGCCCAGGTCAATCGCGTGGATCTCGCTCAACGAGCCCTTGCGCTTGCCGGTGGGGCTGCGCAGTGCATCAACAATGTAAGCCTGTGCCATGACTCATTCCTCGAAAGTGTGTCCAGGCCCCAGGCCAGTAGTGTCGGCGAACAAGTAGTCGCTGACGCGGTTTTTGTGAAATCCGCGGTCGCCCCAGGATGCATCCAGAGCCCAGGCGCGCTTCATGAACATCTGCAAATCGACTTCCCAGGTGTATCCCATTGCGCCGTGAACCTGGATGCCTTTGCGGGCAGCGATCCAGCTCGCCTCATTCGCCGCGAGGCGGGCCTGGGAGACCCATACGCCCGCGTTGACGTCGCACCGGGCCAGGGCATGTGCGGCGCGGTACAGCACGGGTTTGGCCTGTTCGATGTAGCGGGCGACATCGGCCAGGTGATGCTTGACAGCCTGGAAGCTGCCGATCGGCTTGCCGAACTGTTTACGCTGGGCCACGTAGTCCACGGACAGGTCCAGCATGCGTTGCGCCAATCCCAGCAGTTGCCCGGCCACCGACAGCGCGCCACGGTCCAGCAGACGGTCCTGTAAAGCACGCCCCTGCTCGCCACTGGCCACACAGGTCGCCGGCGTTGGGATCCACTTCACCTCACCCAGGCGGCGCGAAGCGTCGATGCTCGGATGGTTTTCTACCTCAACCTGAGAGCGAGGCACCACGTGGATCTCATCGCCATGGGTGAGCAGCAGTACTTCTGCCAATTGCGCATCGCTGACCAGCAAATTGACCGGATGACTGATCGCCATGCGCAAGCTCCCATCGGCGATCCGGGGCAGCAGTTCGGCGCGGGCCGGGTGGCCTGCGGGCAGGCCGGCAAGTAAGCCACTGGCAACATAAGCGGTGTCGGCCAATGAATCGGGAATGGCGTAGTAACCCAGTTCCTGGGTCATCAGTGCCCAGGTCACATCATCCATGCCCAGGCCGCCTTCGGCCTCGGGCACTGACAAGGCAGTCAGGCCCTGGCCGGCGATCTTGTTGCGCAGGTCCCGCGAGCGGCCGGCATCGGTTTCCCAGATTTCCCGAAGCATTTCCGGGGCGGCTTCGGTCATCAGGAAACGACTGATGGCCTCGTGAAACGCCAACTGGTCATCGTTAAAAGTGAAGTCCATGGCGGTTCCTTATTTCGGCAAGCCGAGCATGCGCTCGGCAATGATGTTGCGCTGGATTTCGTTGGTGCCGGCGTAGATCGGCCCCGACTGGGCGAACAGGAAACCCTCCAGCCAGCCGGCCGCATCGCCGGCCTGGGAGGCCTTGCCCACCAGCTCGCCGCGCCCACCGAGAATGCGCATGGCAGTCTCGTGCATCTTCAGATCCAGCTCTGACCAGATGATTTTGTTGATGCTCGACTCAGCGCCGATCTGCTCGCCTCGGCTCAGGCGGCCCACGGTGTGATAGGCCGACAGCGCGTAGGCTTCAGCGCCCATCCAGGTCTCCAGCACGGCATCGCGCAGGCTTGGGTCGCGGTCGGCGCTGGCGCGGTGTGCCTTGTACAGGGCCACGAGCTTGCGTGCCGTGGCCTGGAAGCGCGCCGGTGAGCGCAGCAACAGGCCGCGCTCGAAACCGGCGGTGGCCATTGCCACGTGCCAGCCCTGCCCCTCGGTACCGATACGGTTAGCCACCGGCACCCGCACGTCATCGAAAAACACCTCGGCGAAGGCGTCCTTGCCGTTGAGCGCCTTGATCGGGCGAATGCTCACTCCCGGTGCGTCCAGCGGCACCATGATGAACGAAAGCCCGTGGTGCCGGCTCGATCCTGGCTCGCTGCGGAACAGCCCGAACAGCCAGTCGGCGTAGGTCGCCCGGGTTGACCAGGTTTTCTGCCCATTGATCACGTAGTGGTCACCGTCGATCAGGGCCTTGCTGGTGATTGCCGCCATGTCGGACCCCGCGTTGGGCTCCGACCAGCCTTGCGCCCACATGTCCAGGCTGGCGGCCATACGCGGCAGGAAACGCTGCTTCTGCTCCGGCGTGCCGAATTCCATCAGGGTCGGCCCCAGCAACAGCTGGCCGTTCTGATTGACACGCATGGGGGCTCCGGCGCCGTAATACTCTTCCTCGAAGATCAGCCACTCGATCAGGTCGCTACCGCGTCCGCCCAGATCGGCTGGCCACATCACCATCGACCAGCGGCTCTCGAACAGCTTGGCCTCCCACGAGCGGTGCTGTTCAAAACCTTCGCGAGTGTCGTAGCTGGCCAGCGGCTCGCGTGGCAGGTTGGCTGCCAGCCAGGCCCGCACTTCGGCGCGGAAAGCGATTTGCTTGGGGGTGTAAGTCAGGTCCATGGCGTTTATCTCAGAACTTGGCGTCGCGTTTTTCAACGAAGGCCCGGCGCGTTTCCGCGGAGTCCGGGCTGCTATAGGCCTGCATGGTGAAGCCCTGTTCCCAGCGGTATTTGTCTTCCAGGTTGCCGTCTTCAATACCGTTCAAGGCTTCCTTGGCGATGCGGATCATGCCCGGGCTTTTTTCGGCAATTTTCGCCGCAATGCCCAGGGCGGTTTCGCGTAATTGATCCTTGCTGACAATCCGCTCGATGAAGCCGTATTGCAGCGCTTCGGGGGCGCTGATGCTGTCGCCGGTGAAAAACAGGTAACGGACTTTTTGCACCGGGAACAGGCGCTGCAGATGTGCACCGCCGCCCATGGCACCGCGGTCGACTTCCGGCAGGGCAAAGGTCGCGCAGTCGGAGGCGACAACAATGTCCGCCGCACCGGTGATACCAATGCCGCCGCCCAGGACAAAACCATGGACCGCGACAATCACCGGCACCGGGTTGCGATGCACGGCCTTGAAGGTGGCGTAGTTACCGGCATTGACCTCGACGATCCGCTCCGGGTACTTGTCCAGCTCCTTGATGTCGACTCCGGCGCAAAAGCCCCGGCCCTCGGCGCGAATCACGATCACCCGCACTTCGGGATTAGCCCCAAGGGCTTCGATGTGCTGCGCCAGGGCCTGCCACTCCTGGCTGTCGAGGGCGTTGACCGGGGGCTTGGCGATCACCAGTTCAACGATGCCCTGATTGAGTTGTGTGCTAAATGCCTGGGTCACAGGTGTTCTCCGATACTGGCGGGACGATTCGATGGGAGGTGCTGGCTGCGTGCCAGGAGCGTATCCAGGCAGTGCTGTGCCTCACCGGCGATGCCTTCGATCACCTCGCGGCAACTGAGCAATTCACCAATCGCAGCGGCGACCTGTCCACTGGGCAGGATGCCCTCGTCCGGTGCGCCATCGACCATGGAGCGCTGCAACAGCACCGGCTGGTTGGCAGCCATCACCACCTGCGACAGCTGCGATGGGTCTTCGCGTAGTGCACGGACGAACACCGAGGCCATGTGCGCCAGGCTCATGCCGGTTTGCTGCTTCCACTGCCACGCACTGCCCAGGGCGATGCGCAGGCGACCGAAGGGGCCCGCTTGTTCGAGGTGATTGATGAAGCGGTTTTCGATCATTCGGTGGCGCATGCCATCGACCGCAGTGGTCACACGCACCTGCTGCGGATCCTTGACCTTCAGGTAGCGCTCTAGTGTCGCGGCCGGAGTCGGCGATTCGCGGGTCATGAGAAACCGTGTGCCCATGGCGATTCCCGCGCCACCGGCAGCCAGGACCGAAGCCAGCCCACGGCCAGTGGCGAACCCACCCGCCGCGATCACCGGCACCCTGACCGCCGCCAGTACCTGGGGCAGCAGGATCGAACTGGGTACGCCGCCGGTATGGCCGCCGCCCTCGCCGCCCTGGACAGTGATCAGGTCGGCGCCCAGCTCCACGGCCTTGAGCGCATGCTTCAAGGCGCCCACGGTGGGAATACACAGCACCTTGGCCGCCTTGAAGCGAGCGATGGTCTGTTTGTCCGGACCACGCCCGTAGCTCACGGCGCGCAAGCGGTACTGAATCGCCAGGTCGACACACTGCGCAGCGTTGTCCTGGAACATATGGAAATTGAGCCCAAAATTGCTGCCGCCGGTGGCATCGATTACCTTGCGGATTTCGCCTTCCAGCTCATCAGCCGGGATGGTCGCCCCGGCCAGGAAACCGAAGCCCCCGGCCTGAGTCGTGGCGATCACCAGGTTGGCATCAGCGACCCAGCCCATGGCGGTCTGCACGATCGGGTAACGGCACCCGAGGGCTTCGGTCAGCGGTGTTTCCAACCAGCGGTTCATTGGTTTTCGTCCTCGGCCTGCTTGTTGGCGCGGGCCATCCCCTTGGCATCGAAACCGCCCAGTTTGTCGCCGGACAGCAACTCGTTATGGGCATGGGCAAAGTGGTGCCAGGCAAATACCGCATCCATCGCCGTGCGTTTACCTTGCAGGTCTTCGACGTGGTTGACCGCCTGTTTGGTCAGGGCCAGGCCCATGCGTGGCTGGCGGGCGATGCCTGCGGCCAGGGCGTAGGTCGCCTGTTCAAGCTCTTCACGCGGCACCAGGCGATTGACCATGCCCACTTGCCAGGCCCTTGTGGCGCTCATGCGGTCACCAGTGAAGAGAAATTCCTTGGCGATACGCGGATTCATTTCGTAGGGGTGAGCAAAATACTCCACCCCTGGAATGCCCATACGCACCACCGGGTCCTGGAAAAATGCGTCGTCGCTGGCAACGATCAAATCGCAGACCCAGGCCAGCATCAGCCCACCTGCTACGCACGCGCCCTGGACCATGGCGATGGTTGGCTTGGGCAGTTCGCGCCAGCGCCGGCACATGCCCAGGTACACTTCCTGCTCGCGGGCATACAGTTGCTCGCCACCGGGTTTGTTGGTGTGGTCCCACCACAGGTGCGCGCGCTCGAACGGTTTGTCGATATCCCGGCCGGGCGAGCCGATATCGTGGCCTGCGGAAAAGTGTTTGCCGTTGCCGCGCAGGACGATGACCTTGACGCTGTCGTCGTTCACCGCCTGGCGAAAGCAGGCATCCAGGGCATAAGTCATCTGCGAGTTTTGCGCGTTGTTGAAGGTCGGCCGATTCAGCGTCAGCGTGGCGATACCCTCGGCCACGCTGTACAGCACCGGGGTGTCCGTCTCGTAAACGGCGTTGTCCTGGCGGACGATGAATTCACTGTCGCTGCTGTGCATGGTCGTGTCCTTGCCTCAGGCCGTACGGATGCCGGGCGGATTGCCCTTGATCGCCGTGGCGCGGTAATCGTGGGGGTCGAGTCGACGGATCACGGCCAACTGCTCAGGGGTGGGATGCACGGTTTCGTGCAACTGCGCCGACTTGAGCAACGGGAAGCCGGTGTTCTCCTGGACCTGATCGAAACTCACGCCGGGGTGCAGCGAGCGGACCTGCACTGCACGCTGCGGTCCATTGAAATCCAACACGCACAAGTCGCTGACTACGCAGTCAATGTCCATCAAGTCGCGACGCGCACCTTCGGGCCAGCGCTCGGCCTTGAAGCCCACGCCGGAGACCATGTCGACTTCGCCGCTGACGAACACCCGGGTGTTATGACTGGGTACGAAGAACGAATTCAGGTGGTTGATGCTGTTACCTGGCAAGCCGCGCACGCCGAGGATCGCGGTCTTGGGCTTTTGATAGTCGCCGACGCAGGACAGGTTGGTCTGGCCCCAGCGGTCGATCTGGGTCGGCCCGATCATCGCGTGGCGGCGGCCACCCCACACGCATTCGAAAACCCGCTCGAACGACATGTAACCCGAGTACCGTGGCACGTAGTCACCTCTTGGGCCCAGCGGGATCGGTTCTTCTACCAGAAACGCCTCGCTGTCGGTCATCAGCAGCTCGGGGCTGTGAGTCAGTTTGGCCAGGCTCGCGCCCAGGCGCGGAATCACGCCAAGGCCAGAGGCAATCACCTCGCCATTACCGCGCCAGGCCTCGGAGGCCGCGACGATCATCAGTTCAGCGAGGGTAAAATCACAGGTTGCAGACATGGTCGCTAATCCTCAGAACACGGGAAGGGGCAAGACGCCCATGGAATCGGCACCGCCGTTCTGTGCCTGATAAGCCAGCTCGCCACCGGCAATGTAGGTCTGCACATAGTCCTGCCAGCCGTTCTCCGCCTGGCTGCTGGCGACATAACCCTTGAGGTGTTTGATGTCCCATCCGTAATCAGGTGCGCACAGCGTCGGGTGCGCACCCAGAGGTGCATGCACCACACCGCTCACCAGGTAACGTTCAAAGGTGTTAAAACGGGCTTGATCGGCGCTCAGCTCCAGGCGCTCTTCCAAGCGTTCGCACGACACGAAACACTGCTTGGCAGCGCGGGCGAACAGGTGATCGAAATACGGGTCCGGACCTGTCACCAGGCAGTTACCCAAGCGGTCGGCGACGTTGACGTGCAGGAACGCCACGTCGAGGTTGAGCGCCGGCATCGCCAGCAACACCTCGCCATCGGCATAGGGCGACTGGATCGTTTTAAGCTGCGAATTCAAGCGCGTGACATCGGTGGCCAGGCCGCAGCGGGTCGGCAGGAATGGCAAGCGCATGCCAGCGGCGCGCAGCCCCCACTGGAACATACCTTCGTCCAGCTCCATCAGTTCCAGCTCGCCAGCCTCGCGAGCTTTGCGGTAGTAGGGTTCCAGCGGAATGGCATCGAGGGTAGCGAAGCCGAACACCAGCTTCTTGACCTTGCCGGCAGCGCACAGCATGCCCACTTCCGGGCCGCCATAGGCAACCACCGTGAGATCCTTGACCGGTGAGCGCAGGATCTCGCGCACGATAGCCATCGGCTTGCGCCGCGGGCCCCAGCCACCGAAACCGATGGTCATGCCATCGCGTAATTGAGCGACCGCATCGGCCGCTGTCAGTTGTTTGTTCATCAGGATCATTCCTTACTGATGGCCGACCGAAAAGTCGTGCCCCCAAATGCTCACACGGGTGAACTCGAACGCCGAATGCTCGGCCCAGTCGACTTGCAAACCGCCAAAGCCGTACTCCAGATCAAAACCGGACGGCGTCTTCATGTAGAAACTGGTCATGCGATCGTTGAGGTGCTGGCCTAGGGTCGCGGACAGGGACACGTCATGGGCGTGCAGACGATCGTGCGCCCGGCCGACCTCGGTCATCGAATCGACCTCGACCATCACATGCACGCAACCTGACGGCACCGGGTACTCGGCGAGTGCCAGGCTGTGGTGGCGGGCGTTTTGACAATGCAGAAAGTGAATGCGAACCGCCGGCACCGATGGGTCGGGACGAAAGTTGAAAATATCCGAGAGCTCAAAACCCAGCACATCCTTGGCGAACGCCAGGGTGGCGTCGAAGTTTGGTGCTGGCAGCACGGTATGACCCAGGCCCATGTCGCCGGTGATGAACCGCGGCACCCCTTGGGGCGACACAAACGGCAGGCAATCGGAGCGATGACCCCAGCCCAGCTCATGACAGTTGCCCGACGGGTCGGTGACCTTGATCAGCGCCTGTACACCGCGCTGCTCGACCTCGATCGCAGAGCCCGGCTGCCATTCGATGCCGGCGGCGCTCAGGTGCTCGAGTGCAGACTTGAAGGCCGACTCGTTGGCCAACTCCCATCCGGAAGCCAGATAACGCGCCTCGCTCCCTTCGACGATCAGCATACGAAACGGACGCTCGTCCATCTTCACGTACAGGCCACCACCTGGGGCCGCCTGCACTTGCATGCCCAGCACGTCTTCGGCGTAACGCTGCCAATGACTGAGGTTTTCGATCTGCGAGACGAAATAGCTCAAACCGCGAATGTCGATCATGCCTTGGTCCTCGTTGGCTGAATGGGCTTTCGTGGTTGGCATTGTGCAAAGCGCCGCCCAAGGCTTCATCGTCCGTTGAGACTAAGCAGAGCTCGGCACAACGACGCGCAGCGGGTCAGTACTAGTCCGTTTTAGTGATTCGAACACCTCCCTCAACGCCACAGACTCGCGCATCCATTCGCATTGCAGAGACCGCCCCATGGAGTTCGCTTTTACCGAAGAACACCTGATGATTCGCGATAGCGCCGAGCGTTTCCTCGCCCAGGCCAGCGACTCGCATGCCGTGCGCGCCGCCATGAACCGGCCTGACGCTCATGATCCCGAGGTCTGGCAACGGATCGGCCAGGAACTGTACTGGCCGGCGCTGATGGTGCCGGAACGCTTTGGCGGCATGGGCCTGGGCTTTGTAGAGCTGGCCATTCTGCTGGAACAAAGCGGTCGCTATCTGCTGGGTTCGCCGCTGTTCGCCACTGCCTGCCTGGCCACCCCGGCACTGCTGCTGGGGCACAACGAACCCGTAAAGGAGCACTGGCTGGGGGCGATTGCCGCCGGTGAAACACGTGCCACCCTGGCCTTCGCCAGCCTTCCGGGACTGGAGCCTGGCAGTGTGCAAGCCGTGGCCGCAACGCGCCCTGGAGGTTGGACCCTTGACGGCCACTACGCACAGGTCATCGACGGCGCCTGCGCCGACCTGCTGATCGTCGCCGCTCGCGCCCCAGGCACTCAGGGCGAACGAGGCATCAGCCTGTTCGTCTTGCCTGGCAATACGCCTGGCGTCGTACGTACCCCCCTGGCAACCCTGGACCAGACCCGTCGCCTTGCCCGCATTGAACTGCATGAAGTGCAGGTCAGCGAGTCACAACAACTGTGCGGTCCAGACCAAGGCTGGGCGGTGCTGCGTAGCACCCTGCTGATTGCCACTGCCGGCCTTGCCGCCGAACAAACCGGGGGCGCGCAGCAGGCCCTGGACCTGACCCTGGCCTACATTGCTGAACGCCGGCAATTCAAGCGCACTATCGCCAGCTTTCAGGCAATCAAGCACCGCTGTGCCGACATGATGCTGCAAGTCGAGTGCGCCCGGTCGGCAGCCTACTATGCCGCCTGCGTGGCCCAGGAATGCCTGGCCCCCCAAGGCGATGCCGCCGTGGCCCAGGAGCTTGAGCAGGCCGCCGCCACGGCAAAAATCCATGCCAGCGAGGCGTTTTTCAACTGCGCCGCCGAGTCGATCCAGCTGCATGGCGGCGTCGGGTTCACCTGGGAATACGACCCACACCTGTATTTCAAACGAGCCCGCGCCAGCGAGCACCTGCTAGGCAGCCCGGCGTTGCACCGCGAGCGCCTGGCCAAGCACCTGTTGGGAGAACAACCATGAGAATCGGATTCAGTCGTGCAGACGAAATGTTCCGTGAAGAAGTTTCCCGGTGGCTGGCCGAGCACCTGAGCGGGGAATTTGCCCCACTGCGCTTTCGCGGCGGTCCGGGGGATGAACACAGCTTTCCTGAGGAGCGCAAGGCCTGGGAGCGCCGGCTTGCCGCAGGTGCCTGGATCGGCGTCGGCTGGGCCAGGGAGCACGGCGGACGAGGACTTTCCATCAGCCAGCAGGTGATCTTCCATGAGGAGTATGCCCGCGCCGGTGGCCCCGGGCGCATGGGGCATATCGGCGAAGGCCTGGTCGGCCCGACACTCGCCGCCTTCGGTACCCCGGCGCAGCAAAAGCGCTTGCTGCCCGGGATCCTCGAGGGCCGCCAATTCTGGTGCCAGGGCTATTCGGAACCCGGAGCCGGTTCGGACCTTGCCAACGTACAGACCCGGGCGAAACTGGATGCCACGGGTGAACACTGGCTGATCAGCGGGCAGAAGGTCTGGACCTCCCTGGCCCACGAAGCCGATTGGTGTTTCGTGCTGGCGCGCACCGAGGCTAGCAGCCAAGGGCATCACGGCTTGTCATTCCTGTTGGTGCCGATGGCCCAGGACAGCATCCGCGTACAACCGATCCAGCAACTGACCGGCACCAGTGAATTCAACGAGGTGTTCTTCGACCAGGCCATCACGAGTGCCGATAACCTGATCGGACAACCAGGCGATGGCTGGAAGATCGCCATGGCGCTCCTGGGTTTTGAGCGCGGCGTATCCACCCTGGGTCAGCAGATGCAGTTTCACAACGAACTCGATGAGATCATCCGCATCGCCCGCGCCAACGGCGCCGCACGCGACCCGCTGCTGCGTCAGCGCATCGCCCAGGCCTGGAGCGGGCTCAAAGTATTGCGCTACAACTCTTTGCGCATGCTCTCAGGCCCTCAAGACGGTAGCCTCAGTCGCGAAGCGATGATCTACAAACTGGCCTGGTCCACCTGGCACAGCGACCTGGGCAAACTGGCGATGGACGTACTGGGCGATGACGGGGAAATCCTCGACGGCGCGCCCTACCAGCTCAGTCGCCTGCAGTCGCTGTTCCTGTTTACCCGCTCCGACACCATCTATGGCGGCAGCAATGAGATTCAGCGCAACGTGATTGCCGAACGGGCATTGGGCATGCCACGTGAACCACGAGGCCCTCATTAACAACAGCGCCTGAAAAGATTGATGCTTGCGTGAGATGCAGACACAGCAAGGGGGAGCAAGCTCCCCCTTCTGATTTCACTGGTAACGCTCCATGCTCGGGAACGATCGGCCCTTCAGCGCACACGAATCCTGGGGTCATCGGCCCCGCGACGCAGCGCTTTGAGAAAGCCTTCCAGCGGAGCCGGCTCGGCGATCTGCGGCAAGGCGTCCTTGTCCGGGCGCTGTGTCCAGAAATCCTCCCAGGAAGGGAAAAGTTCGTGGAAGGAGCCGGCGTACGGTTCGCGCCCGGGCCAGCGCATTTTCAAACCGCCGATGGGTGGTTTGTTCAGGTCGGTCGCATACCAGTAGCATGGCAAGCGGCGACGGAAGCACCAGCGCCCGTCGATTCGCTCATAGTCGTCCCAGTACAGCATCTGCATGATGACCCACTCGGGACCGGTCTCATGTTCGTTCTTCGAATACACCACGCCGGTGGCGTGATCGGCATCGCTGAACTCAATGATGTGTTGGCCCAAGTGATGTGAAGTGCCGTGAAATTGCTTGCGCATGGTTTCGTCCAGCCACACCTTCAGGTGCGCCCGGCCGCTCTTGTCGCGCCCCACGCGCACGTCCGGGGCGAAGCAGTTGGCCATGGCATCCATATCACGCATGTCCAGCGCCAGGGCATATTTGCCGGCCAGTTGGCGAATCGCGTCCAGCGACTCCAGTCGATCGATGCGCGCAAGCAATGCGCTCGAGTCCTGGCTCATCAGTCGAGCACCGTGTACAGGTCCGAACCGCGCCCGCCGTCGACCGCCAGGCTGGCGCCGGTGACGTACGAAGCCTCGTCGCTGGCCAGAAACAGAATCGCGTTGGCCAGCTCCACCGGCAGGCCGACCCGTTTCATCGGGATCACTTTTTCAGTGTTGGTACGGGTCTTGGCGTCACCCAGCATGCCGGCTGTGGCCGGGGTATCAACCACGCCCGGGATGATCACGTTGCAGCGAATGTTGTGCGGTGCGCCTTCGCTGGCCGCCGCACGGCTGAAGTTGATGACCGCCGCCTTGGCCGCGGAGTAGCCGGCCATCCAGGCGGTGCCGAACAGGCCGCAGATAGACGCGATATTGACGATCGAACCACCGCCCTGCTCTTTCATCAACTGCATCGCGGTACGGGTGCCCCAGAAGGTGCCGTCCACGGTGGTCGCAAAGTTGGCGTGCCAGTCTGCGGTGGTCATTGTGTCGATACCACCCCACGTGTAAGCCATGGCGTTGTTGACCAGAATGTCCAGACGCCCGTGCCGTTGTGCAGTCGCTTGAAGCGCGTCGACGTAGGCCTGCTCATTGCTGACATCGGCCACGGCGATGTCGGCCTGCCCACCCTGGGCCAGGATTTTCTCCTGCACACCTTGCAACGGTTCGATGCGACGACCGCACAACACCACAGTGGCGCCTTCTTCGGCGAATCGCAGCGCGGTGGCTTCGCCAATGCCGGAACCGGCGCCGGTAACGAAGGCGATTTTTCCTTGTAAACGCTTGCTCATGAGTGTCTCCCTGATTAGATAAAGGCCATGCCACCGTTGACGGCGATGTTCTGCCCGGTCATGAAGCTGGCGTCTTCGCTGGCCAGGAACACCGCGACCCTGGCGATCTCGTCGGTTTCGCACATGCGGCCCAAGGGCACGTTTTTCAGCAGCGCCTGCATGTAGTCATCGGGGATGCCCGCCATCATTGGGGTGTTGGTGGGGCCCGGCACCAGGGTGTTGACGCGTATGCCACTGGCTGCCAGTTCACGGGCAATTGAGCGGGTCAGGCCCATCACGCCGGCTTTCGAGGCACAGTAGTGGCTTGGGCCATCACCGGTCAGCGCGGCAGTGCTGGAGAGGTTGATGATTGCGCCCTTGCGGCCACCCTTGACCATCAGCCTGGCGCCTTCACGGCAGCACAGGAAGGTTCCACCCAGGTTGACCCCGATCACCCGCGCCCAGCTCTCGTCCGGGGTATCGAGGAAGCTGTCCAGCGCGCCCACGCCGGCGTTATTGACCAGGATGTCGAGGCCGCCAAAGTGCTGCTCCGCCTGGCCCATGGCGTCCGCCACGGACGCACCGTCACCGACGTTACAGGCCAGGGCCAGTACCTGGTCACCCAGATCCGCCAGGCTCTCGGCCAGGGCCGCCTGATTGAGGTCCACAGCCACCACCTTGGCGCCTTCGGCGACAAAACCACGCACGATGGCCTGGCCCATGCCCTGGGCGGCACCGGTCACGAACGCCACTTTGTTGAGTAACTTCATAGCAATCTCCGAATGTGCAAATACGCTGCGGCCCGCTGCCCTTGCAATGGAGCCGTCCCCTGCATGATTAGCGGTAAGCGCCTGGGCACACATCGTCCGATGGGACTAGCGCCTGAGTGGTCTGAACGGACGATGTGTGCAGCGCTGTCAGCCCCCAGCATTAGCATTGCGCGCACCACGTCAGTCTCCGCGTCCCCCTTCAACTCGCTGCATTCAATCGGCTGCAGTGCCTGGCATGGCTGCGCGTCATGAATCCGCAGACAATGGAGAACCCCATGAACCAATCCGTAGACTTGCCCCTGCCCGTCGGCCATTACGCAAACCTGCCAAACGGCCTGTGTCTGCACTATCTGGATGAGGGAGCAGGCCCCGTGGTGCTGTGGCTGCACGGCAGCGGGCCGGGCGCCAGTGGCTTCAGCAACTTCAAAGGCAACTACCCGCAATTGGCAGCCGCGGGCTATCGCAACATCGTGCTTGACCTCCCGGGTTTCGGCCGATCGGACAAGCCCGAGGACGTCCAGTACAACCTCGATTTTTTCGTCGACTGCGTGGCCGCGTTCCTGGAGTGCATCGGCGTGCGGCGTTGCACGCTGCTGGGTAATTCGTTGGGGGGCGCGATCGCCCTTGGCCTGGCCCTGCGCCTGCCGCAACTGCCACAGAGCCTGATCCTGCTGGCTCCGGGCGGTGTCGAAGAACGCGAGACCTACTTCAAGATGGAAGGCATCGTACGCATGGTCAGCCTGTTCAGCGCTGGTCCCATCGGAATGGAAGAGATGCGCAGCATGATGCGCCTGCAGCTGTTCGACGATTCGATTCTGCCGGAAAGCCTGCTACAGGAACGCGTAGCGGTGGCAGCGACCCAGCCGAAAAACCTGTTCAGCACCATGATGGTTCAGAACATGCAGGCGCGCCTGGGTGAGATCCAATGCCCGATCCTGGGCTTCTGGGGTACCGACGATCACTTCAACCCTGTCAGTGGTGCCCAGCGCATCATTGACGGTGCGGCCAATGCCCGGTTTATCGTGCTCAACCGTTGCGGGCATTGGGTCCAGGTGGAACACCGGGAATTGTTCAACCGCAGCTGCATCGACTTCCTGCAACACGGCTGATCCGGGCGGCGCGGTGTACGTGCTGCACCGCGTTATCTCTCTTCGCCGGCAAGCCTCGTTCCCCCGGAGCCGGGCCTTGACGTATATCCGTTACCCCGCTGCTGGCTGACGGTTCAACTCGGCGTCGCCGGGCTTGCCCAGTACGCAGGACGTGCCGCCGGGGGTGTACATCATTGCCACGCAGCGGTTGCAGGCCGTGCAAATCGAATCGCGACTGACGCCGCTGGCGAGTTTATTGACGTAGTCTTGCTCGGCCAGCAACACCCGCCCCATGGCGACCAGGTCAAAGCCCTCGGCCATGACCTGTTCAATGCTCGACAGGCTCTTGGCTCCGCCCAGGTAAGCCAGGGGCATCTTGACCGCCGCGCGTACTTTGCGCGCGTGTTCCAACAGATACAGCTCGCGGAACTCTACCGTCGGCTCTTTACGGCGCTGAATGGCCATGGCCAGGGCGATGATCTTGTTTTTCTGCTGCACGCGGTTTTCCTTGGGAAAGGAAGAGCCGAACATGGTGGTGATCGATTCCGCGTTCATCCCGGCGCTGAGCACCAGCAAGTGCGCGCCTTCATCCTCCAGCATGCGGGCGATCTGGGCTCCGTCTTCGGCACTGTTACCGGCGCGCACGCCTTCGGTGATGCTGTATTTGCAGATCACCGCCATCTCCTGGCCGACCGCATCGAGCACCGCGCGCAGCACCCGTCGCGGAAAGCGCAGGCGGTTTTCCAGACTGCCGCCGTACTGGTCGCGGCGCTTGTTGTACATCGGCGAAATGAACTGGCTCAACAAGTAGCCATGACCCATGTGGATTTCCACTGCGTCAAAACCTGCCTGGCGCGCCAGCCGCGCGCCTTGGACGAAATCGTGCACCACTTGCTGCATATCGGCTTCGTTCATCGCCTGCTTGAGAAACATGCCACTCATCAGGCCTATCTTGTTGAAGCCTCCGCTGGCTGAAAGCGGACGTTTGGTTGAGCGCTCGCGAATAAAGGTGAAGCAGCCACCATGGGTGATCTGCGCGCTGGCCAGGCCACCGGACTCGTGCACGGCGTCGGTCAGGGCCTTGAAGTGCGGCACGCTGGATTGAGCGAGGATCAACTGGTTGGGCAAGGTGCGGCCATCAGTGCTCACTGCGCAGTAAGCCACGGTGGTCAGGGCGATTCCGCCAGCGGCGAGGGACGAGTGCAGCTTGACCAGTTGTTTGGAAGGCACACCCTGGGCGCTCATGCCCTCATTGGTGGCGGCCTTGATAAAGCGGTTCTTCAGGATCAGCGGTCCGATCTTGACGGGGCTGAACGCAGATGGGATTGAACGAGGGTTCATGGCAGGCCTCTTTATTTTTATCAGGCTAAAAACGAAGCGCTGCGTCGCCACGTCGCGACGCAGCGATAATCTTCAGAAGGTGTATTTGGCGTTCAACGACAGGTAATCCCGGTCAGCCAGGAACCGCCCCTGGGCGACATCCGGAGAACTCAAGTAGGCGATATAGGTCATGCCAACCTGAAAGTTACCCAGATACTTGAAGTCTCCCCCCACAGTCAGGCGCTTCTCGTCGCGCCCCAGGCCCTGGTAGGCGCTACCGTCGAGGTTCTGTGTCCATACCACCTTGGTGCTCAGGTCCAGGCCGTTGGCGATGGACGGGTAGTCCATGTAGACGCCCACGCCCAGCAGGGTCGAGCCACGGGTCTGGGTCTGCGACTCGAACTGGTCAAAGGTGCCGTCAACGCCAGCTCCGCCACCGGTGATGGTCAGGCTGTCCACCCCGTCGATGTGTTGATGCACCACTTCGCCCATCACGGTGGTCTGTTGGGCCAGCATGCTTGGGCCGAGGATGTACGAGGCGTTGAGGTTGCCTTGCCAGATCTGCCCGGTAGTCGGCGCACCGTTGTTGAGGTAGACCGAGGCGCCATCACGGTAGCTCAGGTCACCGGCGTACTGCACCGAGTCGCCGACCTTGGAGCTGAAGCTGATCCCGGTCAGTTCTACGTCTTCGAAGTACCCCAGGCGATAGGTCGGTGCGCTGGAATCATGACCGATGCCCTTGAGCGATGAGTATTGGGTGTTACCCGTAAAGTCGAAGAATAATGAGCCCACCCGCTCGTGATAGCGGTAGTGGAACAGCCCCACTTCGGTGTTTTCGGTGATTCGGTAGCGTACCCCCACCCCCCATTGGCCGCTGTCTCTGGCGTCTTTTTCACCGGCATAACCGACCGCCAGGCCGTTTGGCAGGCTGTCGACTACCCCAGCGCCCAGACGATAGAACTCGGCACCGGGTCCGAAGGTGTCGCTGCCGAAATAATCGCCCACAGGGTTGAGCTGGGTTTTTTCCCATTCGTACTGGTAATAGCCGACCAGCGCCAGGTCTTCGTTCAGCGACCACGACCCGGACACCTGCCCCACCGGCAGGTACGAGTCCTTGGCCTCGGTACCCGGCACATTGAATTTGGTGGCATCCACCGGGGCCTGCCCCTGGCTGATGTTGGCCCAGAACAGGCTCTCGCCCCATGCCACCAGGTGCCGCCCGGCCTTGAGCGACAGATACTGGGTCTCGCCGACGTCGAAGTTGCCATACACATAGGCATCGAGCAGCCGCGCGGTGCTGCCGCTCAGCCGGCGGGTTTCGTCACTGAAGCCGTCGTTGTGTCCGGTCTTGTTCACCGTCTGCGCCGAGTCGTTGGCGTTTTTCTGGTTGTAGACATCGTCATAGAACTGACTCCCGCGCACTACCGCACCGAGGTTGTCATGTTTGAGTTGCAGTTCGCCGAACAGACTCAGGCGGTTATTGATCAATGAGCCGCGCTTGAAATTTCGCGTGCCGTCGTCGTTGTTCGGGTCATTGAGGTATTGACTGGCCTGCTTGGCGGTACGCATGGAGGCGGTGTAGTTGACCGTCAGCGACGAATCCAGGGTGGTGTTTTCCCCCAATTCGACGGTCGGCGCGGCGCTGGCCGTGGCACTGGCCACCGTGATGGCTGTCGCCAACAGGCAGCGTCCATCGATCGTTCTCCCCGGACGGCGCGCAACAAGGTTTCGGGTAAACATGCTCATCTCCTTTTTTGTTGTTCTGGCTTGTGTCCTCACAGCATGAAAAAAACCACTTTCGCGCACATCGTCCGTTTGGTGAGATGAGCGTTTGTTACGCCAGCACGCCATTGGCCACCATCGCGCGCAGTTCGCTCTTCACAACCTTGCTCGACGGATTGAGCGGCAAGGCGCGGAAAAAACGCACCTGGCGCGGCACCTTGTAATTGGCCATTTGCTCACGACTCCAGGCAATCAGTTGTGCCTCGTCGAGCTCTGCGCCCTCGCGCAGCACAACGCAGGCACAGCCGACTTCGCCCATGCGCTCATCGGCAATGCCAATCACCGCCACCTGGGCAATCGCCGGATGCCGGATCAATGCCGCTTCGATTTCCGCCGGGTAGCAGTTGAAGCCACCGACGATGAACATGTCTTTCAGTCGATCGGTGATGATCAGGTTGCCCGCTTTATCCAGGCGCCCGACATCGCCGGTGTGGAGCCAGCCATCGGCGTCGATGACTTCGCGGGTCGCTTCGGGGTCCTGGAAATAGCCCTGCATGATGTGAAAGCCACGCAGGCAGATCTCACCGGTTTGCCCTGGATCCAGCGCCTGGTTATGCGGATCGCGAATACTTGCTTCAGTGCCGGCAATAGGCCGTCCGCTGGTGCCGGCGATCACCTGCGCCGAGTCTTGTGGGTCGCAGATAGTCGCAAGCCCCCCGCATTCGGTCAGGCCGTAGGCAGTGGTCACCACGGCAAACCCCAACTCGTTGCGCATGCGTTCTATCAGGCTCGGCGGAATACTCGCTGAACCGGTCACCGCGATGCGCAAGCTCGACAGGTCGGTCTGCTTGAGCTGCGGATGCGCAAGCAGCGAGAGGTACAGGGTCGGCGCGCCGGGCAAGACGCTGATGCGCTCGCGGGCGATGCGCTGGAACACTTGTTCGGCGTCGAACACCGCATGGGGCAGGATGGTCGCTCCGCCGATCAGGCAAGTCAGCCAGCCGGCTTTATAGCCGAAGGCATGAAAGAACGGGTTTACGATCAGGTAACGGTCACCCGGCACCAGGCCGATGACCTTGACGTATTCAGTAAAAGCCCGCAGGTTCTGGCCATGCCCGCTCATCACACCTTTGGGTTTGCCGGTGGTGCCGGACGTGAACAACAGGTCGCACATGGCCTGGGGGTCGACCGCTAATGCGCGTTGCCTGGCGCTGTCGGCATCGACGGTTACCGCACCACACAGAAACTGTTGAAGCGTCAGGTCCGCAGGCGATTCGGGCGTATCGCCATCGAGTATCACCAGATGCTGGAGGCTGGCCGGTCGATGGGGTGCGAGGAGCGCCGGGTAATCCACATCGAGAAATCGCTGCTGGACAAACAACAGCCGGCAGCCGCTGCGTTCCAGCACATCGGCGGCCTCAAGCCCCTTCATGCGCGTGTTAATCGGCACCAGCACCGCACCTGCACACTGAATGCCCAGCGCGGCGAGGATCCAGTCACCGCTGTTCGGGGCCCAGATACCGACCCTGTCACCGGGCTGGATACCCACAGCCATCAGGCCCCGGGCAAAGCTCATGACGCGTTCGGGCAGTTGGGCGTAGTCGATGCAGTGGCCGTTGTCCTCAATGGCAGTGCGACCGGCGTGACGTTCGGCGCTACTGAAGACTAACTGGGCAAAGTTGACGGGGGCGGCGCTCAGGGGCGCGGCAAGATTCAGGCTCTGATTCATCGTGGGCTCGGGCTTGGCATCATTGGGGGCTTCACTCTGGAAAGCGGATACGCAATTGCGCGCTGGTGGGCACTGCCTGACAGGCAAGAATCCAGCCTTCGGCCAGGTCACCCGCATCCAGGGCATCGTTGTGCAGCAGCTCGACATCGCCGCTTACCAGCGTGCACATGCACGAAGCGCAGCCACCCACGCGGCAGGCGCTGGGAGGCTTGAGACCGGCACGTTCCATCGCAGCCAGCAAGGTCTCGCCGGTGTCGCAGGCCAAGTGGTGGTCCTCGCCATCCAGGCGCACGGCGAGTTGGGCGGCCACTGCAGCCTCGATGCTTGCCACCTGTGGCAGCTCGCCTTCGCCGGGCAGCGACACGAACCGCTCGACATGCACTCGGCGCTCCGGCATGCCCAGGTCCTTTAACGCATTGACGGCGGCGTCCATGAACGGGCCCGGTCCACAAATGAACGCCTGCGCATCGATAAACGGCCGCGCCAGTTCGGCCAGTTGTCCGACGCTTGGGATGCCCTGTACCGAATCGAGCCAGTGGACGATTTGCAAGCGTTGCGGGTGGGCGCTGGCCAGGTGCCGGAGTTCATCGCGGAAAATCACTGAGGATTCATCGCGGTTGGCGTAGATCAGCAAGACCCGGCCGGTTCCGGCGAGCAACGCCGAACGCAGGATCGACAGCACCGGGGTCACGCCACTGCCGCCGCCGAACAGCAGTAAATCGCCGTCGAGGCTACGCGGCACAAATACCCCGGCAGGTGGCAGTACCTCCAGGGTCTGGCCGGCCTGCAACTCGCTGCACAGCCAGTTCGAAGCGCGGCCCTCGTGCACACGTTTGACCGTTACCCGCAAGGGCTCATCCAGCAATGGCGTGCTCGACAATGAGTAGCAACGGGGCAGCCAACCGCCCTCGAAGGGCACTCGCAAGGTCAGGAACTGGCCGGGTTGATAGTGGAAGCGTTCACCCAGATGCTCCGGCACGTCGAAAACCAGGGAGCGCGCATCGGCGGTTTCCTCGATCACTCGTGCCACACGCAGGGCAAGATAATTGTTCATAGATCAGCTACTCATGACCACCTGCCCGTGTATTACGGGCGGGTGTAGACCCAAGGAGTCAAAACGGGCGCCATGGCTTCAGACGTAAGGGTCCGGATTGGGCAAACCCAGCATCACCGCGCCGTAACTGCGCCCGTAAGCCATGTAATTGTTGGCAATGTGTCCACGTGCCTGGTGCAGGTCGCGGAACAGTCGCGCCACCGGGTTGGTGTTGTACAAGCCTGAAGCGGCCATGCTGCGCAGCAGGTCGTTGGCCCGTTCAGCGCAAATATTGGTCACGTAGGCCGACTGGTAGCGATACAACAGCCGGGTTTCGGTATCCGGGTATTCGCCGGCGCGGGCCAGGCTCATGAGGTGCTCGTAGTTGCGTTCCAGCACCAGGCGCAGGCTGTCGACGGTGATCATCGCTTCGGCAATGGCGGTTTGCGCCACAGGATCGTCTGCGGTACGGGCACCGTGCTTGCCGATATGTTTGGCGGCATTGTCACGGAACTCGTTGATCGCACCCTGCAGGGCGCCAATGGCCGATGTGGAGACGGCGCGGGAGAACACCTGGGCAAACGGGATCGCGTAGATCGGGTTGGTGTTGACGTGGCGCCCGGGCGTCGCATCGAGCGTCCAGTTATTGGTGCGCTGCACGCGATGGGCGGGGACGAATACATCCTCGACCGTGATGTCATGGCTTCCGGTGCCGCGCAGGCCCATGACGTCCCAATTGCGCTCAATCTGGTAGTCCTTGCGTGGCAACAGGAAGGTGCCGTGCTCGGCGGCCTGTTCGCCATCGGGCGGCAGTATTCCTCCCAGAAGCACCCATTGGCAGTGCTCACTGCCGCTGGAGAACCCCCAGCGCCCGCTGATGCGGTAACCGCCCTCGACCACCGTGACCCTGGCCGCCGGCATGTAGGTCGAGCAGATCAATGCATTGTGGTCATCCGCCCAGACTTCGCGCTGGGTTTCAATCGGGTAACGGGCCAGTTGCCATGGATGAACCCCCATCACGCCATATATCCAGGCAGTGGACATGCAGCCTTCGGCAAGGATGGTCTGGATTTCGAAGAAGGTGCGCGGGTCCACTTCATATCCACCAAACGCCCGTGGCTGCATGGCCCGTAGCAGTCCAGTGGACTGCAACTCGAGCACGGTCTCCACCGGTATCTTCAAGTCCTTGTCGGCCTGCGCCGTGCGCGCCTTGAGGGCGGGCACCATGCTGCGCGCACGCTCAATCAGATATCGTTCGTCCTGGGTCTTTTCTCGCATGCTGTGCATCACTCAACTCTCCCGATCTCACTGCGCCACTGCGCGAGTTGTGATCAATCATCGGATCGAGCGCACGATCATTCATCGTCAAAGCGGACTAGGGGGCCGTACGGTTTGCACCGGTTGCGAGAGCCGGGTTCTTCCTGGGTAGGAGCTGCCGCAGGCTGCGATCTTTTGATCCTGTTATTTAGAAGCAGGATCAAAAGATCGCAGCCTGCGGCAGCTCCTACGGGGTATGTGCCCTGCTTGATAGTCCATTGAGACGATGCTGGCTACGGTCGTTGCGACGATAGTCAACCCATCAACCATCGACCCCACGGAGCAAGGGCCATGAGTATTTTGCAGCGTTTCCAGATGCACGGCAGCGTCGCCATCGTCACCGGCAGCGGCCGGGGAATCGGTCGGGCGATTGCCTTGGCGTACGCCGAAGCCGGCGCAGATGTGGTGTGCTCGGCGCGGTCACTGGACGAAGTCCAGGCCGTGGCCGAAGAAGTTCGCGGCCTTGGACGACGCGCCCTGGCGGTCGCGTGTGACGTCAACGACGCCGAGCAACGCCATGCGCTGGTGCGTCAGAGCGTGGAGCAAATGGGTCGTATCACTCACCTGGTGAACAATGTCGGCGGTGGCGGTCCGAATGATCCGCTGGCGATGTCGCCCGAGCAGTTCGCTCAGGTGCTGAACTTCAACGTCGCCACCAGCTACGCCTTCTGCCAATTGTGTGTGCCGCTGATGCGCGAGGCAGGCGGCGGCAACATCATCAATATCAGCTCGGTAGCGGCACGCTATGCGCAGCGCCATTTCAGTGCCTACGGCACCGCCAAGGCTGCCCTCAGCCATCTGACCCGCCTGCTGGCCCAGGACTTCGCACCGCAGGTTCGGGTCAACGCTGTCGCACCCGGCCCTACCCTGACTGAAGCGCTCAATGGCGTGATGCCGAGTGCCATGCGCCAAGTCATGGAAAGCAACACTCCACTCAAGTGCCTGGGTACCCCGCAAGATATTGCTGCCGCCGCGCTGTATCTGGCCAGCCCGGCCTCGGCCTGGGTGACTGGCAAGGTTATCGACGTCGATGGCGGCGCAGACTCGTCGGTCTGGCCCGGCTAAGCAGCTGTTTTTGGCCCGCCCCTGATGACGCCGGGCGGGTTTTTTTTCCACATGACTGGAGCCCTGCCATGGACGCTCATTTGATCAACACGCTTGGCGACGAATTGTTCAACGCCTTGCGCAGCCGTCAGACCCTGGCGCCTCTGACCCGGCGCTACCCTCAGATCACCCTGGAACAGGCCTACCGGATTTCCTTGCACTTCCTGCAACGTCGCGAGGCACTTGGCGAGCAGGTGATTGGCAAGAAAATCGGGGTGACCAGCCGCGCCGTACAGGAAATGCTGGACGTGCACCAGCCAGACTTCGGTTTCCTCACCAATGCCATGCAGGTCGAGGATGGCTGCGAAGTCAGCCTCGCCCGTTACAACCTGATCCAGCCGAGGGCCGAGGGCGAGATCGCCTTTATTCTCGGCGAAGATTTACAAGGCCCCGGCATCAGCGCCGAGGACGTACTCGCTGCCAGTCAATGGGTCGTGCCGTGTTTCGAGATTGTCGACTCAAGAATCGATGACTGGCAGATCCGTATCCAGGACACCGTGGCCGACAACGCTTCCTGTGGCGTGTTTGCCCTTGGCGCCCAGCGCACCGATCCGCGCTCGCTGGACCTTGCCGCCGTGCACATGCAAATGCTTAAAAACGGCCAGCCGGCAGGCTCGGGACTGGGCTCGGCGGTACAAGGCCACCCCTGCGCAGCCGTGGCCTGGCTGGCCAATACCCTGGGCGAGCTGGGCATTCCGTTCCGCCGCGGCGAGATCATTCTCTCCGGTGCCCTGGCGCCGCTGGTGCCCGTAGTCGCCGGTGACCACATCAGTCTTTCCATGAGTGGCCTGGGCGAAGCCAGCCTGCGCTTTGTCCCTTGATCACCCTGCACGCCCTTCCCTTTCTCCCTTCCTGGAGCCAAAGACCATGAACAAAAAGATCAAATGCGCGCTGATCGGGCCGGGCAACATCGGAACCGACCTGTTGTACAAATTGATGCGCAGTGACGTGCTGGAACCGGTGTGGATGGTGGGCATCGACGCCACCTCCGAAGGCCTCGCCCGGGCTCGCGAGCTGGGCCTGAAGACCACGGCCGAGGGTGTCGACGGATTGCTGCCTCATGTGCTGGAAGACCAGATCCAGATTGCCTTCGATGCCACTTCGGCCTACGTGCACGCGCAAAATTCGCGCAAACTCAATGCCTTGGGCGTGTTGATGATCGACCTCACGCCAGCAGCCATCGGCCCGTATTGCGTACCGCCGGTCAACCTCAAGGCTCAACTGGGCCTGGGCGTCATGAACGTCAACATGGTCACTTGCGGCGGCCAGGCCACCATTCCGCTGGTGGCAGCGGTGTCCAGCGTACAACCGGTAGAATATGCCGAAATCATCGCCACCGCCGCTTCCAAATCAGTCGGGCCCGGCACCCGAAAAAACATCGACGAATTCACCCGTACCACCTCCAGGGCAGTGGAAAAAGTCGGCGGCGCGAAGAAAGGCAAGGCAATCATCATCATCAACCCCGCCGAGCCGCCGCTGATCATGCGCGATACCGTGCATTGCCTGACAGTCACTGAGCCCGACCAGCCGGCGATCACGGCCGCTATCGAGGCCATGATCGAGCAAGTGCAGCGCTATGTGCCCGGCTACAAGCTGGTTAATGGCCCGGTGTTCGACGGCAATCGGGTGTCGATTTTCATGGAGGTCGAAGGCCTGGGCGACTACCTGCCCAAGTACGCCGGCAACCTCGACATCATGACGGCTGCGGCGGCACGCACGGCCGAGATGTTCGCCGAGGAAATCCTCAAGGGCGAACTGGTTCTGCAAGCCACCGGCTTAACCGCCAACGCATAAGGAAAAGACCATGGATCTTCGCGGCAAAAGCATTACCGTCCACGACATGTGCCTGCGCGATGGCATGCACCCCAAGCGTCACCAGATCAGCCTGCAACAGATGAAGGACATCGCCTGCGGCCTTGACGCGGCCGGCGTGCCGCTGATCGAAGTCACCCACGGTGACGGGCTCGGCGGCAGTTCGGTGAACTACGGCTTCCCGGCCCACACCGACGAAGAATACCTGTCGGCGGTAATCCCGCTGATGAAAAAGGCCAAGGTTTCTGCGCTGCTGCTACCGGGCATCGGTACAGTCGATCATCTGAAAATGGCCCATGAACTGGGCGTCAACACCATCCGGGTGGCCACCCATTGCACCGAGGCCGATGTCAGCGAGCAGCACATCTCCCACGCCCGCGGCCTGGGCATGGACACCGTCGGTTTCCTGATGATGGCTCACATGAACAGCCCCGAGGGCCTGGTCAAGCAAGGTTTGCTCATGGAAAGCTACGGCGCCAACTGCATCTACCTGACCGACTCGGCGGGCTACCTGCTGCCCCATGAAGTCAGTGCACGTGTGGCGGCGATGCGGGCAGCCCTCAAGCCAGGGACCGAGATCGGTTTTCATGGCCATCACAATCTGTCGATGGGTGTGTCCAACTCCATCGCCGCGATTGCCGCCGGGGCCAACCGCATCGACGCCGCCTGCGCGGGCCTCGGTGCTGGCGCAGGTAACACGCCGATGGAGGTGCTGGTGGCAGTGTGTGATCGCATGGGGATCGACACGGGTGTCAGCGTATTCGGGATCCAGGACGTGGCCGAAGACCTGGTGGTGCCGATCATGGACTTCCCGATCCGCAGCGACCGTGATGCCCTGACCATGGGCTACGCCGGGGTCTATGGTTCCTTCCTGTTGTTCGCCAAGCGCGCCGAGAAAAAATACGGCGTGTCGGCCCGGGAAATCCTGGTCGAAATGGGTCGCCGCGGCATGGTCGGCGGCCAGGAAGACATGATCGAAGACACCGCCATGACCCTCGCCCGCCAGCGGCGGCAGGCGTAAAGATCCCACAGCCCGCTCCGACGCTTTCGCGGGCAAGCCCGCTCCCACAGGATAAGTGATGTACGCAGGTTTTGTGTACGACACCGAAACTGTGGGAGCGGGCTTGCCCGCGATGAGGCCATGCCCGTCGCCCTCTATGCCAACTGGCCCACCGCTTTCACAAGCAGTTTCTGTCAACGCCAATCGGCGACGATGCCGTGCTCCAGCGCAAACGGCTGCGCAGCAATGGTCCGCCGTTGAAACCCGGATGCCTGTTCCGCCGTGGCCAGCCACAGCATCACCGCCGCCGGCACGTGGGGTGGAGCGCTGCCGGCACGCAGGGCGATCAGGCCTTTGTCGCCGATGGTCGCCTTGAGTGCCTCTGTGGTGACTACGCCAGGATTGAGCGTATAGGCGCGCACGCCAGCCTCCCCCAGTTCAGTGGTCAACACCCCGGACAATCGCGACACTGCCGCCTTGCCGGCCCCGTACGCATAACCCCAGCCGCCCTTGCCCGCAGCTACCGGTGGGTCGCTTTCGCCGGCACCGGAAGTGACGTTGATCACCACCCCGCCCCCGCGCGCCACCATGTGCTCGGCAACCGCCTTGGTCAGCAGGAACGGGGTGAGAATGTAGCCCTGGAACATCCGTTCCAGGGTCTGGGCCTGCAGGTCCATGAATCCGGCATTAAGGTCACTGCCCTGGTAGATCGCGTTATTGATCAGCACGTCGATGCGCCCGTACTCGGCCAGCACCGCCTGGCAGGCGGCCAGGGCCGAGGCGCTGTCGAGCAAATCCATCGGCACGACGAGCACCCGGCACCCCAGATCACGCAAGGCCTGCGCAGTACCATTGAGGCTGCCGGCCAGGGGCGCCCCGGCGGCGTCGCGCAGGGCATGCTCATGTTGTTCCCCCTCGTTGAGGGTACGGGCGCTGATCGCCAGGTCGAAGCCGGCGCGGGCGAATGCCAGCGCCGCCTCACGGCCGATGCCCCGGCTGGCGCCGGTGATGAATGCCACTTTGTTCATGCAAGTTCCTTTTTAGAAGCGCGTGGCGCGGACCATGGCGTCCATGCCGCCATCGACGAACACGACACTGCCATGAATAAACGAAGCCTGGGGCGATTGCAGGAAGGCAACTACTGCGGCAATTTCCGCAGGTTGTCCGGCACGACCCAGAGGTGCGACAAATTCGCGGGTAGCCTGGCCAAAACGCGAATCGTCCAGCGAGGCCTGGTGCAATGGCGTTTCAACCGCACCCGGCGCGACTACGTTCAAACGCATGCCCTGCTTGCCCCAGCTCACCGCCAGGCTACGGGCATGCTGGCTGATGGCACATTTGGAAGCAGCATAGGCGACGTGCGGTTGACCGAGGTCGTTGGCCAACTCAAGCGCCCGGGCCTCTTCACCCGCGATCATCGCGTCGGTCATCGGCTGGCCATCGGGCCCGGAATGAGTCGCCGCCACCGAGCCGATCACCAGCGCAGCCGGCTGTTGGCCCTTGGCCAACGCTCCCTGCAGGCCGTCGAGCAACTGGCTGACGCCGAAGTAATTCACCGCAAGGATCAAACCGCAGTTGGATGCCGTGACACCGACCCCGGCGCAACAGATCAGCCCATCGAGGACCCCTCCGCTGAGTTCAAGCACTTGCCCGATGGCGGCCTCACGCCCTTGCGCAGTGGACAGGTCGGCGATCACTTCGGCGTTACTGCGATCGATCCCTATGACCTGATGCCCGGCGGCGCGCATGGCCGCAGATACGGCCGCCCCGATTCCCGAGGCGCTGCCGGTGATGGCTGTAATTGGCATGGTGATTCTCCGTGATTGGTCCGCCCAGTATCGACAGGGCGATCACGGGACGGCATCGTCTGTGCGGACTAAAAATGTGCTGCGTGAATGTTAGCTACGCCGGGCGGCGAATGGCCCGGCGAAGGGTGGGCAGGATCAGGCCTGACGGTAGATCGGCACGGCCAGTCGCAGCGGGGGCACCTTGATTTTTTCGGCCACCTTCAACGCGAGTTGCGGCTTGCCCAAGGCAACCACGCTGTTGAGCATGATGCGCACCAGTTCCGTCTGGCGTCGCACTCCGGTCTTGGAGAAGATGGAGCGCAAGTGTGCCCGCGCGGTGTTGCGCCGGATATTGAGCACTTCGGCAGCTTCCTCCAGGGACAAGCCGTTGGCGAGTTCCATGGCCAGGGCGGTTTCGGCCTTGGTCAGGTTGAACAGCTGCTTGGTCACCACTTCACTGGCCAGGGATTTGCTCGACGCATCGCGGATATACACCAACGCCGCCGGTTGCCCCTTCTCCTCTGCCCAGTCCAGTGATGGAATCGATTCGACGACCACGCCGAGGTTGACCAAGCCGGATGGACGCGTAACCGACATGGCCTCGGCGCTTTTTGGGGCATCGGGACAGAACGCGCCACGAATCAGGCGTTGCAACTCACGGTTATCGCTGGGATACGTCGCCTCAAGGCGTCCGCCCACCAGTTTCAAGCCATCGGAACGGGAAAGGATTTCCTGGGCCACGGGATTGATCTGCAACACACTGCCGCTCTCGTCGAGCACCAGGGTCGCCACCGATAACCGGCTGATGGCCTGGGAGTACAACTCGCTCAGCGATTCACTGCGGTCTCGCAAGTTATGCAGTTGGGAGGCACGTCGCAGGTGAGGCAGGAAGCTGGCGCACACTGCGCGGTCGTGGGCAGAGAAGTTGGGAGCCCGTTTGGGGCGAGTCATGCGCAAGCGCAGTTTGCCGCCGTCCGGTGTGGAAATATCGGCACACATTAAGTGGTACACGTCATAGGGTTCGCAGAACATTTTGTAGTAGCCATTCTGCTCCCATTGCGTTGCGCTCATGAGGTCGTCCACGGTGAACACATGGTCCAGCGGCTGGTTGGAGAACGGCGAATCGATTTGCGGGTAGGTCATGTAGCAGATATCACCGGCGCCTTCGATGTCACCGACGATGATCATCACGCCGGTTTCGGGTTGCTCCGGCACCCGCAGGATCAAGGTGACGTAGTTGGCACCGTAGAGTTTGAGAAAGCTTCGAAGGGCGTGGGCCATCAGCTTTGGATCCAGGGCGCCTTCGTAGATTTCGCCCACCAACTGGTTGTAGTGCGTGAGATCGAGGCCAAGACTGGCCAGGGCCTGGTGCGTCAAGTCAGCGTTTTGCATAGTCTTATCTCGCTCGGGTAAGGACTGCGCCCTTCCCTTGTTATTTTTATAATTTCGGCTGGGGGAACCCGGGTTCCCCCTCATTCGACTGCAACTTCTCAGCCAGTTTCCCTAGTGTGTGCGGACTCCACAATAGGTCGGACAGGTTTATTTTTCGCCTCCTCGATCACGCTCGGCCGGGCTGTTTTTCAGACGAAACTGCCCTTGTAACGGCACCGGCTGGCGCATTCTGTCGGCGACCAACGGCCGCCCACGATTGAACCAGGCGGCCAGCGCCGGAAGGAGGAAAATTGCCCCCAGCACGTTGACCAGAAACATGAACGACAGCAACACACCCATGTCAGCCTGAAACTTCAGCGGTGCGAACGCCCAGGTGCACACGCCAATGGACATGGTCACGGCCGTGAATACCGCCGCCGTGCCGCGTTGGCACATGGCCTGGTAGAACGCCTCGCGCAGATTGGCTCCGCGCAGCATTTCGTGCTGAATACGTTCGTACAGGTAAATGCCGTAGTCCACGCCCACTCCGACACCCAGCGCCATGACAGGCAAGGTGGAGACCTTCAGGCCGATACCGAGCATGGTCATCAGTGCGTTACACAGAATCGCGACAATCGCCAGCGGCACCAGAATGCACAACACCGCGCGGATGGATAAGAAAGTCAGCCAGCAAAACAGTGCCACTGATCCAAACAACGCCCCGAGCATGATCACTTCCGCACGCTTGACCGCCTCGTTGGAGGCCGCCATAACCCCCACGTTGCCACCCGCCAGGAGGAACTCGACTTGCGGCGAGCTGACTTCGGCAATGATCCGCCTCGCTTCAGTGATCGCATGGCTGACCGTGCTGCCTTCGTGGTCGGTGAGGAACACCAGGATCTGCATCTGCTGGCAACCGTCGGTGACCAGGCCATCATCCGGCATATAGGCCCGAGCGCCCTGACTCAGGCCGCGGGGTGATCCCGGTATCGCCGCCCAGCGCGGATTGCCTTCGTTGTTGCCAGCAATCACCCGTTTGCCCATGTCCGCCACGCTTTGAATCGACTGCACACCCGAGACGGTACGCATGTGGAAATCGAAGGCTTCCACCGCGCGCATCACGGTAGGCGACAAGCAGCCCTCTTCGACACCCTTGACCTGGACGAACACTGACATCACATCCAGCCCGATGGAGTAGCTGCTGATGATCCTGGCGTTGTCCTGGTTGTAGCGCGAATCAGCGCGCAGTTCCGGCGCGCCCGCGCCGATATCACCCACTGCCAGGTCGCGAGCCTTGTAGGCCCCGGCCGCCAGCAGCAACAGACTGACAACAAATACCCCAAGGGCAGGCCCAGGCTCGGCCAGTGCCGACAAGCGCCACCACAGGGGGTGCCTGCCCGCCGGCCGCGATTGCGCCCGACGCAACAGCGCAGGTTCCAGCCGCAGGTAGGAAATGATCACCGGCAGCATCAGTTTGTTGGTGATGATCATCAACATGACGCCGATGCAGGCCGTCACGCCCAATTCGTGAACGATCGGAATGTCGATCATCATGATCACTGCGAAGCCCAGGGCATTCATCAGCAAGGCCAGGGAGCCGGGGATAAAGATCTTGCAGAACGCCGAGCGCGCCGCTTCCTTCGACGTACTGCCGGCCAGCACGTCTTGTTTCCAGGCGTTGGTCATCTGCACCGCATGGGACACGCCGATGGAGAAAATCAGGAATGGCACCAGGATCGACATCGGATCGATCCCCAGGCCCAGCAGCGGCAGCACACCCAGCAACCAGACCACCGGCAGCAACGCGACCAGCAACGCCACTACTGTCAGGCGCAGGGACCGCGAATACAGCCACAGCAGCAACCCGGTGATGACGAAGGCCACCACAAAGAAACCGATCACCGTGTTCAACCCTTCAACCACATCCCCCACCAGTTTGGCGAAGCCGACAATGTTGATCTCGATATTGGGGCTGTTGTACTTGCTGCGGACCTCTTCCAGACGCTTGGCGATCTCGACATAGGACACCGGCTGGCCAGTCTTGGGATCGACGTCCTGCAAGTCGGCGCGGACCATGGCCGACTTGAGGTCGTTGGCCACCAGACGACCGACCTGCCCGGAGGCCGCCGTGTTGCTGCGCACCTGCGCCAGGTCTTCTGGAGTACCGCTGAAACGCGGAGGCACTACCACATCACCGAAGAACCCTTCTTCGGTGATTTCGATATAGCGCACATTCGCGGTAAACAGCGACGTCACGCTGGGGCGACTGACCCCGGAAATGAAAAACACGTCGTCGGTGACCTTGCGCAGGGTCTCCAGGTACTCGTTGTTGTAGATGTCGCCTTCGCCTTTCCAGCGCACGCTGACCAGGAAACGGTTGGCACCCGTGAAGTAGCGGCTGAACTGGAGAAAATTGATCATGTACTCGTGACGCACCGGGATCTGTTTGTTGAAACCCGGATCCAGTTGCGTATGGGTGGCGCTGTAGCCAAGGCCCAGCGTCACGAGGACGAACAACACCAGCAGCCCCTTGCGCCAGGCCATCAGGTGGTCGGCGCACGTTTCGACGCAGCGCGTCACCCAGTGTTTAGCTTGATTCATTGACCGCCTCTCATTTACTGGGTGGCCTGTGTGGCCACTAGGGCAGCGACGCTGCCACCTGAGCCCTGCAACACGCCGCGCTCGCCACCTACCAGCAGTCGCGAGCCCACCATCGTCGCCGAGGTCAACGTGCCAAGACCGGCCAGGCGTCCGACGCCGACGAGCGCGCCCTGTGCATCCAGGCGTACCACCGAACTGCCGGCCCCGACGATCACCAGGCCGGAGTGATCGGGCAGTAACACATGGCCGTACAACGGCAGTTGGTTACCGAGCTTGATCTGGGTCCAGCTGTCGCCGAAGTCGTGGCTGACGAACACATGCCCGCGCATGCCGTAGGTCACCCAGTTGTTCGCACTCAAACGCACAATGCCGAACAGCGAACCGCTGTAGAACGCCGGCAGGGGCTGCCAGTGCTGGCCGCTGTCGGTAGTACGCAGCACCAGGCCCTGCTCGCCCACCAGCATGCGTCGGCCATCGTTGCCACCTGCCATGCTGTTCAGGTGCGCGCTGTCGATGTCCAGCTGCCGCGGTGCCCAGGTTTGTCCGCCATCCAGAGATTGATAGAACTTGCCGAAGCTACCGAACGCCATGACGCTGTCGCCACCGCCGGTCCAGATGCCAAGCAGCGGCTCGCCCAGATCGCTGTCGTAACGTATTTCCTGCCAGCTGCTGCCGGCATCCTCGGAACGCAGGATCCAGCCATCATGTCCCACGGTCAGCAAACGCTTGGCGTCAAGCGCCACCACTGCAGTCAGTGTGGCATTGCGCTGCGTGGCGACGCTGGCTGGCTGCCAACTGACGCCCTGATCATCGCTGAGCAAAATGCTGCCACGTTCGCCCACGGCCACCACTCGGGCGCCAAGATTGAGCAGGCCGTTGATCTGCACCCGGTCCGGGCGCGTGGCCAACAGTTCTGCTTGCGGAGGGGATTTGGGGGAAAAGGTGTAGCCAATGGTCAAGGCGACCACCAGGCAGACCGCGTAGCCGATCACCGAGCGCATGAGCAACGCTCCTGTTCGGGGACGGCGTGGATAAGGCAAGTCATAGGGCCAATCCTCTTGTTTTTGTCACGCACCAAGGCATGCGAGGCAATCGAGATGGGCGTTGCCTCTGGATCAATAGTCGGTGCAAGGAATGGGTGGCACATCGTCCAAATGGCTTATGCAACTGTGGGAGCGAGCCTGCTCGCGATGGTGGTAGACCAGTGGGCATTGATGCCGACAGGTATGGCCTCTTCGCGAGCAGGCTCGCTCCCACAGGAGATCACCGCTCATTGGATTGGGTGGCGATCAAGCCATGTACAGGATCACCAGGTCGTTGATCACCGACGGCCGGTCCTGGCCCACCACATGAATGTTGAGTTCCAGGGTGAGCTGGGTGCCACGGGCCAGGATTTCGACTTTTTTCACCCGGGCCCGCGAATGGATGCGCGAGCCGGCTGGAACAGGCGCAGGGAAGCGCAGGCGATCGGAGCCATAATTGATCTGAGTGGTGAAGCCGCTGATTTCGAAGCCCAACGCCAATTTCATCCGCGACTGCAGCACTTGCACCAGCGCACCATGGGCAATGGTGCCGCCGAATGGACTTTGCAGCCGCGCCCGCTGCGGATCGGTATGAATCCAGTAATCGTCCCCCGACAACCGCGCAAAGTCGTCGATCAGCGCCTGGTCGACCATCACCACATTGCTCCAGTCGCTGTATTGCTCACTGACCAGCGCCTGCAAGGCCGGCCCGTCGTTGAGGTCGACCTGTCGCGCGGGAAGTTGTGCCGCCGTTGAAGGCGCCGGCTCGCTGCCCATTGCGGGCAGCGGCTCAAGGCTCGCCGCATCCTTGTCAGTGCCGGTGAAGCGCAGCAGACGATTGCCCTTGGCGTCGACTTCGGCGAACACCGGCTGCAAGGCCATACCGATCTCGATTTCGTTTTCCTCAAGGCCGACCAGGTTGGTGTTGATGCGCACCCCTTCGGCCAGCTCGACCACCGCCAGTTTCTGCGGCATTTCATCCATGAAATCGGGCAAGGTCGCGATGCGCGTCACGGTATAGCTGTACAGCGTTGCTGCGCCGTCGACTTCGCGCCAGGCCAGGTCGTGTTCCAGGCACACAGGGCAATGTCGGCGCGGGTAGAAGTTCCAGTGTGCACAGGCATTGCACTGCTGGATCAAGAGTCGGCGAGCCTTCAGACCCTCCCAGAAGGGCGCGGAGATCTGTGTCGCCACGGGCATCGGTTTGTTGTTGGACATGTGCTTATGCTCCCTGAAGTATCAATGCGCCCTGCTCACTCATTACGCCACCGGTGCCCGAGACGTAGACGCTGTCGCAGCGACCCAGTTGCCGTTCTCCGGCAGTGCCAGCGATTTGCGTCACCGCCTCGATCACCTGACTCATGCCACCGGCCGAGGCCGACTGGCCGAAACTCAGTTGTCCGCCATGGGTATTCATCGGAAAATCACCACGCCAGGTCAGGTCGTGTTCACGCACAAACGCCATGCCCTCACCCTTGGCGCAGAAACCGGCATCCTCAAGGGTCAGCAAGGTGGTAATGGTGTAGCAGTCGTAGATCTGCGCGGCATCGACGTCTTGTGGCTTGAGCCCAGCCATGGCAAAGGCTCGCTGGGAAGCCGGACCAATTGGCGTGTGCAGCATGTCCTCGGCATAGGACGGCGACTTGAATGCCAGGTGTTCGCCAAACCCGGTGATGAAGGCCGGACGCTTGCGGGCCCGCGCGGCCACTTCCTTGTTGGTGATAATCATCGCGGCGCCGCCGGCCACCGGCATGACGATTTCCAGGACGTGCAAGGGGTCGGCCACCATCTTGCTGGCCAGCACCTGCTCGATGGTCAACGGCTGGCCATAGAACATCGCTTGCGGATTGGCCAGGGCGTTAGTGCGCTGGTCCACGGCAATTTTGGCCATGGCCCGCTGGTCGTAGTCGTAGTGCGCGGCATAACGCTGGGCGATCATCGCGTAGCCGGTGTTCTGACCCATGTGCCCGTAAGGCAGATCGAATTCAGCCTCGGGCGCGCCGAATGCCGTGCTATGCCCGCCAAAGCGCATGGACCGGGCCATCCAGCCAGGATCCTCATCGGGCCCCAATGGCGCCATGCGTGCAGGGATCACGCATAGCACGGCCTGGCATAGCCCCAATTCGATTGCGGCGGCGGCGCGCCAGACCATACCGACCGAGGTGCAGCCCCCCAGGTCCACCACTTCGGCAAAGTTCAGTCGCAAGCCCAGGTACTCGGCAGCCATCGCCGGTACAAACACCGAGGCCTCATGAAAATGTGGACCGTTGATCACCAACCCGTCGAGGTCCGAGGCCTTGAGGCCGGCATCGCGCAGGGCCTGCGCTGCCAGGTCGGCGACCTGCTCGAGGTGAAACATCTTGGGTGCGGTCGAATACTTCTCCGGTTTGTACTGTGCGGTGCCAACAATGGCCGCATGCCCTTTGAGCCCCATTAGTGCCTCCATGCCGAAGCGCTACGCTGCGGCTTTTTCCAGTGTGTTGAGGTCCGGGCGCAACAAGGCGCCGCGGACCTTTTGTGGTCGATCAGAAGGTGTATTTCATCGAGAATGTGGCGTAGTCGCGGTCAGCGAACGGACGGTCGATTGGGTCCGCCTCGCCCAGATAGGCGATGTATTTCAAGCCGACTTCCAGGTTGCTCAAGTACTTGAACGTGGTGCCCATGCTCAGGCGTCGGTCGCCCTGCACCCCGGAGATGCTTCCGGACATGGGCGTGGAACCGCTGAAGACATTGGAGAAACTGAAGGGGACTTCCAGATCCCAGCCTTGGAAAACCCCCGGATAACTGAACGATGCGCCCACGGTGTAGGCGCTGGAAGATTTGGTGCGGTAGCCTGCACCGGTGCTGTAGGTGTAGTCATCGGAAGCCGCCACGAGAGATGCCACGGAAGGAAGGAGGTTTACACCCTGCAGGTTCGGCGCGGCCGAAGCGGCTTCGACGCTGTCGACCTGCACCCGGATGACTTCGGCGGTCAGCGTCGTCTGACTGGCCCAGGGACGGTCCCCCAGGATTCGCAACGCTGACAATTGCATTTGCTGGCCCTTGCCCCTGGCCGGGACAGCCCCAAGACCTGTGTTGACCATCACCGGCGCACCGTCGCGATACGACCATTCGGCGCCGATCTGGGTATCGCCGAGCTTGGTCGAGGCACTGATGCCGGTCAGCTTGATGTCTTCGAAGTACTTGATCCGATAACCATTGATGGCGAAGGCGTTGAGGCCTCCGCCCACTGGCCGCGGGTCGTAGCCGACCAGGGCGGTGGCCGGATTCTTGTCGTGGTAATTGACGTGGAACAGCGACAGTTCAATGGCCTGTACCGGGCGGTAGCGAACCTGAACGCCCCACTGGCCACTATCGCGGGGTTCGTCGGTGCCGCGGTAGGCGACCTTCTGGCCGTTGGCATAGATGAATTCACGCCCGGGCCCGACCACATCGTTGCTCGACAAGTAGCTGCCCACCGGCGGCAATTCAGTACCCTTCCATTCGTACTGCACGTAAGCGCCGAGGGTGATGTTGGGGTTGAGGCGGAAAGAGCCGGAGAACTGGCCCACCGGCAACAGAATCTCCTTCACTTCAACACCCGGCTGGGATGCTTTGACCGCGTCGGAAGGGTTCTGAACGCCGTTCACACCGGGGTAGAACAAACTCTCGCCCCAGGATTCGATGTGCCGACCGGCCTTGACGTCAAGCATGGTGTTGTTGTCAAAGCGCCAGCCGCTGAACACGTAGGCATCCAGCAGTTTGCTGCGACCACCACTGTAGTAACGGGTGTCACTGGTGAACTCGTCGTTGCTGCCGTTCTTGTTCACAGTGGCGGGCGAGTCGTTATCATTTTTGCGATGGTAGACATCGTCATAGAAGGTACTGCCCCGCACCACCGCGCCGTAGTTGTCCTTGCGCAGGATCATTTCACCCAGCGCCCCTACGCGGTTGGTGGTCAGGCTGCCACTGTCGAAGTTGCGGTTGGCATCGTCGGCGTTGACCGTCAGCAAGCGATCGCTCTGGCTGCCCGTACGCACACCGAGGCCGTAGCTGGTGGTCACCGACCAATCGATGGTCGCGCCGTTGTCGAACTCGATGGTTTCACCGGCCCATACCGGTGTCGACACCAGCGCAATGGCCGCCGCCAGGCTGGTGACCTGAAACGCGCTTGAACCGATGACCGTAGAGTTATTGTTGTTTTTGTTGATCACACTGACTCTCCTGAAGGGCAACCGGTTGGCTGCCTGGAATGTTCAACACTGCTGCCGTGCCGTCCGCTCAAAACACCTTGAGCGATGTCACCGCGCACGCTCCCCTTACAGCACGCCGGTAGCGATATAGCCCCCGGTCCTCTTCCCGCTCCAGCGACCCTTCGGCCACCAGGTAGTTGGCATGGGCCAACGTTTCGCCAAGCGCCATCAGTTCGTCGAAACGACCCGACAGTTTGGGAAACAGCAAAGCCATCAGTTCGAGCACGGTGCGCGGCTCGTCACAGTTGGCCAGCATCAGTGCCAGATGCCCGCGGTGATGGTCCTCCAGCTGATCCAGGCGCTGATGCAAATTGAAGAACGGCCGCTCGTGTGCAGGCAGCACCAGCACACTGTCGGGCAGGCTGCGCAGGTGTTCGATGGAGTCGAGCCATTCGCGCAGTGGGTTGGCCAACGGCTCTGTGGCATGCACACCGACGGTGGAGGTGATGCGCGGCAACACCTGGTCGCCAGAGATCAGCAAGTCGTCATCGGCGGCGTACAGGCACGCATGCTCCGGCGAGTGACCGCGACCGATGACCACCTGCCAGGTACGACCGCCGATGTGCAGGCAGCTGCCCTCGCGCAAACGGCGAAAATGGTTCAGCGCAGCTGGCAGGAAATGCGCGTTGCTCATCACCGCGAACATCTCGGCACTCTGCTCATCGCTGACGCCGGCCTTGCGGTAGAAATCGAGAAGGTCCCAGCCCGGCGGTTGCTCGGCCGGAAACCTGACGTGCAGTGACTGGAATTCGCTGGCGGTCATATACACCGGGCAGTGGAAACGCTCCGACAGCCATGCGGCCACACCGGCATGGTCAGAGTGGAAGTGGGTACACACCACCGCCAGCAGAGGCAGCCCGCCACACACGTCGCCGAGCACCCGGTCCCAGACTTCTCGGGTTTGCGCGGTGTTCATGCCGGTGTCCACCACTACCCAGCCGTCGGTGTGACGCAGCAGATAGAGGTTGATGTGATCCAGGCGAAACGGCAGCGGCATGCGCAACCACCAGACACCCGGCGCCACTTCAAGCACCTGTCCGGAATCCGGCGGCTGTGGCCAGGGATAGCGCAAGCCGCTGCGCAGTTCGTGACCGTTGGCGTCGAGATCAGCCATGGTCGGCCACCGCGAAGGGCGCCAGGCCAGCCCGCTCCAGAGCTGCTTGCGAGTAAGGCACATAAGTGCGGGCCTGTTCGTCGCGGATGAACAATGGGTCGCCGCAACGCGTCGGGCAGTAGCCCTGGCGCTGTAGGTCAACCTTGCGCAGCTTGAAGCTCGCCGTCAGGTCGGCCGTTTGGGTAACCCGCACGAACACCGGAGCTGCGTAGCGCGGCAGGCGCGCTTCAGTCACGGCATACAGTGCGGCCGGATCAAACACCTGGCCCGCCTGCATCTGGACGGCGGCCATGCCAGCGCGGCCTTCATGGCCCGGCACCTGCACCCCATAGATATTCACCAGCTCCAGGCCCGCGAGATCTCCCAGGGCGTCCGCCACTTCCTGGGTCGAAACGTTCTCGCTCTTCCAGCGATAGGTATCGCCGATGCGGTCGACGAAGTAGCAGTAACCCTCAGCGTCCTCGCGCAACAAGTCGCCGGAACTCCACCAGGCATCGCCTTCGCGCAACACATTGCGGCGGATCTTGCTCTCGGTTGCCTCGCTTGAGGTGTAGCCCTCGAAACGCCCGCCACCAATGTCCGGGTGGTCGACGATAAAGCCCATGGCCTCACCGATCTCCCCCACTTTGCAGACTTGATAGAAACCGTTTTCGTCCCGCGGATGGCAGTCGTTTTCGATGTCGTAACGCACCAGCCGCAAATTGGTCTTGTTCCAGTCCGGCACGCGTCCGCAAGAACCGAAATAGTTGTCGACGTTGATCACCGCCGCATTGGCTTCGGTGGCGCCCCAGCCCTCGAACACCTGGATCGGACCGAAGCGCTCCAGCCAGCGCTGCCAGGAATCCGGCGACAGCCCGGCGCCGAGCATGCAGCGCAAGCTGTGATCGCGCTCACCGGCGCGCACCGGCTGATTGAGCAGATAGCGGCAGATTTCACCGATGTACTGGAAGATGCTGATCCGATGACGGGCCACGTCCTTCCAGAACTCACGCACGCTGAACTTGCGGCGCACCACGATGGCTGCACCGGCGCGCAGCGCGGTAGAGGTGACCGAAGTGGCTGCGGCGCCGTGGTACAGCGGCAGGCAGCAATAGAACACATCCTCGCAGGTGGCTTGCAGGGTGACTTCCATCACATCGCCCGAGGACATCCAGCGCATGTGGCTGTAGCGCGCCGCCTTGGGCAAGCCGGTAGTGCCCGAGGTAAATATAAGCAGGGTCGGCGCCTGCGCTTCGATGTGCGCGCGAATATCGCGTGGAAACGGCGTGCGCGGCGCTTTTTCCAGGCGCGCATCGAAATGCCCGTCGATCACCTTGGGCAGCGGTCCGCACCAGGGGTTTTCCGCGTCGCGTATCAGCCAGCATGGCAAGTCCGGAAAGCTTTCGGTGGCCTGTATATTGGCCAGGCATTCTTCACCGATCACCAACGCCTTGGCGTCGGTGGTGTGCAATGCATGCAGCAACGCACGGCCGTTTACCTGGGTATTGATGAAGGCCACCACCACCCCCAGCTTCACCAGGCCGAACCAGGTGCAGAAGAACGCCGGGCGGTTTTCCATGGCCAGGGCACAGACATCACCGGCGCGCAGGCCGTTGGCGTAAAAAGTGTGGGCCATCTGATTGGCCCGGGCATCGACTTCCTGGTAGCTCAGCGCCTGGTCGCCGTAGATCAGAAATGTGCGTTCACCCTGCTCGCGCGCCTGTTGTTCCAGGCGGTCCGCCAGGGTATGCCGATCACTCGGCTTGATCAGCCCGGCCGCCGCCGAGCGCCGGTCAAGCAGTGCCTGGGTCTGCTCCCGTGGTACCGCGCGGGTCGGCAGGAGGTGGCTGACGTCATTCAGGTTCATCGCGCCACCTCCTGCGCATTCGCTTGATAAGTGGGGTAATCGGAGTACCCGGCCCGACCCGGCGTATACAGGGTCTTGCGGTTGAAGCCACTCAGAGGCAGGCCATGCTTCAAGCGCTCCACCAGATCGGGGTTGGCAATAAAGTGACGGCCAAACGACACGGCAGCCCCCTCGCCCGACGCGAGAGCGGCACTGGCCGAGTGGCCGTCGAAACCATCATTGAGAATCAAGGCATGGGGACTGTGGCGACGCGCAAGGGCGAAGGCATCGAGGTCGGCCAGAGGCGAGCGCATGATGTGCAGGTATGCCAGCCCTAACGGCGCCACAGCTTCACACAAGGCGGCCGCCGTGCTTGCGGGATCGCGGTCGTCAATGTCGTTGTAGGGATTACCGGGGCACAGGCGAAAACCGACACGGCCAGCGCCGATCGCACTGGCCATGGCCTCGATGACTTCCTTGGCGAAACGCACCCGTCCGGTCACGTCGCTGCCGTAGGCATCGCTGCGCTGGTTGCTGCCTGAGGCCATGAACTGCATCGGCAGGTAACCGCTGGTGCAGTGCAGTTCGACACCGTCGAAGCCCGCCAGGCGCGCATTCAGTGCGGCCTGACGGTAGTCTTCGATGACCTCGCCAATGCCTTGGAGGCTCAGCGCCAGCGGCTCGTCAGTGTCCACCAGGCCGGCGGCGTCGCTGAACACCTGTGTGCGCGCACGCAATGCCGACGGCGCCACCGTGGCCGCCCCGACTGGCTTGTTGTGCCGGCTGGCGGCACGACCGACATGCATCAGCTGCAGGACGATGCGCCCGCCCTCGGCATGCACCGCCTCGGTGACACGCCGCCAGCCGACGATCTGCTCATCGTTATAGATGGCCGGGGTGCGACAATAGCCCAGACCGCTCGCGGAAGGCGCGGTGCCCTCGGCCACGATCAACCCGGCGCCGGCCCGCTGGCGGTAGTACTCGACCATATCGCTGCCGGGTACTGCATCGGCAAGGGCGCGGCTGCGCGTCATGGGGGCCATGACGATGCGATTGGCCAGTTGCAGTTCGCCCAGGGCGACCGGCTCGAACAAGACGCTCATTGCAATTCCTCAGCTTCTTATTGTTTTCAGGCTTTTCCAGGGGCTGCCACAGCGTGGGCAAACCCTGACAGGCCAGCGAATATGGGCTGAATGATTGACCGTGAGCACATGCGAAACATCGTCCGACAAGACTAGGTCGGCGATCCTGCAGAACAGGACGGTGCGCAGAGCAAAAATGGTCTGAATGGACGATGAGAAAAACCCGTGACACGCCGAGCATCGCGTCAACTAGAACAAAACCGGGAGCACCCGCAGTGAATCAATCCCCCCCCGTGACATGGCGAACGCACTACGCGCTGTTCGTGCTCGCCAGCATCTATGTGTTCAACTACATCGACCGTCAGCTCATGGCGATACTGATCGAACCGGTGAAGCTCGAATTCGGCATTTCCGATACCGGCATCGGCCTGCTTTCGGGGGTGACCTTCGCGGTGTTCTATACCGTGTTCGGCTTTCCGCTGGGGCGCCTGTCGGACCGCATCGGGCGCAAGCCGGTGATCGCCTTCAGCTGCATTGCCTGGAGCCTGATGACCATGCTCTGCGGCATGGCCGGCAACTTCCTGACCCTGGTGCTGGCGCGGATCGGTGTGGCAGTCGGCGAGGCCGGAGGCACGGCGCCGTCGGTGGCCATGGTCTCGGATTTGTACCCGGCCAACCGCCGATCCACTGCACTGTCGGTGTTAATGCTCGGTTCGAGCCTGGGCGCGATTGTCGGCCTGGGCCTCGGCGGCTGGATAGCCCAACACCACGGCTGGCGCTACGCTTTCCTGCTGATCGGCGCCCCCGGGATCTTCCTGGGCCTGCTTCTGCTGCTGACCGTGCGTGCGCCAAAGCGCGTCGTGCCGCTGGGTCAGGTCGTGGCACAACAGGAAGGCTGGCTCAAGACGCTTGTCGAACTGTTTCGCATGCCCTCGTTCCTGTGCCTGGTACTCACCGGCGGCGCGGCGGCGATTGCTGGCTACGCCATCGGCACCTGGAGCCCGAGCTTCCTCATCCGTTCCCACGGGCTCAACCTGCAAGAAGCCGGATTCCTGGTAGGCGTGGTGGGTGGCACCGGTGCGACTGTCGGCACCCTGGCCTGCGGCATCCTTACCGACCGCATGGCGCGGCGCGATGTCGGCTGGCAAATCGGTGTGCCATTGGCAGGTACGCTGATCAGCATTCCCTTTGCTCTTTCGTACTTTCTCTGGCCCCAAGGCACGGCCTTCTACATCGGCAGCATCGCCGTTCCACAGGCGTTTGTGTTCTACAGCGCGTTCTCTTTTTTTGGTGTCTGGTGGGCAACACCGTGCCTGAGCGCCATCACCCACCTGTTCCCGGCCACACGGCTGGCACAGGCCACGGCCATTTTTGTGATGGCCATGACCCTGCTGGGCGTCGGTATCGGGCCGCTGTTTGTAGGCATGCTCAGCGATTTCTTCGTGCCGACCCTGGGCAGTGAATCCCTGCGCTATGCCCTGGCTTCGTCGGTGTCGATGCTGGTGCTGGCCTGCGTGTTCCTGACCCTGGCACTGCCGCGCTATCGACAACAGATGAAGGAACCTGCGGCGCATCTCACAGCGGTACGGCCCGTGGCGGCCTGACCACCTCCGCGCACCACCACGCCGCTGCAACCTTGCCAGGTTCCAGCGGCGTTTTTTTCGGTTTACCCTGTCAGTAAGTTCCCCCTTCAAACCAAAAAGGGCCTGCCTCCCGTGCCCGCAAGCAGGCCCTTGCGCCAGCGTGTAGAGCCTGCAGGCCGTCAGCGTAGAAATGCGGGCGAGCGCAACGGCAGCGCTACCTACGAGGGTCACTGCGTCAAGCTGCAAGGCGAGCGGCGCATTCTTCGTACCGGTTACAAACGGCTACTGGAGATGAGCGGGTCACTTGATCCGCAATGGTCTATCACCTCTGCGCCGATCAACTGACGTTCCCCTTTGCAGGGGCTAGCCTGCTCGCGCTGGTCGTGGACGATATCGCGTTAAACCAGATGGCCCGCAGCGCCCTCGGGTTTTTCGCGAGCAAGCTCGCTCCAGGGAGCGATCAAGAACCAAAAAAAAGCCCTATCGAAATCCGATAGGGCTTTTTTCATTGCCGTGTCTCGTCCTGAATAAGGTTTACACCTTCTGGCTTCTTATCAGGAAGGTGCAATGAATACGGGCGAAAAACGTAGC